>JANXMC010000827.1 GCA_025354825.1 Myxococcales bacterium
GCTTGGATCGAGGCGATTCGCATCGTCTATGGGGCAGCCCTCGCGCTCTTGGGCGTGAGCGCGCTCGAGCGGATGGACAGGCCGGCGGTGCCTGCAAGCGACGCCACGACGGGGGTCGACGCCGATGATGCGGCGGACCCATGACGACGCCGAGCTCGAGACGAGAGACGCGGACTACGCGAGAGATACCGAAGGAGCATTTCCAATGATGGAGCGCGGAGCCGTGCGGGACCTGGAGCAGCTGCAGGAGGAAGACCCGGAGGCGCGGACGCCGCGCGGGGTGACCTTCGCCTTCGTGGCTCTGGGCGGCGCGTGCATCGTCTTCGCGGCGATGGCGCTCAGCGGCCGCAAGTCGGCCCCCGACGCGAAGCGCGTCGATCCGCTCGGCGAGCTCATCGCGCAGAGGGGCGTTCGCGAAGCGGCGAGCGCGGCTGCGGGTACGGGCACGCCGCCCACGCGTGCGACCGATCTCGGCGGCAGCGAAGTGACCTTCCCTGGCATTCTCAGCGACAACGGCAAACCGACGACGGCCCTCGCCGCCGTTCGCGGCAGCGGCCCGCTCCCCGTGCCGGGCTCGCCCGATGCGCTCAGGTCGCCGGCCGCGCTCCTCGCGCCGCCGCCCGCCGCCGCCGACAGGCTCCCCGTCGTTCCGCTCCCCGCGCAGAACGTGCTCCAGGCGTCGCCCGTCGTCACGCGCCCGCGCGACATGCTTACGCGTGCGGCGAGCGAGTCGGCCCAAATCGCAACGGCCGCCGCGCCGGCGACCGGCCCTGGCAAAGAGGGCGGCTATCAGCTTCAAGTGAGCTCGTTCCGCACGCAGACCGAGGCGCAAGCGTTCGCCGATCAACTCCGTGCGCGGAACCACAAGGCCTACGTCGCCGAGGCCCACGTGCCGGGTCGTGGCACCTGGTACCGCGTGCGCGTCGGCCCGTTTACGTCGTTGCAGTCTGCCACGGCCTACCGCGCGAGCTTCGAAGAGAAAGAGCACGTCGTCCCGTTCATCGTGCAGCCGAACAAGTAACGATTTTTCAAAAGCGCGAGGCTCGTTGGAACTTTTCCGAGCGTCGCGCGTCTCAGCCCGCAACGCGAACGGAGCGCGCGGCGCGTGGAAGCGCCCGCCCTTGCCGCGCGTAAGGAGCGGGCATGGGAACGCGAAAGTCGCGATCGTCTCTTGGGCCGATGGCTGTGGGTTCGTGTCTCGCGTTTTTTGCGAGCGCGCTGGGGCTCGCGGCCTGTAGTCACGGCGTCGCGAAAGCGCCGCCACTCACCACCGCGAATGCGCCGGTCGTAGCGCCGCCGGCGCTTCGCCTCGTGCCGCTCGGCGGGCAGCACCCGACACGCGAGGGGTCCGCCGTGGCGCTCGCGCGCTTCGGCGCGCGGACACTCGCGGTGGTCGCCGACGAGGACGACAGCGTGCTTCACGCCGTCGACATCGACACGTCCGAAGAGATCGCAACGACGCGCCTCGGAGGCAAACCTTCGCAGCTCGTCATCGGCCCCTCAGGTAAAATCTACGTCACGCTGCGCGACAGAGACGTCGTCGAAGTGTTCGAGGCCACGGGCAAAAGCGACGCGTCGCTCACGAGCGTCGCGCGCATCGCCGCCGAGAGCGAGCCTGTCGGTCTCGCGCTCACGGCCGATGGATCGAAGCTCGTCGTCACGAGCGGGTGGGGGCACGCGCTCACCGTTCACGACGCCGCGACCGGCGCCCGCACCGCACGCTTCGACCTCGCGCGCGATCCGCGCAGCGTCGTCGTCAGCGACGACGGCGCGAAGGCGTACGTGTCCCACGTCGTCGGAGCGCGCGTGAGCGTGGTCGACCTCCGCGGCGCGACGGCGACGGCGCGGCTGCCCGTTCACGAGATGTCGCTCGCGGAGTCGGATCCGACGGGCGAGCGCAAAGCGAAGGCCGACGACGCAAAGGCGTCCGAGGACGGCGACCAACAGGTCGCGCGAAGCTCGGTCGACGGCAAGCCGCGGCGGATGCCGCGAATGGGAACGCCAGGCGCGCGCGGCGCGAAGGAGGCGCGGATCGGCTGCCAAGGGTTCGCGCTCGCGAAGTCGGTTGCGCCATCGGGGCGTGTCCTCGCGCCGCAAGTGCTGGTCGACCCGGGCAACACCGAGGAACGTCCATCGGGCTATGGCAGCGGCGGCAGCCTTCCGACGGAGATGTCGAGCATCGCCGTCATCGACGAAGGGACGGGCGAGCCCTTCGCGGCCTCGCTTCGTCTTCCGCTCGCCACGGGACGAGCCAACCAAGACGCGGAAGACCCCTGCGTTCTCCCGCGCGCAGCAGCCGTCTCGGCGAAGACCCACTCGCTCTTCGTTGCGTGCCTCGGGCTCGATGCGGTCGTCGAGTACGACGCCGCGTCGATCGATCCGCGCACGACCGAGCGCCGACGCTTCGCCGTCGCCAGCGGCCCGATCGGCATCGCGCTCGACGTGAGTGACGAGCGCGACGCACACGACGGGGCCGCCCCCCGGCCGTCGCGCGCGGTCGTCTGGTCGCAGTTCGATCGCACGCTGAACGTCATCGACCTCGACGCGCCGAAGTCGCCCAACACGCGCATCGCGCTTACCCGAAAAGCCTCGCCGCCGTCGCGCTTCGACCTCGCCCTCGGCCGGAAGCTGTTTCACGCGGCTGGCGATCCACGCATCGCCGCGGATGGTCGTGCATGCGCGAGCTGCCACCCCGATGGTCGCGACGACGCGATCACGTGGGCGACGCCCGAAGGGCCGCGGCAGACACCGATGCTCGTGGGGCGCCTCGAAGGGACCGCGCCCTACGGTTGGGCGGGGGGCGGCAAGAACGTCCACACCCACGTGCGGCAGACGTTTCAAAGGTTGAGCGGCGCGGGTGTCACGGCACCGGAGCTCGATGCGCTCATCGCCTACGTCGCCTCGCTCACGCCGCCCGCCGCCCACGCGCGCACGGGTGCGGGTGCGGGTGCGACTGACAGCACCGACGCCGACCTCGTCGCACGCGGCCGCGCGATCTTCAGCGACCCCGCATCCGAATGCGCAACGTGCCACGCCGGGCGCGCTGGCGCCGATGGCGAGAAGCACGGCGTCGCGAGCAAGACCACGGCCGACACCATCGACAGCTTCGACACACCGTCGCTCCGTTTCGTCGGCGGCACGGCTCCGTACTTTCACGACGGTCGCTACGCCACGCTGCGCGAGCTCCTCCACGGCGCCGACGGCACCATGGGCCACACGGCGCAGCTCTCCGAGACCGACGTCGACGCCCTCGAGGCCTACCTGAGGTCGCTATGAGCCGCCGCACCGTGTGCCTCGCGTTCGCGCTCGTATCTGCGCTCGCTCCCCAGGTCGCCCACGCCGACGGTGCGCCGACCATCGGCGTCACAGCGCGCGTACCGATCGCGCCGAAGCGCATCGCGGCCGTGAAAGGCTCCGTTCCAACCCTCGAGGGTCTCGTGGCCGCGCACCAGGGCGGCAACGACCCGGGCGATCCCGAGGACTTGGGCTCGACCACGCTCTCCGTGGCGAACCGTGCGCACCGTTGCTTCGACACAATTGCGCCCGGTCAGTCGACGCAAGCTGTGATGCGGACGCCCACGCTCACGCTCGCGACGGGCGCCGACGTCACGTTCGTCCGCTCCGAGTGGCTGCGCCTCGACGCCGACAAGAACGCGCATCTCGAACGGGAGGACTTCTGGTTCGACCCCCGCACGCGCGGCATGACGCAGGTCGAGCGCTCGACGGTCGAGCTCGTTCCGCTCGCGGGCGCTGTCACAGGCTCGACCAAGGCGGGCAACGAGCAGGCGACGCTCGTGTACGGCTATCGCGATGGCGACACGTGGCACCTCGTGATGGATACGGGCGATACGAATTCAACGATCCAGGATCACGGGATCATGGACGTGCCGGAGCGGTGCGGGCACGCGCATGTCCTCGTCGATGCGCGCGCGCCGGGTGGCGGCTCGACTGCGGCGATCACGCTCGGCCCCGTCTCGTTTCGCGGCAAGCGCCGGATGACGCAAAGGACGAACGCCGCGCGCCCCCTTCGTGTCGTCGCCAGTGCGAGCCGCGGGAGCCGCGACGTCGACGCCGTTCTCAGCATCGTAATGGTACCGCGCAAAGACGACACCCCAGACGACGACGAAGACGAGTTGGCCGAGCCAGACGAGCGAGACGAGACAGACGAGGCGGAAGGCAACGCGCAAGCGAGCGGCGGCGCCGAGAACGACGGATCCGATGACGCGATGGATACGTTCGATTGAAGCCAGCGCGCGCATCGATGTCGCGCGAAGCGCGATCGATGTGGCACAACCGTCTGGCCGATGACAGAGTTTCCTAACTGGCCTCCTATCTGGCTCCTCGCAGTGATTGCGGCTGGCTCGGCGCCCTTCGTCGTGAGGGCGTTCGCCGACCGTGTCGAGCGACGCCATCGTCGGAAGACAGAAGCGCGGCTCAGCGCCGCACTCGCGGAGCGCGGGTCCACGTCGTCTCACGCACGCGTCACGGTGGGTGCTGCGACCGACTCTCGCATCGCGACAGAATCGCGAGATGCAGTTGAAGATTCGGCGTGACGCCTTACTGGTATGGGGAGTGCAAGCTCACGTGACGAACGTGAGCGCGAACGCAACACGGCATTCGCATGGACGGGGAGAGACCGCGGTGCCCAGCTCGCGCTCTTCCGATTTCGCCCTCGCTCGCCTCGGTGTCGCACCTTTTCGCAGGCGCTGTCTCGATGACCTCGATGCACTCGATGCCTCGATGCAAAAGTAGCCTGCGGTTTTCGTCCATCCGTAGTCTGTGATGACCCACGCAGCAGAGAATCGGAGAGTCGCCGGAAGGCTGCTCTCGAGGAGAGACACACCATGGCTCGTCTGTTCGGACTCATCGGAAATCGCGCCGATCTCGGCGGGCGGGTCCTCGCGTTCGAGTCGCAAGCGCTCCGCGTGCACGCCCGGGGGACGACGCTCGGCTGGGGCCTCGGCTTCTACCAAGGCGGCGAATGCCGCTTCG
>JANXMC010000580.1 GCA_025354825.1 Myxococcales bacterium
TCCGCGCGCCCGCTGGCGAAGCCGACGTCGAAGCTCGCGCCGAGGTGAACGTCGTTGTCGTGCAGGTTGTTGTCTTTCATGGGGATCCTCGAAGGGGCAGGGGAAGTGACGTGGGGGCTAAGCGGCACGCGCACGGAGCACGCGGGACGGGAGACGGTCAGTTGACGTCGAAGAGGTACGAAACGGGCGCAGCGCCGCGTCGCTCATAACGGCGAGCGGCATCGAGAGGCGTCTCTCCGAGGCGGTCCTTGCGGCTCGTGTCCGCCCCGGCATTCAGGAGCATGCAGAGCATCTCCCCGCCATTCGGCATGCCGGCCACGCCGGCAGCGTGGTGGAGCGCCGTGTGACCGTGGACGTCCTGAGCGTTGACGTTCACGGTGGCGCTCGCGAGCAGCATCGTGGCGACGTCGATACGCCGGTCGAGCGTGGCGTAGTGGAGAGCGGTAGACCCGTCGTCGGACGCGGGCGCGCTGGCGCTCGCTCCGCGGGCGAGCAGTGCGTGCACCTGGACGACGTCATGTTTGAGGACGGCGAGCCGCAAGGCTTCGTTGAGCTCTGCGTCGTTCATGGCGTTCCGTTCATCCTTTCGCGCCGCGTCGCGCTTCGTTCCGTGGTCGGTGTCGGCTCGGTCGCTCTCAGCCATGCCCGGGCGGCACGCTCGCCCGCGTCGATGTACGAGGCGCGAAGCTGACGCGAGAAGAGCCCGTCAAACGCGCCGCCCTCGAGCGGGGCAGGGGGGCGGATCTCGATGACCTCGATAAGCTTCCGCCCCGTCCAGCCCAAGGCGTCGAGCGCGCGAGCGCGATCATCGGCGGCGGGGAACGCCGCGTGAAGGCGCGCGAGCGCCGTGTTCACGCAGTCCGCTTCACGAAGGTCGCGAAAGAGCCGTTCCTGAATCAAGACGTCCGCGAGATGGGTCACGAGGCTGACGCCGCGCAGTTGCGGCGCCTCGTGCTGCACGCGCGGGGAGGGCGTGATCACGAAGACCCGCGACACGTCGCGAAAATCGCCGATGGCGTGCTTCAACGGGGCGTTGTTGACGATTCCCCCGTCGAGACACGGGGCGACCACGCCGCCAACCTCTGCGTCGACAGGGAGAAAAGCTCCCGGGAAGGCCGACGAGGCGCAGACGGCCGTGAAGAGATCTTCGAGCGTCTCGGCGTCGTCGAACACCGATCCCTCGAATCGGAAGACGTGCTCGAAGGTCGTCGCGGGCTGACCGCCGATGGAGCTGAGAGCGCCGGCCATGTTCGTGGCGAGCAGACGCAGGTCGACGCGGTGGTGCTCGCGCGAGGGGTGGATGTGGCGGGCGAGGACGTCGCGAAGGCCGCGGCTTGTCGAGAGCCCGGCGAGCGTGAGGACGCCTCGCGGGCTGACGTCGAAAGCGCGGTAGGTGGCGTCGTCGAGCCAGATGTCCGCGAGCTCCTTCCCAGACGTGGCGAGCGTGCCGGCGCGCGCGCAGTAGGCGAGGTAGGCGGCATTCAGCGAGCCCGAGCTTGCCCCCACGATGCGGCGCGTGGAGAGCGAGACCCCTGCGCGCGGATCGGTGAGCACCGACAGCACGCCCGCCGCGAACGCGCCCTTGGCGACGCCACCCGCCAACACGAACGCGTCGTGTCCGGCTTCGGCAGTCCTCTCCCGTGCGGCCATGCTCCGATCGCGAAGCGTCGCGGGGAACGCTTCGCTCGTAGGTGAGGGGGGTGGACCTTTTACGACGACCCGCATGGGTGCTGCTCCTTGTTGCTTTAAGAAAGGGAAAGGCTGGCCGGGGCGCTACGCGAGCACTTGGGCTTCGGGCGCCACGCCCGGCAGCCGCGAAACGTGCAGGACGCCTTCGTCGGAGACGAGCGAGGCGAGCGTCGAATCGCGCATGACGTCGACGATGTCGCGCACCTCGCCGTCGAGGACGCAGGTCCGGTGCACGAGGCGAAGGATCTGCGAGTAGTCGACGTGCGCTTGGTCGTGCGCGAGCCCGAGAGGTTGCCAGAGCGGATACGGGCCGTGGCCACCGGGGCGCGAGCGCGAGGGCGCCTTCGGATCGAACCACCCGTAGTTGGCGGCCTTGCCGGGGTGCGTAGCGAGAAGGTTCGAGAGCACCCAATTCTTCCCTACGGTCTCGACGAGACCCTCCTGCCCGGCGACCTTTGCCTCGACGGCGGCGTGGTGCTGCGCCATGCGCGACGTGTCGCTCATGTCCCGGCCCGCGCCTCCCAGGCAGGGCGTGATGCGCACGACGGCTTGCTCCCAAACGAGATCGCAAATGCGCGTCGTGGGGAGGATGCAGCCGAAGAGGTCGGCGAGCTGCTGCGCGGTGCGCGCGCAGACGTTCACACGGACCGAGTCGCTAGGCGACCCAAGGCGCAACGCATCTTCCATGACGTAAAGAATCAGCGCGTGGCCCTTTGCGGCGCTGAAGAGCGACCACCACCGCGGCATCACGTAGAGCCCCGCACGTACGGCGTTCACGATCGCGCGCTCCCGCGCCGGGCTGGCGTGGGGAGGGAGTGACGCTAAAAACTCAGTGCCCGACATCGCCATCGTGGCCTCCCTCAGAACGGAACCGCGGCGAGCTCCGCCGCCGAGTAGCGAGACGTGCGAGCGAGCGGTTTGCGCGCGCGCCGCATCTCGCGCTCCGCTTCCGTGTGCTTCCGTTCAAGGTCGCGGATCATCCGCTCGGCCTTTTCCTCGATGACCTCGAACACCTCGTGCGGGTGCTCCTCGGCGTACTTCAGAAACGCTTCGGTGCGTGAGATGCGCGCCGATGCCTTGATGCGCTTCTTCACGCGCTGAAAGAGACCGACGAGCTCACTCGGTATGTTCTGCGTGACTTCGTCGTCGGATTCCCCGCGTCGCTCGGCGCGCGTGACGTGCTTCCGTGCCATGCCGTGCCGCACGCGGTTGTCGCGATCGATACGGCGTAAGTCCGCCTGGTACTGCTTCTCCGCGCGGTAATCATTTCGCGCGCACTCGACGGCCGATCCACACGACGACGTCGCATCGCCCTTGCGAAGGACACACGCCTGGCGCGCAGCCTCGCGCTCGACGCGCACGGTCTCGCGCAGATCGTGAAGGACGCGCGCCCGCATCTCTTGGAGCTTCGTGCGCACCGTGAGCCGCTCAGCGCGGCATCGGAGCACGAGCTCCTTCATCCGCTCTTTCTTATGCGCGCGCGTCCACCAGCTTCGTGCGCAGGCCCTTGACCTTCTCCTTCGCCTTCTCTCGAAGATCGCGATCGATGTCGCGCTTGATGGACCGGCGCTGTTCTGCGCCCTGCTTTCGACTCAGCATGAACGTGTCTCCTATGCGGTGACCGCGGCGATTTTTCGCGCGGCGACCCACGCCGCGTGGCTTGCGTGGCGCTGCCACGCGCCCGCGGTTGGCGACCAACGGAACCCCGCGCTCTTGAGCGCACGCCGGAGGGGTTCGGGCGGTATCGACGGGAAGACGACGCGCACGCGGTTGTCGGCTTCCGAGATCGTCGCGAGGCCGACGTCCTCTGAGGGCTTCGGTGCGGCCTTGGCTTGCGCCTCGAGCACCTTTACGCGCTGCTCGAGGCGGCGGCGCTCGGCGCTGTTGCCTTTGAATTGGTAGTCAGGGACGCCCACGCGACCTGCGAAGTCCTTCTCGAGGAACTTGCGCGCGATGTCCTGCTTGAGACCGAGCTTCGTAAGCGCTGCGAGCACGTCGCCTCCTTTTCGGATGGCGGCATTGATCGCGACGCCTCGTGCGCGGTCCTCGTCGAGATCTGCGATCTTTGCGCGGAGCTTCTCGAGAGCATTGGGATCGTCGCTCGAGATCGTCTTGTTGCGCTCCGCAGACCTCGCGCGCGGGGCAAGCGTCTCTGCCTCGCGCGAGAGCTTCGCCGCCTTTGAGTACGCGCCGTCGATGCGCTTCAAGTCGCGACGGTGGCGTCGTTCGGAATGATGGCCCACGAGAATGGGCTGGCCCATCGGGATGTGGTCGCCGATGGCGCGCGCCTTCGCGTACACGGCTTCCGCTTCCGCCCTTAGCTTTGCGGAGCGGCCTTGCATGCGTTGAACGCGTGCCGCCTTCTTCTCTTCGAACGCCGTCGCATCGCGGGGCGCCGCGGGCTCAACGTAGGGCCTTCGACTGAGCGGCACATAGACCGACTTGCTCGCGCCCCAATACTTCGCGAGCGCCGTGTCGAGCGCCTTGCCGTCGAGAGAAGGATCGGAGAACGGATCGGGGAGGGCCGCTCCCCACATCGTGTGCGGCGGGCACCTCCCGTCGTTCGCGCGATGAAGCCCTCCTCGAAGGCCGCACCGACCGCACTTAACCCGATCGTCGTAGCCGGATGGCTGCCAATTGGTTGCGACGGGAACCGCGTTTTTCTTCGCGCGGCTCGGGCCGCTCTTCTTCGCTTTCTCACGCGGCTTCGCGGCCACGCGACCGGCCCGCTCGAGCTCCGCTTCCGAGGGGGGCGCGACGGAGGCGCGCGTCGCTTCTGCGAGCTTCGCTTCGGCCTCTTCAAGCGCGTGCTCCGCGGCCGGATGAAGGACCGCATGCGCCTCGTCGGGATGGGTTTCGGCGTACCGCAGCACGGCCTCGTGCAGCGACTCCTCCGGCCCGCTCTGCGCCTTTGCTTTCGCGTGAAGAGGCGCGAGGCGCTCGACCATCGGCGCGCGGACGGCGTGGTGCGATGCGCCCGCCGCGTGGGCCTTCTTCAGCGCAGCGGTACGTTCGCGCTCCTCGCGATTCACCCGTCGCTCTTCCCGCTGACGCTCCCGCTCCGCTTTGAGCTCCGCGCGGGCGACGTGGACTGCCGAATCGTAGGAGACACGCGCTGTACGAATCGCCTCCGCGTGCGTCGCGTGAAGCTTGGCGCGCTGCGCTCGAGCGGCGTCCGTGATTGCGCGCTTCGCGGCGATGCGCTTCTCGCGGATCTGAATCGTCGCTGCACGGCGCTGCTCGCGGCACGTGCGGACGATTTCCTTCATGCGCGCCTTCTTGGCCTGAACCGCCTCACGCACCTTCGCGCGCAGCTCGACGAGGCGCGCGCGCACCGCGCGGCGGTGCTCACGAAGCGCGCGCTTCGCACCCGCGGTGGTCCGCGCCGCCTCTTTGACCTCGGTCGACGCCGCGATCATGTGCGTGCTCCCGTCGCCGCGCGTGCTGACGCAACCTTCTCGGCTTCCATCGCTTTGAACTCGCGCGCGTCTTCGGTCATTCGGACGTCGCGGTGGAAGCGAACGTGGTGGTAGTCCGACGCGAGGTCCGACTGATCCCAGTGGTACGCGTCGACGATCGCGTTCAGCGTCACCTCGACGTCGCGCGCGGCGCGCGTGAAGCGGCTTCGGAAGTTCGCGCTGTCGAAGGTGACGTGCGTCCATCCATTCGGCACGATGTACGCGTCGGGATTGATGACGGGGAAGGGAAGCTTCGACGCCTCGACGGTGATTGAAGAGCCCATCGAATACTTCGACGTCCGAACGCTGTACGTGGCCTTCGGCAGTCGACGTTCCTTGATGGCCGTCGCGATGTCCTGGCGGATGCGCTTGGCGATGTCGGCTGTGTCCCCGAGCTCCGGCGCCTTCACCGTCTCAGGGCTCGATTTACGCCTAAGGAGCTGCACCACTTCCGGACCGGCCTGGTCGGATCCTGACATCGGCAAGATGCGCGATGCGCCCACTCCGTGCGTCGCTTCGAAGTCGTTCGCCGCACGCGCGGGCGGCACGAGCGCCGACGTGCCGCCGTGAGGAAGCGCAGGAACCGTCGTCCTGTCACGCGAGGGTCGCACCGTCGGCCGGGTGATCGCTTTGCGGCCCTTCGGCGGCCGGACAACCCCGGGAGCGGGCGCGCTCCGCAAGCCCTTCATGGGCCGCGTGGGCGGCTTCTTCGCGTTGACCGTCGCCAAGGTGAAGCTCTTCACCTTCGCATTGCCATACGGCACGCGCGGGACCTGGACGTAAGCCCGGTCGACGACGCGCTCAAGCACATAGGGTGTGAGCATCGCGAGAGACATCGGGGTGGCGCCTGCATTCTCCCGTTCGACGGCGGCGATCTCGGCCCGGGTCCTCGCAATCGACGCGTCGACAGCGGGGTGAAGAATCGCGTGCACCTGCTCGGGGTGCGCCTCGGCGTATTTCAGAATCTGCTCCGAACGGGTCTCGCCGCTCTTCTTGGTCGGGCGTACGCGCTCGTAGAGCGGGCCGAGCAATCCCAACATCGCCGAGTGGGCAACGTGGTTGGCAAGCGCGACGTCATGGTCGCGAACGAACGCCTCCTCGCGAACCTTTTGGTTCGTAGCGATTCGGTCCTTCGCGGCAACGAGCTTGCGCGCTGCCGCCATCGCCGCGCGCGCGGAGGCGACGGTATCGGTGCCGGACTTCTTCGCGGCCGCTTTCTGGCTCCGGCAGTCTTCTCGCACCTTCAGGTGCTCGGCCTTCGCGCGCTCCGCGATCTCGCGAAGCCCGCGTTCACGCGTGGACCGCAGGGAGTCGCGAAGCGCAAGGCGCTGCCGACGGCAGATCTCCTGGAGTTCCTTCAGGCGCCCCTTGCGCGCTCCGACGGCCGCGCTCAGGCGTGCGCGCATGTCGACAAGCTTCTCGCGCGCGAGCCGGCGATGGTCCTGACGTGCGGCGCGCTTCGCCGACGGGGTGTTCTTCACGTTTCGCATTCGCGTCCTTCGCGCTCGTTCGTTGCGTTTCGATACGTCGCGCTTGCGACACCTGCCGCGCGGCGAGCCCGCGCGGCACGGCGTCAGATTTCAAGCCACGCGCGCGCAGCTATCCACGCGCGCCTGAGCGCCCAGCGCACGATGCGCTTCGCCAGCGCGCTGGGTCCGAGGGGCGGCAAGCTCTGGCCCCGGTGTGCATCAAAAAAGAACGCGGGCGGCTTCTCGTTCGCCGACGAAGCCGGCCGCGCTACGTAGGGCGTCGCGATTCGGCATGCGAGCGTTCGTCACGCTCGTCCTCGATGACGATGACTTCGGTGCCTCGCGCGATGTGGCTGCCGTCGCGCTCCACGATCACCGTCGTGTCCCCGCCCTCGTTGTCGACCACGATGCGGCTGACGGGTCGCGCGAGCCACGCCGAGAGGACGCGGATCATCTCCTGCGCGTCGTTGCGATTGAGGTCCAGGAACTCACCGGTCGTCTGGA
>JANXMC010000839.1 GCA_025354825.1 Myxococcales bacterium
GAGCTGGGCGACGTCGCGGCCGCGGGCAAGAAGCTCACGCTCCCCGAGGGCGTCCCCGCCGCCTGGGTCACCTCCGTCGCGAAGGAGCTCGCCGCCTCGAAGGGGCGCGGCCTCATCGTCATCGGTTCGCGTCAGCCCGCGGCGGTTCACGCGCTCGGTCTCGCGATCAACCAAGCGCTCGGCAACATCGGCACGACGCTGCAGCTCGCCGCGCCCGCGGACGCCGACGAGGTCGACGTCGCGACCGACATCAAGTCCCTCGTCGACGCCGCCAACGCAGGCTCGGTCGACACGCTCGTGCTCCTCGGCGGCAACCCCGTCTACGACGCGCCGGCGGACGTCGCGTTCGCCGCGGCCCTCGCGAAGATCCCCGTCTCGGTGCACCTCTCGTCGCACGTCGACGAGACCAGCGTGAAGTGCGCCTGGCACCTCCCGCGCAACCACGAGTACGAGAACTGGGGCGATCTCAAGAGCCTCGACGGCACGCTGACGATTCAACAGCCGCTCATCCTCCCCCTCCGCGACACGCGGTCCGACATCGAGCTCCTCGCGCTCATCGCGGCGACGCCCGAGCGGAAAATGCTCGACCTCGTTCGCACCACGTTCAACGCGTCGGCCGGCGCCGCCTTCACGACGGACCACGCGTGGAAGCGCACCCTTCGCGACGGTCTCATCGCCGGCAGCGCGCCCGCCTTCGCAGCGCCCCCCGCGCTCAAGGGCGGCGACGTCGCAACCGCGCTCACCAAGCTCAAGGTCGCAGCCGCGCCGACGAAGGACGCCCTCGAAGTCGTCTTCTCGCTCTGCCCCAAGCTCGTCGACGGGCGCCACGCCAACAACTCGTGGCTCTGCGAATTGCCCGACCCCATGACGAAGATCGTCTGGGACAACGTGGCGACCTTCTCGCCCGCTACGGCGAAGGCCCTCGGCATCAAGGGGGGCGACCTCGTCACGCTCACGCGCGGCGGCGTCTCCATCCAAATCGCCGCGTGGATCACGCCGGGTCACGCCGACAACTCGGTCACCGCGTTCCTCGGCTGGGGCCGCACCAACGCCGGTCGCGTGGGCGATTTCCGCGGCTTCAACGTCTACCCGCTCCGCACGCTCGACGCGCTCACCTTCGCCGGTGACGTGAAGCTCTCGAGCACGGGCGAGAAGTACAAGATCTCGCAGACGCAAGACCACAACTCGATGGAGGGGCGCCCCATCGCACGCGAGGCGACGCTCGCCACGTACAAGCAGAAGCCCAAGTTCGCCGAGATGGAGGCGCCGCCTCCCCAGAGCCTGCCCCTCTGGAAAAAGGCCGACTACACCAAGGGGCACAAGTGGGGCATGACGATCGACCTCAACGCGTGCACCGGGTGCAACGCGTGCACGGTCGCTTGCCAGGCCGAGAACAACATCCACGTCGTCGGTAAAGAGCAGGTCGGTAAAGGCCGCGAGATGCTCTGGCTCCGTCTCGATCGCTACTTCGTCGGCGACGAGGAGAACCCGTCGGTCGCGCACCAGCCGCTCGCCTGCGTGCAGTGCGAAGAGGCTCCCTGCGAGAACGTCTGCCCGGTCAACGCGACGGCGCACTCGCCCGAGGGCCTCAACGACATGGCCTACAACCGCTGCATCGGCACGCGGTACTGCGCCAACAACTGCCCCTACAAGGTTCGGCGCTTCAACTACCTCGACTGGAAGTCCGAGTTCTGGAACCCGGGCGATCTCACGGCGGCTCCCATCGACCCGCCGAAGACGATCCAAATGCAATACAACCCCGACGTCACCGTCCGCATGCGCGGCGTCATGGAGAAGTGCACGTACTGCGTGCAGCGAATCCAGCGCGCGAAGATCGAGACGAAGCGTGCGGGTCGCGACATTCGCGACGGAGACATTGTGACCGCCTGCCAGCAGTCGTGCTCGGCGGACGCCATCGTCTTCGGCGACTTGAACGACAAGACGAGCCGCGTGGCCAAGCTCACCGAGCTCGATCGCCGCTACCGACTCCTCGGGGAGATCGGCACGGCGCCCCGGACGACGTACCTCGCAAAGGTGCGCAATCCGAATCCCGAATTGGAAACGGTATCCCCCTCGCACGGTAACGGCGCGGGCGAAGGAGCGGAGAAGCACGGATGAGCTACTTCGAGCCCATCAAGGACATCGGCGAGCAGACGCTCGTCGGTGAAGGAACGAGTATCCGCGTCGTCACCGACTCGGTGAGCCGGGTCACCGAGAACAAGGCGCCGCGCGGTTGGTGGATCCTCTTTCTGATCTCCCTCTCATTCGCCGGTCTGTTCGGCGCGGCCGTCACGTACCTCGTTTGGCGAGGCGTCGGCATCTGGGGAAATAACTCCCCCGTCTACTGGGGTTGGGACATCACGAACTTCGTCTGGTGGGTCGGCATCGGCCACGCCGGGACGCTGATTTCGGCCGTCCTCTTCCTCTTCCGCCAGCGTTGGCGCACGGCGATCAACCGCTTCGCCGAAGCGATGACGATCTTCGCCGTCATCTGCGCGCTCATTTTCCCGGGCATTCACGTCGGCCGGCCTTGGCTCGCCTACTACATGTTCCCGCTCCCCAACTCGATGAGCGTCTGGCCGAACTTCAAGAGCCCGCTGCTCTGGGACTTGTTCGCCGTCGGGACGTACTTCACGGTCTCGCTGCTCTTCTGGTACGTCGGCCTCATCCCCGACCTGGCGACGCTTCGCGACCGCTCCGTCGACAGCAAGATTCGTCGGCAGATTTACGGCGCCCTCAGCCTCGGCTGGCGCGGCTCGCACCGTCACTGGCAAAACTACGAGCGCGCGTACCTGATCCTCGCGTCGATCTCGACGCCGCTGGTTCTCTCGGTGCACTCCGTCGTCTCGTTCGACTTCGCGACCTCCGTCGAGCCTGGCTGGCACACGACGATCTTCCCGCCCTACTTCGTCGCCGGAGCTGTCTTTTCAGGCTTCGCGATGGTTATGACGGTGCTCCTGATCGCGCGAACGGTCTTCAAGCTCGAGCACATCGTCACGATGCTCCACCTCGAGTTGATGAACAAAATCATCCTCGTGACGGGCATGCTCGTTGTGTACGCGTACGGCATGGAGTTCTTCACCGCCTGGTACTCGGGTAGCCCGTACGAGTGGTACGTGTTCCTGAACCGCGCCGGTGGCCCCTATGCCTGGGCGTACTGGACGATGATCTCCTGCAACGTGATCTTCCCCCAGATCTTCTGGTTCAAGAAGGCGCGTACGAGCATCCCGGTGATGTTCGTCATCTCGATCCTCGTGAACATCGGCATGTGGTTCGAGCGCTTCGTCA
>JANXMC010000848.1 GCA_025354825.1 Myxococcales bacterium
ATGCTCAAACCCGCGCGAGAACGAGCGATTCACGAAGCGCACCTTCAACTGTTTGGTGGTTTTTGCCAAGCCCGTGATAGAAACCTTGGCTGTGGAGTCGACAATCGTCGCGAAGGGGCGGGTCGAGGTTCGCGGTGGCACGCTTACGGTCACGAAGGGCAAAGCGTCGAAGCCAAAGCTCGATGTCGGTCCTGAAACGCTCGTGATCGGGCGGAATGACGCCTGCGACCTCGTGCTCGACGATAAAAAAGTCAGCGCGGTGCACCTAGAATTGCTCGCGACGGAACGTGGAGTCCGTCTTCGGGATCTAGGCTCGCGCAATGGATCGTTCATAGGCGATACGCGTGTTGGTGAAGTTTTCCTCATCAAGCCCACGTTCATCGTCTGTGGCGAGTCCATGTTGGAGTTCGCGCCCTCGGGGCCCGAACAAGTGGAGGTCCCGGAAATAAACGGCTTTGGCCCCCTCGTGGGCGCCAGCGCCGGCATGCGCACGGTGTTTGAGCGCTTACGAAAAGCATCGCCGACAGACCTCACGGTTCTGATCCTCGGCGAGACGGGCACTGGCAAAGAGCTGGTTGCGCAAGCCATCCACCAGGCAAGCCATCGCGCGAACAAGCCGTTCGTCGTTGTCGACTGTGGCTCGATCCCGGCGACCCTCGCCGAGAGCGCGCTCTTTGGCCACGAACGCGGCTCGTTCACCGGCGCCGTCGACAAGCGCGTCTCTCCGTTCGTCGAAGCCGACGGCGGGACGATCTTCCTCGACGAGCTCGGCGAGCTGCCGATCGACGTTCAGCCCAAGCTTTTGCGCGCGCTCGCCGAGCAGCGCATCAAGGCCGTCGGCTCGAACTCGTATCGCCCGGTCAACGTTCGCGTCGTCGCGGCAACGCGGCGCGACCTCGTTCGCGAGGTCAACACGGCGACGTTCCGAAGCGACTTGTACTTCCGCGTTGCCCAAGTGAAGGTCGATCTCCCTTCGCTGCGTCAGCGCCTGGAAGACATCCCTGCTCTGACGCGTCGGATGATGGAAGATATGGGCGACAAAAACGCCTATAACCGCATCACCAACGACTCGCTCGAGCGGTTGATGCGCCACGACTGGCCGGGCAACGTTCGCGAGCTTCGCAACGTCGTCGCGGTCGCCATGGCCTTCGCGAAAGACGGACCGATCGACCTCGCCGCGCACCTCTCGCCGCTCATCGGCGGAAGCGCAGCCGAGTCGACGCCCACGCGCGGTCGCACCTTCCAAGATGCGAAACGCGAAGTGCTGGCGCGGTTCGAGCGCGAGTATTTCACGGCGCTGTATGCCGAGTGCAGCGGCAACGTGAGCGAGATCGGTCGCCGTGCGGCGATGGAGCGCGCCCACGTCCGCGGCTACCTCCGCCGTCACTCGATCGGCGACCCCGGCAAGCTCAACGACGGCGGGAAGATCAAAGACCCTGTCGATTAGTCGCGTCGTCCTAGCGACGACGCGAACGACGGCCCGCTTCCCCATCGGTGGAGCGGGCCGTAGCCTTGCTTGCGTGAGCAAACGCGAGCCTTAGATCTAAAGAAGTAGCTTGAGCGAGCCAACCAAAACGCGCGCGCGGCCGACCTCGGTCTTCCCGCTCCTCGCCCTCGTCGCATGCGCGGCTCTCGCGGCGCAGATGGCGTTCCGCGATCCGCGGTTCCTCGTCCCGTTCGCGGCAATCGTCGCGCTTACTGTCTTGCCCGCGTTCCTCGCGCGCCGGCGCATGCGTCGCCTGCTCATGTCCGGCGACGTGAAGCGCGTTCTCGGCTCGTGGCAGGGGACGCTCGATCGCATCACGTACCCCGAGTCGATGGCGCCGCTCATGGCCGCTACGGCCTACGCCGCCTACGGCTGGATCGAGGCGGCGCGCAACGCGCTCGCGCGGTCGGTCAAGGGGCCGGCGTGGGAAGCCGCCATCGAGCAGCGGCTGTTCGTCGAAGCGCTCCTCGACACGTTTGAAGGGGATCGCGGCGCCGCCATCGAGAAAGCCCGCGCGCTCGAGAGCATGCCGATGCCCGTGTCGGGGCCGCTCGCCCGCAAGCGCGTCGCGCGCCTTCGCAAAGGTGTCGCGGCGCTCGCCCGCGCGTTCGCCCACGAGAGCCTCGCATCCGACCGCAAGCTCCTGGAGCGTGCGGCGTCTGCGTCGCCGCTCGTTCATTGGGCCATGCGCTACGCCGCCGCGGTGGTCGCCGTCGACAGCGGACGCTCGGCGGACGCCCGCGACCTCATTTTCGGCGCCCCCGAGTGGCCCCAAGAGAGCGCCTTCCGCGCGTACCACGAAGAGCTTCTCGCGCGCGTGCAGGCCTGACCGGCTACCGCTAGACTCCCCCCACGATGGACGCGGCCAGCGCCCCCGCCCACACGGGTCGACATCTCGCGATCACGAAGTACGACGTGGTCGAGGAGATCGGCCACGGTGGGATGGCGACCGTGTACCGCGCGCACGACGCGCGCCTCGGTCGCGACGTCGCGCTGAAGGTGATTCACCCGCACCTTCGCGACTCGCCCGAAGTGAAGCACCGCTTCTTCGTCGAGGCGCAAGCGGTCGCGAAGCTGCGCCATCCGAACATCGTCGAGGTCTTCGACGTCTCGTCCGAGAGCGAGGCCGAGCAGTATCTGGTCGTCGAGCTGCTTCGCGGCGTCACGCTTCGCAAGCTCCTTCGCGACCACGGTGCTCTCCCGCCCGAAGTTGCCGTAGCGATCACGATCGAGCTTCTCGGCGCCCTCGCCCACGCGCACGGCGCAGGCGTGGTGCATCGCGACGTGAAGCCCGAGAACGTCATCATCGAGCTACGCCCGCGCGACGCGAGCACCAACTCGATGGCGACCGACGCGGCATCGCTCGGCGAGAGCGGCTCGCGCATGATGCCGTCGCCCGACGCATCGGAACGCGTGGTCGTAAAGCTGACCGACTTCGGCATCGCGAAGCTCCTCGACGCCCAGGGTGTCACGTCGACGGGGCAGGTCCTCGGCAGCCCCGCGCACATGGCGCCCGAGCAGATCGAAGGCGGCGACGTCGACGAGCGCGCAGACGTCTTCGGCCTCGGTGTCCTTCTTTACGAGTGTCTCGTCGGTCACTTGCCGTTCGAAGGGAACAACCCCGCGCAGGTGCTCCGCCGCGTGCTCGATGGGATTTATCCGGCGGCGGAGCGCGAGCGACCGACCGTGGGTCGGCCGTGGAGCAAGCTCGTCGATCGCGCGCTCGCACGAAAACCCGAAGACCGCTTTCCGTCGGCCACGGCGATGCGCGACGCGCTCGTGACAGAGCTGCGCCGCCTCGGAATGGTCACGCCCCGCGCGGAGCTGGAAGCGTGGCTCGATGCACCGGACGCGTATGCGGCGCGCCACAAGACATCGATGATCGATGTGCTCTGCGCGCGCGGCTCCGAATCGCGCAAGAGCGGCGACGCCATCGCGGCGGCGGCAGATTACAACCGCGCGCTGGCCTACGCGCCCGACGACGCCGCGCTGCTGCGCGTGGTGACGACGATGCATCGCGCCGATGCGCGCAGCCGTTTTCTCCGGCGCGCCGCGCGCGCGCTCGGCGTGGCTCTGGTGCTTTGTGGCGTGGCCTTCGCGCTCACGAGAACGCTCACGTCGGCCGAAGACAATCCCACCGTCGTCGTCCCGCCGCGCACCGACGGCATAGGGCGCGCGGTGCCGCGCATTCCCAACGGCGTCGCCCCCGTCGCGACGGCCGAACCTTCGATCACGCCGACCGCGACCCCGTCGTCCGCGACGAACGCCGCCCTGCCATCACGACCGCCTGCGCCGCCGCCTGCGCGCGCCATCGAGCGCGTCGTCACGGTCGCGAGCACGTGGCCGCACTTCGGTGTGCTCGTCGCCGTCGACGAAGGCGCGCCCGCCGAGGTCACGGTGCCGTATCGGATTGCGCTCGACGGCAAAGCCCACGAGCTTCACTTCGCCTGCGTGAGCGACGTATGCGAACCCCGCGCCGTCCACGTCGACGAAGGCGCGCACGAGGACGCACTGACCATCGTGCTCTCGGTCCGTCCTGCGAGCCTCACCGTCGAAGGTGACCCGACCCTCACGTACCAGGTCGTCGAAGAGCCGTCGGTCTATCTCCGCGCCGGCGTCGCGGCGCCCGTGCCGATGCGGCAGTACAAGTCGAGCGTTCACATCTTGGAGCTTCCGTCGAACCGAACGCGCGAAGTGCCCCTGACTGCGGGAAAAGAAGCACGGGTGACGTTTCTCGGCGCGCCCTGATACGCTCTACGGCACCCCGTGCCCTGGCTTCCGCGTCGACACTCACCCGCTGTATTCGCCCTCGCGATGGCGCTGTTCGCGCTCGCCGCGACGGCGCGGGCCGATGAGCAGACCGATCTCGAGAAGGGCCGCAACGCGTACCTTGCGAGGCAGTACGACGAAGCCGACGCGCGCTTTCGCGCGATGCTCGATCCGAAATCGGGCACGTTGAGGGACCGCGCGCTCCTCGCGCAGGCGCGCATGCTGTGGGGCGCGGTGCTGTACGCGAAGGGGAAAAAGGGCGAGGCCGAGGCTCTCTTCGAGCGGCTCCTGCTCGACGATCCGTCATTCGACCCCGACCCCCTGAGCTACCCAACGGACGTCATCAACGCGTTCATCGACACGCGCGCCAACATTCGCGAGCTCCTTCGCGCCACGGCCCAGGAAGCCGCGCGTCGCGAGGCCGATAGGCGCGCCCGCGAGGAGGCCGACAAGCGCCGCGAGGCCGATCGACTCGCGACGCTCGAGCGCCTCGCGCGCGAAGAGAGCGTCGTCGAAACGCACTCTCGCCTCATCGCGCTGGTCCCTTTCGGCGCGGGGCAATTTCAGAACGGCCAGAAGACGCTCGGCTGGTTCTTCCTGTCGTCCGAGCTCGCGTTCGTCGCCGTCGGCGGCGTGGCCGTGCCCGTGTATTTCGATCAGCTTCGCCGCGCCTCCGAAGCGTATTCGAACCGCGATTCGGCGCTTGCGCAGCGGTACCTCGATAGCGCGTCGACGACGCGTTACGTGAACCTCGGCGCCTACGGAGCGTTCGCCCTCACCGCAATCGTCGGCGTCGTCCACGCGCAGCTCACGTTCGTTCCGCAGCGCCGAGAGACGCGCCCCCGCGAGAACCCGCCGCGGCTGTCTCTGGTGCCGTTCGTGATGCCGACCGTCGCGCGCGAATCGGCGAGCGGCGCCGTCGACGGCGCGCTCTTCGGAGTGACCGGCCGCTTCTAGAGCGCCTGCCGAACGAACACGGCCTCGAGCGTTTCGCGCTTCGGGGTGACGCCTTCGACGTTCGCTCCCGCGGCGAGCGCGCGTTGGAGAACGTCGCGCAGCGAAGCTTCACCCTCGACCTCGAAGTGCTGCTGCACCCCCCGATTCGTAAGGGTGACCCCGAGCCCGCGGAGCGTCGCCTCGAGCTCCGGCGTCACGCCGGTGAGCACAATCTCGCTTCGCCGAACGTCCGTCTTCAAAAGGTCGCGAAGCGCGCCGGCGACGACGACCTCGCCCTTACGCAAGATCGTCACGCGATCGCAGAGCAGCTCGACGTCGCTCAAAATGTGGCTCGAGAAAAAGACGGTTCGCCCAGCGTCGCGCTCTTCGACGATGAGATCCCGAATCTCTTTACGGCCAACCGGATCGAGGCCGCTCATCGGCTCGTCGAGGATCAAGAGCTCGGGCTCGTGAACGAGCGCCGCGGCGAAGCCGACCCGCTGGAGCATTCCCTTCGACAGCGTGCGAACGCCGCGATCGGCCGCGTACATGACGCCAACGCGTTCGAGGCAGATGTTCACGCGCGCCTTGAGCTTCGCCCCCGTCACGCCGTTCAACTGCCCGCACAGCTCGACGAACTCGCGCGGCGTGAGATACGGATAGACGTACGGATTCTCCGGGAGAAACCCAACTTTTCCCATCGCGTCGGGCGAAGGTACGGGCATCCCGAAGAGCGTCGCCGACCCCTTCGTCGGTGCGATGAGCCCGGTGAGCATCTTGATGGTCGTCGTCTTCCCCGCGCCATTGGGGCCGAGGAAACCGAAGATCTCGCTCCGCGAGACCTCGAGGGAAATCCCTTTTACGGCCTCGACCTTGCGACCCGAGAACGGCTTGCGAAACGTCTTGCCGAGCCCGTCGACGCGGAGAATCACATCGGTGCTCATGGCTCCTCTTTCACGTCGAGAAGCGGCCCGTCGCTTGTATTTCGTCCGGGCGCCGGCTCTCCGTACTCGTGCAGCTTGTACTGAATCTTGCGCGTCGAAATCCCAAGGATCATGGCGGCGCGCGACGTCGAGCCGCCACACGACTCGAGCGTCTTCAAAATGGCGTAGCGCTCCAAGTCTTGAATCGTCGTCCCGGGAATCGCGGGCACGCGCTCGCCGTCGCCGGCGGGAACTACCGACGACGGCAGATGCTTTTTCTCGATGCGCGGCCCGTCGCAGAGGACCACCGCGCGTTCGATCGCGTTCTCGAGCTCTCGCACGTTGCCCGGCCACGCGTAGGACGTGAGCGCCGACAGCGCGTCGCCCGCGATGCTCGACAAGGTCTTGCCATTCTCGGCGGCGTACCGCTTCAAAAAGAAGCTCGCGAGGGCAGGGACGTCGGCTTTGCGATCGCGCAACGGAGGGAGCTCGAGAGCCACGACGTTGAGTCGGTAATAGAGGTCTTCGCGGAAGTTCCCTTTTTTGATCTCGTCTTTGAGCGAGCGGTTCGTCGCCGCGATGATCCGCACGTCGACCTTGAGGGTCTCGTTGCCGCCGACCCGCTCGAAGGTTCGCTCCTGAAGAAATCGCAGCAGCTTCACCTGCGTCGCCAGGGGAATTTCGCCGATTTCGTCGAGGAACAGCGACCCGCCGTCGGCCTGCTTGAAGCGCCCTTCGCGCCTCGCGACGGCGCCCGTGAACGCTCCGCGCTCGTGCCCGAAGAGCTCACTCTCTAAAAGCGACTCCGCGAGGGCCGCGCAATGAATCCTAACAAATGGCAACTTCGCGCGCGGAGACGCGACGTGAATAGCCTCGGCGATGAGCTCCTTCCCGGTGCCGCTCTCGCCGGTAATCAGCACACTTGCGCGGCTCGGTCCCACTTGACCGACCATCTCCAAGAGCTCTCGCATCTGCGGATCATCGGTAACGATATGACCCAGCGCGTTGCGCTCTCGAAGCCTGTCGCGAAGGCGCCGCGTCTCTTGGACGAGGCGCGCTTTTTCCATTGCCCGATCGACGACGGCGGCGAGCGCATCGAAGTCGAGGGGCTTGGTTAAATAGTTCTCCGCGCCCTTTTTTACAGCCTCGACGGCGCTCGAGATCGTACCGAACGCGGTCATCACGACGAACACGGCACCAGGTGCTGCGGCCCGCGCTTTTTCCATAAAGGAGATGCCGTCGAGACCCGGCATCTTCAGATCCGTCAGGATAACGTCCGGCGCGAACTCATCGAGCTTACCGAGGGCTTTGAAGCCGTCGGCAGCCGTCTCGGTCGCATACCCTTCGTCGCGCAGAATCTCGCTCAACGCGGCTCGCGCGTTGGCTTCGTCGTCGACGATGAGAATGCGACCTCGTGACGCCATCGTTCTTCGCAATGGACAGTGCCATCCACGTGGCGCCACGTCCATCGCGGGCATCGGTGACGCGGCTTGCGCTGCCTCGAGAGCCCTCGAACGTATTCACAAAGGAATACGTTTTAGCTTTCCTGATTCGATGTTAAAAGGCCCAGCTAAATGCACCACGTGGCTTACGTCGGCGCGCCCCGCC
>JANXMC010000004.1 GCA_025354825.1 Myxococcales bacterium
CCTCCGGTCTCTTAAACGCTATAGTTTCTCGATGAGCGACTTTACGACCGAAGCGGACCGCGCAGCCCAGTTCATCTTCGACTGGAACGAGGTGAATCGAAAGGGCCGAATCGTTCCGAAGGGGTTCACCCTCTTCGACGAAACCCTCCGCGACGGCCTGCAAAACCCCTCGGTGGTCGATCCGCCCATCGAGAAGAAGCTCGCCATCCTGCACTTGATGGAAGACCTCGGCATCCACGAGGCCGACGTCGGCCTTCCGGGCAGCTCGCGCCGCGCCTTCGACGACACGCTTCGCATTTGCAAAGAGGTCGTCGACTGCAAAATGAACATCAAGATCGCCTGCGCGGGGCGCACGGTGGTCGGTGACATCACGCCGATGATCGAGGTCTCCCAGCGCGCGGGGATCCCCATCGAGGTCTACGCGTTCATCGGCTCGAGCCCGATTCGTCAGTACGCCGAAGAGTGGGACGTGGCGCTGATTGCAAAGCGAAGCACGGAAGCGATCGACGTCGCGGTGAAGGCCGGTCTGCCGGTGGCGTACGTTACGGAGGACACGACGCGCTCACGCCCCGAAGTGCTCACGACGCTCTTCCGCGCGGCGATCGATCATGGCGCTTCGCGCCTGTGCCTTTCCGACACCGTGGGCCACGCCACACCCGACGGCGTTCGCAATTTGATCCAGTTCACCAAGAGCGTCATCGCCGGCACCGGCGCGAAGGACATCGGCATCGACTGGCACGGCCACAACGACCGCGGCCTCGCCCTCGAGAACGCCATCTGGGCCCTCGAGTTCGGCGCGGACCGCGTTCACGGCTGCGGCCTCGGCATCGGCGAGCGCGTGGGCAATGCGCAGATGGAGCTCATCATCCTGAACCTCAAGCTGCTCGGGCAGCTCGAAGGGCACGACCTCACCAAATTGCTCTCCTATTGCGAAGCGGTCGCGGACGCCGTCGATTGGCAAGTACCGATCAACTACCCGCTCGTGGGGCGCGACGCGTTCCGCACCGCCACGGGCGTCCACGCCTCGGCGATCATCAAGGCGATGGCGAAGGGCGACCACTGGCTCGCCGACCGCATTTACAGCGGCGTCCCCGCGGGGATGTTCGGCAAGCAGCAAGAGATCTGCGTCGGCTTCATGAGCGGCGCATCGAACGTGAACTTCTATTTGAAGCAGCGGAACATCGAGCCGAACGACGTTCTCGTCGCAGAGATCTTGAAGGCCGCCAAAGGGCAGACGCACATCATGACGGAGGCCGAGATCATGACGGTCGTCGAGCGCGTGAAGAGCGCGTAGCTCGCGCTCACCTCTCGGCTAATTGGCCAGTCCCAACCACGGGCTTGGAGGCACGGTGTCGGTGCCGTGGCGGACTTCGAAGTAGACGAGCGGGCCTTCGCCGTCGTCGCCCACGGAGCCGACGCGCTCGCCTGCGGAGACCTCGTCGCCGACCTTTACGTCGACGCCGGCGAGGTTGCCGCTGACGGTGTAGTAGTGGTCGCCGTGGTCCAAGATGACCATGCGCCCGTAGGGGCCGTACTTGTCCGAGAAGGCGACGCGGCCCGCGAAGACGGCGCGTACCGCGGCGCCGAGGGGCGCGTGAATCTCGAGGCCCGGGCCGTCGGTCCCTTCGCGGCGCGCGGGGCGCACCTCGGCGCGGCCGGCGACGGGGAAAAGCAGGCGGCCGCGGGATCCGCCGAAACCGGTGGCGCGGCCGTTGGGCTCGCCGGCGCCGGAGCCGCCGCTGCCGCCGTAGATAGCAACGTACTCGCCGGTGGCGCCGGTCGATGTCTCGAAGGCGCGGTCGAAGGCGGCCTGGCGGTGCTCTTCGGCCTCGGCGGCGGCGCGGGCGGCGTCGAGCTGCTCGCGCTCCGTGGAGAGCGTGAGGTGGTCTCGTGCATTGCGCTCGAGGAGGCGGCTTATCTCACCGCCGCGGGAGCGCAGACGCCGCTCACGCGTGAGGTCGTCGCCCAAGGCGCGACGTTGGCGCTCGACGCGAAGGGCGTGGCGTACGAGCTCGTCGAAGCCGCCGCCCACGGGCAAGAGACCGGCGCGCGTGAGCCTGTAGAACGCTTTGCCGTGACTGATCGTGCGCTCGTGGGCGTCGGCGATGGCCGCACCGAGGCCGCCGACTTCGTTCTTAAGCGCGCCCTCTTCGGCCTCGAGATCGGCGAGCTTGCGGTCGACGAGGGCGAGCTTCAAAAGCGACGGATCGGCCGTCGTGGGAAGGCGCCGCGCGATCTTTGCGTCGGCCTCGCCGAAGGCCGCGGCGATCACCATCGCCGACGCCACGAGCGCGACGCGCGTGAGCACGCCGAGGCTGCGACGCTTCACACCGCCACCATTTTGCGGAGGCTCGCCATCGCGGCGGTCGCGCCCAAAAGCGCGCCGAGGGCGACCATGCCGAGCGCGATTTGCCACGGCAAGAACGACGGCTCGACGCCGATGAGGGCGGCGAACTCGGCGTCGAGGCGGCCCCGCACGACGAAGAACAGAATGGCCAATAGGATGATGGCGCCAATGGCACCGAGCGCGCCCTGCACGCTCCCCTCGAGAACGAACGGACCTTTGACGAAGCGGTCCGTCGCGCCGACGAGCTTCATCACTTCGACCTCGGTTTTGCGGCGCTGGAGCGCGAGGCGCACGGTCGACCCAACGACGGCGAGCACCGCGGTGAGAACGACGGCGGCCAGCAGTGCGGCCGCGGCGACGCCGCCTTTCACGAGGCGCGAGAGGCGCTCGGTCCACGCCTGGTAGGTCTCTACGTCGTCGACGCTCGGCAGCTGCCTCAGCTTCGAGACCATGTCGGAGAGCTCGGCATCGGTCATGTCTTGGCGAACCTCGACCTCGATCGACGCGGGGAACGCTTCGACGGGAAGCCCCGCGAGCTGTCCCGACGAGCCGAGCTCACGCTGGCCGAACTCGGTGCGCGCCTGCGCGGGCGAGACGTAGTGCACCGCGGTGACGCCCGGCACGGCGACGAGCGCGCGCTTGAAGGCGTCGACCTCGTCTTGGGTCGTCGTCTCTTTTAGATAGACCGACGCGCGGCCGGCGTGGGCCCAGCGCTCTTCGACCGCGTGGAGATTGGTCACCACGAGGAGCGCGGCGCCCAGACAGACGAACGCCACGGCGAGCGAGAAGACGCTCAGCGCGTGCAGTCTCCATTCGCGCAGCATGCCGCGGCGAGCACGGCGGGTCGTTGCATAGGTGTTGAACATGGCGCGGCTCGGCGAAAGGTGATGCGTGGTCGGTGCGAACGTTAGAGCGGCAGCTCGTTGTCGTAGAACTCACCGCTCTCGCGGCTGATGCCGGACGGCACGTCCGTCGCCTTGCCGTCGTCGAGGACGATGATGCGGCGCGGGCGAACCTCGAGGAGCGAGCGGTCGTGGGTGCCGAAGAGCACCGTCGTTCCCGCCTCGTTGATCTCTTCGAAGAGGCCCAAAATGTCGATGGCGAGCTGTGGGTCGAGGTTGCCCGTGGGCTCGTCGGCCAAGATAAGCGCGGGCTCGCCCACGATGGCGCGGGCCACGGCGACGCGCTGCTGCTCGCCGCCGCTGAGGACGCCCGCCGTGTC
>JANXMC010000029.1 GCA_025354825.1 Myxococcales bacterium
CGCCCCAGCCCGTCGCGCAGTCGGGGCTCCTCCGCGCCTGCGGCGTTGCCGTCGGTGCCACGGCGACCCCCTTCGGTCTCGTCTACGGCCTCGAGGGGGCCGCGGTCGGCGGTTTTCTCGGCGCCGCGATCGGCTTCGGCGCCCATAGCATCGTGGGATACCTGCGAAAGCGGCGCGTGGAGCAGGCGGCGCTCGCGAGCGTAGCGGCCGTCGCAATCCATCGCGGCCGCGTTTAGGCGTCCGGCGTCACGCTTCGCTCTCGCTCTCGCTCACCGTTCAGTGCGGCGCGTCCCCCTTGCAGCCGACGAGCACTTCGATCTTCCCCGCGCTGTCGGCACTGACCGTCGCGCATTTGCCCGCGCAAAGCTCGATTTTCGTCGGGCTCGCGTTATTGTCGTAATACCAACCCTCGGGGAACTGCGCGCACTTCGACACGTCGGTCACCTGCGCCAGGCGCTGCGCTGCGCCGCTGCCCGGTGTGTACTGGACGACGACCTTCGACGGATCGGTCACCCCCGCGTCGCCGCTCGATGTCGGCACGGTCAGCTCGCACCCGAGCTTCGTCACGAGCCCTTTGGCGATATTGGCAAATACGGTGTCGAAGCTCGATTTGCACACGGAGTCGACCGTGCCGCCCGTGAGCTGACTGAGCTTCTGGTAGTTCTCGCCGATGTTCACCGCCGTCGAGCACTTGGTCGTGCTCAAGACAGGCGTTCCGTCGCTCCAGCCGCAGATGCTGTTCATGATGTAGCGGCGCGAGGCTGCCGTTCCGAACATGCCGGCGGGGAGCTTTGCGAGGAGCTGCGTATCGAACGTCGCCGCCGCGAGCTTGGCGTTGTCGTCGGTAATGGCGACGAATGCCTTGTACGCGGTCGGTCGCAAATACGACTTCCACGTATCGTAGGTTGAAATGATTTTCGCAAGCCCGTCGGTGCTCGCGATGGTCTGATCGATCGCGTGAAATTTCGGCGCGCTGTCGCCGCAGTTTGCGCCGCCAAGAGGCGCCGGGACGCAAATCTGGAATTTGCCCGTCCCCTTTTCGGCAATCATCAATACTTGGTAATCGAGGCCGCTCGTCCCGATCGTGGAGGCGAACGTATTGATATTCGCCTTAATCTGAACGATCTCGTTGTCCATGCTGCCCGATGTGTCGACGAAGAAAATGATGTCGACCTGCGCCTTGTCGGCCTTGATCGACGTCGCAGCGCACGTCTGACCGCCGCCGCCCGTCGCCCCGCCGCTGTCGTCGTCGCCGAAACCGCCGCCCGTTCCCGTGCCCGCCGTGGTGCCGCCCGCCGTCGAGCCGCCGCCCGTGCCGCCATCGGCAAAGCCCGAGCCTCCGTTGTCGTCGCTGCCCCCGCAGGCGGCGACGGCCAGCGTCGCAGCCAAAGCGAAGGAGACGAGAGGTGAGCCTTTGAGCGATCGAGCTGTACGATTCATGCAAGGCATGGTGTGTCGCCTCCGCGAGCGATCGCGAACGTTACTCGCGTAGTCCCGTCGCGCACGTCTCGCTCGCGCGACGCTGCGCTTGGCCGCGCGAGGGTAACTTGCCGCACTCGCCCTTGCGCACATGCATAGCTGGGGGCATACACCGCCGCTTTCCCTCTGAACCAGGAGAGCGTTGCCTCATGTCGTCTGTCTCTTCCGTTACCGCGTTCGCCTTTGCCGCCCTGGCCGCCGCTTCTCTTTCCCTCTGCTCCGTCGGCTGTGGCGCGCCCGCCGACACAGGCGAAGGCACCTCGTCGAGCGACGACGCGCTCGCGTCCAACGGCGCGGGCGAGAGCTACTTCCTCGTCACGTGCGACACCGCGAAGTGCAACGCGTTCCACGTCAGCCGCCCGGGGAAGCCGACCACCGTCTGCCCGGGTGGCGCGCAACGCGCGACCTGCGCCGTCGCCAAGCTCGACACCACGGGCCTCTCGGCCGCCGACCGCGCGAAGGCCCTCGTCGCAGCGTCGTCCCACGCGCCCGTCGGCCTCGTGGTCCGCGGCACGCTCTCGCTCACCGGCTCGGGCAAGCTCTCGGCGACGCAGTCGTGGGCCGCGCCCTCCGGTGCGGGCCCCGTCAACTGCACGTTGAGCCTCGTCGCCGCGAACACGTGCGCGAGCGGTCGTTGCGCGGCGCTTCGCGTTCAGCCTCTCAACCAAGCGGCGTCCGCATCCCGCGTGGCAGACATCATCGACTTCGGCGCTTCGCCAGGAACGGACAATGAGCTCGACGCCGCGAAGGCCGACGCGTTTACGAAGGTCGGCATTCTCGCGGCGGGGCAGCTCACTTCGGGCTCAGCAGGCAAGCTCTTCGAGGCGAACCAGTACCTGCTCCCGCTCGGCGTCGCGCAGGCCTGCACGACGGACCTCTCGGCCATCGCGACCGCCGCGAAGGGTCTCTACTGGGAGAGCGAGAGCGACTTCGCCATCGAGACGTTCTCGCGCCCCGGCGTTCCCGCGACAGCGCTTACCCCCGCGAAGCTCCTCACCCTCCTCGGCCTGCCCGCGACCACGGCCACGGAGCAGCGTGACGTCGATGCCATCGGTCAGCAGATCGAGCAGTGCGACGTTGGCGGTTTTCCCGCCGCGACGTGCACGCAGTACCGCACGCTCAAGGCGACGTTCGAATCGACCATCAAAAACGTGAAGGTCATTCGCGTGATCCCCGACCCGACGAACACGTCGCGCATCGACGTCTACGTCCTCGGCGCGAGCCCCTGCGGCGACATCACCGGCATCAAGAGCACGGTCATCGAGACCTGAGTCTTGCTACCGGCGAGCGCGCCTCTCACGAGTCACGAGCCTGAGATCAGGCTCTGAAGGCGCGCGAGCGTGACGGGGTGCGCCTTGATGGTGAGGCGCGCCCCGACCTCGTCGTACTCCTCCGAGACGACCTTGGCCGACTCGTGAACCTGGCCGACGAGCGCCTGCTTCGCGTAGGGCACCGTCAATTCGCCCTCGACCATTTCGGAGTCGAAGTACGCGACGATGGTCTCGCGAAGCTGCGCGACGTCGCCCGCCTCACGCGCCGAAAGCTGAATCGCCTCCGGGTATTCACGCGAGAGTAGAAGCCGCTCGTGCTCGTCGAGGCGGTCGACCTTGTTCAGCAGCAGCTTGCTCGGGACGGCGTTTGCGCCGATCTCGCGGAGCACGGACTGCGTGACCTCGAGTTGCGCGCGAAACGTCGGATCCGACGCGTCGGCGACGTAGAGCAGCAGAGAGGCTTCGAGCGCCTCGTCGAGGGTCGAGCGGAACGACGCGACGAGATCATGGGGCAGCTTCTTGATGAAGCCGACGGTGTCCGAGACGAGCACGCGCGGCTTGGTCTCTGGATGCAGCGCGCGCACCGTCGTGTCGAGGGTCGCGAACAGCTTGTCGGCCACGAGCACGTCGCTCCCCGTGAGCGCACGCATAAGGCTCGATTTCCCGGCGTTCGTGTAGCCGACGAGGGCGACGCGGCGCTGGTCGCGGCGCAGCGCGCGTCGCGTCGCCTGATCGCGCTGAATCGCCTCGAGCTCTTCGCGCAGCTCTGCGATTCGGTCCCGGATCTTCCGGCGATCGAGCTCCAAGGCCGACTCGCCGGCGCCTTTGCCACCCACGCCGCCGCGGACGCGGTCGCCGCCGCCGGCCCCTTCGCGAAGGCGCGGGGCGACGTAGACGAGGCGCGCGATCTCGACCTGCAACCGTGCCTCGCGGCTCTTGGCGTGACGGTGGAAGATCTCGACGATGATGCCGGTGCGGTCGTGGACCTCGGCGCCGGTGGCCTTCTCGAGATTGCGCGCTTGGCTCGGTGAAATCTCGTGGTCGACGATGATGACCTTGGGGAACTGCACCTCGGGCGCGGGGGCACCCTTGTGGCCTTTTCCGCGGTAGACGTCGGGAGCTTCGTCTTTAGAGGCGTCTTCGGCGTCTTCCTCGGCGCGAGCCAGCGCGTCCTTCGCCGTCGTGCTCTCGAACTTCGCGCGGGCCTTCGTCATGCGATCGGGCGCGCCCGACGGGATGACCCCTTCGCCGCCCGTCATCGCGGCGAGCTCCTTGAGCTTCCCTTCGCCGAGAACGGCGGCCGCCGCGAGGGCGTCGCGCCGCTGGGTGACCGTGGCGACGACGTCGTAACCGCACGTGTGCGCGAGGCGACCGAGCTCGGCCAAGTCGGCTTCGTGATCGACGTCGGTGACGCCGGGGAGTTGGACGGCGACCAAAATTGCAGCCGGACGTTCTTCGGGATTTTCGCGCATGGATTGGTCTTGCGTGATTGGCCCCATCGAGGGCCACGTGTCAAACGGTCGTGCATGCTGCTAGCAGAGGGGCCGTGAAAGAGCCGCACACCGATTCGCTTCCGGAAGACGGGACAGCCGCCGCGAACGCCGCCGCCTCCGAGTTCGCTCCGATGCCCGAAGGCCTTCCCGAGGCCGACATGCGCACCTGCTTGCGGGTTCTCGAGTCGATCGTCTTGGACCGTGCGCTCTTGGTCGGCGTCGAGATGAAAACGCGTCATGCCCTGATCGAGGCCGCCGCCCGCGTCGCGATGCCTTCGGACGACGAAGAGCGCCGCCTCCGCCGGGCCTTTCGTCGTCAGGAAAAAAAGTCGAAGCGCGATCGCGACGCCGCCATCATCGCCACCACCGGCCTCCGCGCGCAGCGGGGCACGTTCACGCAGCCCGTCGTTCCGCAGCTTGCCGCCCCGCGTTTCGGCGCCTCGCCCGAAGAGCCGTCGACCGATCTCCCGCCCACGGCAACGCCGGGTATCGAGCCCACGTCGCGTGCCCCCGAGACCGAGCTTCTCACGCCGCGCCGTTGCTACATTTGCAAGACGACGTTCACGCGGCTGCACCACTTTTACGACGCAATGTGCACGCCCTGCGGCGACTTCAACTACGCCAAGCGCGCGCAGACGGCGCCGCTCCACGGGCGTGTGGTGCTGCTCACCGGCTCACGCTTGAAAATCGGCTACCACGCGGCGCTCATTCTGCTCCGCGCGGGCGCCACGGTCATTGCGACCACACGCTTTCCGCAAGACTCGGCGGCCCGCTTCGCGAAGGAGGCCGATTTTGCCGACTGGGGCACGCGGCTTCGCGTTCACGGCCTCGATCTGCGCCACACGCCGAGCGTCGAGCTCTTTTGCAAGTACCTGCTGCGCCACGAGACGCACCTCGATTTTCTCATTAACAACGCCGCGCAGACCGTTCGAAGGCCGCCGGGTTTTTACAGCCATATGCTCGAGAGCGAGCGGCGCCCATACGACGCGCTCTCCGAAGGCGAGCGCACTGTTCTTCAAGGGCACGAAGAGGTTGTGCAGGCGCTTCGCAGCACCGGCTCACCGCAGCTCTTGGCGCGGTCCCAGGCGAGCCTCCCTACGGCCGAAACCGACGCGCTCCGCGCCTCGCCGGCGGTTTTCGAAGGGTGGCAAAAGCGCGAGGCGGGCGTTGGCCTTTGGGGCTCGGCGCAGCTGTCGCAAGTCCCCTACGACATCGACGACGCGAGCCACGGCATCGAAGTTTTCCCAACGGGGCAGCTCGACGTCGATGCGCAGCAGGTTGACCTTCGCGAGGTGAACAGCTGGCGCCTAAAGCTCGCCGACGTGGCCACGCCGGAGATGCTCGAGGTTCACCTCGTGAACGTCGTCGCGCCGTTCGTTCTGAACGCGAAGCTCAAGCCGCTGATGATCGCGGGCAACGCGACGCGCGACCGCCACATCGTCAACGTGTCGGCCGTCGAAGGTCAGTTTCAGCGCGGCACGAAGACCGACAAGCACCCGCACACGAACATGGCGAAGGCCGCGCTCAACATGATGACGCGCACGTCGGCGCAAGATTACGTGACCGACGGCATCCACATGAACAGCGTCGATACGGGCTGGGTGACGGACGAAGACCCGGCCGCTCACGTCGCGCGGAAGATCGAGGACAACAACTTTCATCCGCCGCTGGACGTCATCGACGGCGCGGCCCGCGTGCTCGATCCGATCTTCGACGGCCTCCGCACCGGGAAGCACGTCTACGGGAAATTCCTAAAGGACTACCGCTCCGTCGAGTGGTGACTCGCGCGAGCCCATCAACCTAGCCCGGCCGCCGCGATGCGCTCTTGCAGCGACGAGCAGTAGAGCGCCGTCGCGGCCTGCCTCGCGAGAAGGCCGAAGAGCTCGTGGTCGACGTCCTCGAGGCCACGTTTGTGCTCGAGCATGCGGAAGACGGCGATGGCGCCAGTGACTTTGCCGTCGAGCAAAAGGGGGATGCACGCGGTGAGCGACTCTTCGCCCGCCGCGCGGTCCGCCGCCGCATTGCCCGGGCTCGCGACGTAGAGGTCGCCGGTCTGCGCGGCCCTTCCAATGATGCCGTCGCCTACGACGACGTGGCGCCACCGCTTCTCGTCGACGCCGAAGGAAGAGACCAGCCGCAAGACGGCGCCGCTCCCATCGAGCTCGAACACCGCGAGCTCTTCGGAGCCAATGAGGTTGATGACAATCTCGCGAATCGCCGCGAGCACTTCTTCGCGCTCCAGCGTGCCGTGGAGGCGAAAGCTTGCAACATACAAGTTCGCGACGTTTGCATTCTGCATCTCGACGTCGACGAACTGCGACAGCTGCCGCCGCGACTCGATTTCCATCAGCGAGAGCCGCTGCTCGAGCGTCTTCTTCTCGCCGTCGAAGCGACCGAGCTCGCTCTCCAGCTCCGACACGCGGCCCCGTAGCTTCGCGTTCTCGTCGAGCAGCTCCTTCACGTACCGCGTGGTTTCGTCGCGAACTTTGAGGGCGTACTCACCGCTGTCGCGGCCGTCGCGTTTGCTGTCGTCCATCACCGGCTCTCGTTCCCGCTCCCGTTCGCGCTACCGAGATGGCGCTGAATCTTCGTGAGGAGCTCGCGGTTGTTGATCGGCTTCGTGACGTAGTCGCTGGCGCCGCTCGCGTAGCCGGCCTCGACGTTTTTCGCTTCGCCGCGTGTCGTCACCAGGATGATCGGAATCGCCTTGGTCAGCTCGAGATTGCGGAGGATTCGGCAGACTTCGAACCCGCCCATCTTCGGCATCATCACGTCGAGAAGAATCAGGTCGGGCACTTCCGCCACGGCGACTTTCAAGGCTTCGGCACCGTCTTTCGCGACCACGATGTCGTAGTCCTTGCCGAGCACCATCTGCTCCATCATCAGCGCGGTCGCCGAGTCGTCGACGAGGAGGATCTTCTTTTTCTGCATTTCGTGAAAGGCCCCTCACCCTCGATACTAACCCGACGTTCGCAGTCCTTCCGCGATCGTTTTGCTACCGTTCGGGGCGCCATGCCCACATCTTCGCAGCCGTTCGCGAACCTCGCGGGCGCCGCACTTTTCGCCATTCTCGCAGGCTCCGCGTGTGGCGGCGTGCACGCGTCGCGCGGCGCGCCTCCGCCGATTGCTCCGCTGCTCTCGGCGTCCCAACCCGACGACGCCCGCCCGATTCGCCCGTCGATGCTCCGCTGCGAGACCTACCCCGGTCGCTCCACGCCCGCGCTCGATGCGGCTCTCGGCGAGCGCGGGCGCGCCGTTCTCGCCTGCTACCGCGCGTCGCTCGACGCGGGCGTCGTGGTGCGCGGTGCCGTGCAAGTCGACCTCGCCATCGCCGACGACGGCGACGTCCTGGGTGCGACAGTGCGCGACACCGACGAGTCCCTCGACCGCGTCGGCGCGTGCGTGACCGACTCGTTCCGTGGCGTGCGCCTGCCGCCTCCCGACGGCGGATGCCGCCGCGTCGCGTGGGCCGTGCAGCTGGGCGCCGAAGACGCTTCCGCCAAGCGCCCTGCCACACCGAGCGGCGCCATCACCTGGTGAGCGTGAGCGGCCGCCTTCAAAACTGAATGGCCATTCATTCTTGCTTGACCGGGCGGACGTGAGGCCCCATGAGGCTTTGATGACCATGGCCGCCACGCTCTCGCAGCTTTCGCCGTTCGGCTCTGGGCCCAAGAACATCATCCGCGCGCAGTGGGACGTGCTCTCCCGCATCCCCGGCGGAAAGCTCGTCTTCAGCAAGGCCGTCGGCCGCGCCGCCGCATATACCGGGAGCATTGGCGCCCACGTCGAAGAGCTTCGCCGGGGCTTCTCGAAGGTGACGCTGCGCGACCGCCCGAGTGTGCGAAACCACCTGAAATCCGTGCACGCCGTGGCCCTCGTCAACCTCGCCGAGCTCACGGGAAACCTAGCCCTCGCGTACTCGATGCCGGACGACGCGCGGTTCATCGTGGCGGGCCTCAGCATCGACTACGTGAAAAAATCCCGCGGCCTCATCACCGGCACGTGCGAATGCCCGGTCCCCGAGACGAACGCTCGCGTCGAGTACGCGGTGCCCGTCGTGATGAAAGACGCGTCCGGCGACGTCGTTGCAACCTGCACGCTTCGTACGCTGGTGGGCGCCAAACCGGGCACCTAAGCGACCGCCCCGGGTAGCGCGGAGCGCTGCACGGATGTACCGTTGCCGCTCCCTTGTCGTTCCTCTCGAAGCTCTCCCGCCTAAGCCACGCCGGCCTCGCGCGCGGGGCTTTCGCGCCGCCCGCAGACGCTCCGGTTTTTCCACCCGAGCTCGAGGCCGAGCCCGAGGAGCTGACGGACGTGTCCGCGCCTGCGACCGCCGAGGCTGCCGCGCCTACGGACGAACGCGCGACCACCCTCGATGCGCTCCGCGCGCGCATGCAGCTGGTTCTCGAGCGCACCGCGCGCAAAGGGCCGCCGCCGCCGCCGCGCGTCGACGCGAACGATCTCCCGTTCGTCTCCACCGTCACGCCGCTCGGCCCGCTGCACCTTCGCACCCTTCGACTGTCGGCCGCTCACCGCACTGGGCATGCGTCACTCTTGCCGTCGCGCACCGCGAGCTCCGAGCTCCTCGCGCTCCTCGCGCTCGATCCCTCGCTCGCCGATCGCAGCCCGGCCCGCGCGCTCTACCTCGACACCGAGACCACGGGCCTCAACGGCGGCACCGGCACCGTCGCGTTTCTCGTGGGGCTCGCCTGGTGGGACGAAGGCGCGGGGGGAATCACCGTGGAGCAGATCCTCGTGCGCAATCTCGGCGAAGAGGCGCCGATGCTCGCCCACGTCGCCGAGCGCATTCGCGGCTGCGAGATGCTCGTGACGTTCAACGGCAAGAGCTTCGACATGCCGCTGCTTCGAACGCGCTTCGTCATGGCGCGCATCGACGCGCCGATGGAGCCGCCCCACTTGGATCTCGTGCATGTTGCACGGAGGCTCCACAAGCCGCGCGGCATCGAGTGCAAGCTCACGACGATCGAACGCGAAATTCTTGGCTTCGTCCGCGTCGACGACGTGCCGTCGGGCGAGGTCAGCGCCTGCTACCTTCATTTTTTGCGAACGGGCGATGCGCGCTCGCTCCTCGGCGTCATCGAGCACAATGCGTGGGACGTCGTCGCCATGGCCGCCCTCGTAGGCCTCTACGGCGAGCCCCTCGGCGGCTCGCAGCTTCACGCCGACGACCTCGTTGGTGTGGCCCGCACGCTAAGGCGCGCCGGCAGCTTCGATCACGCGTTCGAGGTTGCCAGCGTCGCCATCGACCGCGGCGCCGGCGCCGAGTCGCTCCGTGCGCGGGGCGAGATCTCCAAGGCCCGCGGCGACAGGGCCCAAGCCCTTCGCGACTTCGAGCGCCTCGCCGAAAGCGTCGACGACGGCAAAGCGCGCCTCGAGCTCGTGAAGCTCTACGAACACTTCGTGAAAGAGCCGGCGCGTGCCCTCGAAGTGCTCGAAAAGGGCACCGGCGAGGCGCCCGAGATGGCGGCGAAGCGCCACGCGCGCCTCTCGCGAAAGGCCGCCCGCGTAGGGACCGCGACGAGCCAGACCTCGTTCCCCGGGCTTGCCGGCCAGATGACCGTCGCGCCGCGCAAAGGCCGCGCGCGGTAGGAGCGCGGCGTGGTAAATCCCGGCATCCATCATGTCGGACGACGAACGCGACGCGAACCGTTACAACCCCTCCGAGATCGAGCCCAAGTGGCAGCACCGCTGGGAGGCCGAGCAGACCTTCCGCGCCGAGCGCCACCCCGGCCGGCCGAAGTTCTACGTGCTCGACATGTTCCCCTATCCGTCGGGCGAGGGGCTCCACGTCGGCCACCCCGAGGGGTACACGGCCACGGACATCCTCGCGCGCTTCAAGCGGATGCGCGGCTTCGACGTGCTCCATCCCATGGGGTGGGACGCCTTCGGTCTCCCCGCCGAGCAGCACGCCATTGCCACGGGCACGCACCCGCGCGACACGACGAAGCGAAACATCGCAGGGTTCAAGCGGCAGCTGAAGTCCCTCGGCTTTAGCTACGACTGGTCGCGCGAGGTCGACACGACCGACCCCGAGTACGTTCGTTGGACGCAGTGGATCTTCCTGCAGCTCTTCAAAAAAGGGCTCGCGTTCCAGGCGAAGGTCGCCGTCAACTGGTGCGCGGCCCTCGGCACCGTCCTCGCGAACGAAGAGGTCGTCGACGGCCGAAGCGAGCGCGGAGGCTTCCCGGTCGAGCGCCTGCCGCTGCGGCAGTGGATGCTGAAGATCACGGCGTACGGCGACAGGCTCGCCGAAGATCTCGAAGGGCTCGACTGGCCCGACACGAAGGCGAAGCAGCTTCACTGGATTGGCCGCAGCGAGGGCGCGACGATCGACTTCGAGGTCGAAGGTCTGCCGGGCACGAAGATCAGCGTCTTCACCACGCGCCCCGACACGCTCGCGGGCGTGACGTACGTCGTGCTCGCGCCGGAGCATCCGCTCGCGCGCGATCTTGTGACCAAAGAGAACGACGCGGCGGTGCTCGAGTACGCGGCGGCGGC
>JANXMC010000032.1 GCA_025354825.1 Myxococcales bacterium
GCGAAGACTACGGCGGCGGCCACGAGAGCTGCGTAAAGAAGTACTGTTCCACTATTCCTGACGCCCCTGCGTCTTGTTACGACAACACCATTTATACCAAGGAGTGGACGACCGAATGTTACCTGAATACGCCCGGTTCCCCGGTCGCAGGCCAAGGCAACTATGCGTGCACCGCAACGTTTTGTCCGGACGAGCAGCCTGGTAGTCGCCGCGATTGTCATCTCGTCGATTGCCTCGTAGGAACACAGTCGGGGGATGCTTTTTAGACGCCCGATGGCCCCGTTGTTCGCGCCGCCTACGGAAGACGACGGGCCCTCCGCCGGTCGCCTCATGCAAACAACGAACGAATGTCGGGGCCATTCGCTCAGCTACGGTGAGAACGACCCTCGCCTCGGCGACGCCTCAATCTCGGGGCGTCGGCCCGGCCGAGCAGCCAATGCGAGGCCACACGAACGTTGTGTGCACGAGAGCGCACACGGGACTCGTACGACACAGGTGCAAGCGAGAGTCACTGCGGCAGGCCTAACGATCCATCCGACGCAGTACAGAAGGAAAGCGTGCTCAACACGCTCGTTGAAGTTCTACTTGTGGCATTGCAAACGAGGTTCGCCGATGATTCGAAGCGTGAAGGGGGGCGTGCTCACCCTGGCGATTGTGGCGGCGTGCGGCTCTCGGGATGAGGAGCCCTCAGCGGCACGAGGGGAGGTCGCGCAGGCGGAATCGGTGCGACTCTCGTCAGCGCCGGTCCGTGCGGATCTCCGCTCGGCCGCAGCGGCGCCGGACAGCGCTTGTCCCGCCACTACTCTAAAAGGCGTCGACGTCTCCGAGTATCAGGCTGGTTATGATTTCGTCGCCGCCAAGGCGGCCGGGAACGCTTTTGCTTTCGTCCGCGTATCGGATGGGATTCGCCATCCCGATTCTTCGTTCAATGGGCTCTATCGCGACGCGAAAGCTGCGGGGCTCGTGCGTGGCGCATATCAATATTTCGAGCCCAATCAGGACCCGATCGCTCAGGCGGATCTCTTGCTTGAGGCGATCGGAGGCAAGCTCGAGACCGGCGACCTTCCTCCCGTCATCGACCTCGAGGCCAGTGGCGTTACTGCTTCCCAGGCCAAGGTATGGCTAGAACACGTGGAGGCGGCGTTGGGGGTCAAGCCGATGATTTATGTAGGTTACTACTTTTGGATAGACAATATGGCCAACCCCACCGGATTCTCCGGCTACCCCTTGTGGATAGCGGGATACGTGAACTGCCCTTCGATTCCCGCCGAGTGGCCGCAATGGACCTTTTGGCAGTACTCGGACGGAACGGTCAACGGTACCGGCGGCGTCGACCTCAACGCTTTTAATGGAACGATGGCCGATTTGAATGCACTCACTGCCCACCAGCCGGACTACGCGGCTCACGTGGTTTCTCAGACGTACCCCTCCGTGGATCACGGGGCCATCGCAGTACCGCTTGGAACGACGGTGAAGGGCAGCATCACAGTGAAGAACGTCGGTCGCAAGACGTGGAAGCCGGGAATAACGAAGCTCGCGCCGATGCCACGCGACGTGGTCTGTGCTATGCGCGCGCCTACCTGGCTTTCCGCGGTGCGAACCTCCACGGTGGAACGGGAGATTGTACCGGGTGCCGAAGCGACGTTCGCGTGGGACGTCCACGGAAATGCCGTAGGCGAGTTCGACGAGTACTTTGGATTCGTAGAAGAGGGCGTGACGTGGTTCGCCGACGGCCCCTTGGGGGGAGGACCCGCAGAGAACGTCATCGAGCTCCGTAGCCATGTGGCGTTGCCCCACGTAGACGCGCCCGATGCCGCGACGCCGGTAGCTCAGGTTCCGACTCGACCCGCTTCGAGCGACGGAGAGCGAGAAGACAGCGCTTCGACCGAAGGTGGATGTTCCGTAGGAAAGCGAGGGGGCTCCGGTTCCACGTTCGTAGCTATCTCGATGGTCTCCCTTCTCGCCCTCGTTCGGGACCGACGTCGACGACGAGCGTCTCCGCGCGTGTCGCGGAAAGCTGTCCCAGCCCTCTCTGTTGCCGCGCTACTTCTCTCGTTGGTCGGCTGTGCCGAAGGAGAAGGAACGAACCCCGCGCCTAATGCCCAGTCGAACGTCGCGTCGGGCATCCCTACGGGCGCCCCAACGGGCGCGGGAGCCAACGCTCCCCCCGTGTCCCCTACGGACGCGGGAGCGCCCTCAAAATTCTTCTGCCCGTCGGGCTTCGACTACTCGGCCGCAACCCGCATGTGCGTTTCTGCGAACGAGGCGCTAGGCCCTTTTACGCCCTCGATGGTTGAAGCGTGCGGCCGAGCGGGCGGAGGCGCCCCCTGCGCGAAGGAGCGATGGCAGAGGGGGCTCGCCGAGGCGTTACGAGGTACCGACGTTTGCGCCGCAGGGAGCGCTCTCGACGCCTCGTCCGGGTACTGCGTGGCCGGCAGCGACGCCTACGGCCCCTTCCTCGTCACTGCGGTGACGCGGTGCAAGGCGCTGGGAGGCGGAGCGAGCTGCGAGTCAATGCGGTGGTCCCTCGACCTGTTTCGAGAGCAGCCCATTGATGCAGGGGCGAAGGCCAACCCCCTCGACGTGCCTTACTTTAGCCAATACGACGCATCCGTTAATCCGAATGGCTCATGTGGCAATACGTCCGCGGCGATGGTCCTGGCATTTTGGGGGAAGACCGACACGCCCGATGAGGTGCGCTCCTCGTTCAATGCCGGCAGTACCTGTGGGGGTGGCTATCACGACTGGCAATGTCCAGAAGGGCTCGAGGGTATCTACGCAGCCAAAGGGCTCGCGGCGCACTCGAAAGGCGGCGCGAGTCGCGCGGACATCAAGCGAATGATCGACGAGGGCCGGCCCGTCACGGTCCACGCGAACATGACGGCCTCTGGGCACATCATCGTCATTGTCGGCTACGATGATTTGTTGAAGGAGTGGGTCGTCAACGACCCTGCTGGCCACTGGTGCGGGGACGGCTACTCGTCCTGTGGTGGACGTGGCCTGCGAGCTCAGAGAATTCACTACTCGTACGCGTCGTTGGGCCCTCAAGTGCTCGGCGAAGACGGCAATGTGTACATGTCTTCGGCCGATGTGGTCCCCTTTACTCTTTGAGAATAGGCTTCCTCATGAGGCGCGAACGCACGACGTACGTGATCGCTATCGTAGCTGGCGCGGTTTGGCTGCCCATTGCTTGCGCGGGAGCATCCAACACAGATCTGTTCACCGCGCCGGAAGCGGGCAATCCGGCGGCCGCTAGTACACGAAGCGACGCGCCTGACGCGCTTGACGCGCCTGACGCGCTCGACGCGTCGTCCCAATTGGACGCGCGTGGAGTTGACGCTGCTCTCTACGACGCGCTCGTCGAATCCTCGTCGGGCAGTCTCGCCGATAGCGGCGCGCTGGCTCGCAAAATTGCGTGTGGCGCGCTCGTATGCGCCCTACCACCCGACGTCTGCTGTCTCGCATACGATTCGGGGACGCGCGCGTGCTCGCACCTTGGCGCGTGCGCAGGAACTGACGTCGCGTGTATGGAGCGGGCAGATTGCCCGCCCTCGCAAACGTGCTGTGGTACCTACGTCCGCGCGTCTCAACGCTACGAGCACGTCGCGTGCGCAGATAGCTGCATTCGAAACGACGACACCGGGTTCGATGTCACATTTTGTTCGGTTCGAAAGGGCGATGCAGACTGCCCGTCTGGGCAGCACTGCTTTGCGAGCCAGGTATATGCCGGCTTCAGCGTTTGTGGATAGCGCGCTGGCCGAGCTCGCGTTGTGCTCGCGGAAGCTGGCGCGCGCCTACAGGCACTGGGCATTAAGTCGCGCACTGTGCAATCTCCGATCACAGTAGGTGTGCACAAGAGCGTGCAGTGCAGGGCGTGACGGAGCAAACGTCCCCGGGCCAAAACGAGGTCTCTCTCGGAACGCCTGCGGCCGAGACATTGCAGGGATATTCTCCGAAACGGCACCGTGTTCGTTGGCGGGAAAGACGGATCATGGGTTTTCGGAAGTATGGGAACGGGATCATCGCTACGCGCGACTTCAACACGATGGGAGCAACCACGTTGCACGTGGAGGGCGCGACGGAGCGATCTCCTGCCGAGATCGTGGGTCCACTTCGGTTCGGTCGCCTCGTCGGTGCGAGCGGGCAAATGCGGAGTTTGTACCCGCTTCTAAAACGACTCTCGTCCACGGACGTCCCCGTCGTCATCGAAGGCGAGACGGGAACAGGCAAACAGCTGCTGGCCGAGGTTCTGCACGAAGAAGGGCCACGCTCGCAGCACCCGTTTATCGTTGTCGACGGCTCGTCGTTACCAAAGGACGACGTAGACTCGTATCTTTTCGGCCGCGAGGATCCAAACGGTGAGCGTTTGAGCCCGGGATGTTTTGAGCAAGCCGACCGCGGCACCCTCTTTATTGACGACGTCGCCGAACTTTCGGCTGAAGTACAGGCAAAGCTTTTGCGAGTCCTGGAGCGGGGGGAGCTGCGCCGGGTCGGAGGCTCACTGTGGCGAAAGGTTGATTTGCGTGTTTTGAGTGCAACACACCGAGACTTGGAACAGGAGGTCCGTGCGAGTCGCTTTCGCGGCGATCTCTTTTACCGGCTCGCGGTCGCTCGCGTCGAAATTCCTCCCCTTCGCCGGAGGGAAGGAGATGTTGCGGTCCTCGCGAGATTCTTCTGGGAACAGCTCAGCGCATCTCAGGAGGCGCTGAGCCCCGAGTTTCTCGAAAGGCTAAGCACCTATGGTTGGCCGGGCAATGTGAGGGAGCTCTTCAATACGCTGAGGCGCCGGATCGCGCTGGGCGATATCGCGGACGTGCGGCACATCTCGCGGGACACGACCGTCCTGCAGAGCGAAGCACTCCACGATCCGATACAAGAGCTATTGAATGCGGGAATGCGATTTTCCGACGCAAAGGACCAGTTATGCCTTGAATTTGAGAAACGGTTCCTAAGCCATATCCTGGCCAAGCACCATGGCAACGTCTCCCGTGCCGCGGCCGCTTCGGGCATCGCGCGACGGCAATTCTACGCGATTAAGGCGCGGCAAACCCGCTGAGGGAACCCTCGGAGACCACCGACACGCTGTCTAGAGACGACCGCACACTTCAGCCAGGCACAGCAGGGACCTCGTGGCGCAGGTCCGGATCCCCGCGGGCGAAGATCACGGCTAGGGTCCCCTGTATCTCGCCGGGCATGCGCGCGGAGGCAAGCCGTGCGCGGCTTTGGTCATCGAAGGAGAGACCCGCGCTTATGAGCGCCGCCTCGAGGGCACCGATCGATTCGGATAAAATCTCGAACGTGAAGACGGTTTGCACCCCCGAGAAGAAGTGCACGTCCGTAATCCACGCTCCGACGTCGCTGAACGCGTCGCGGATAGCAGCGGTCGCTTCATCGCGGTGGACCGCCACAGCGGACAGTTGCATGAAAGTGATTGCTACCATGATTTTCTACAATCAATTCCATACTCCGAATCTCTCGGCGGGGCAGACTGGCCGACCCGTGAGCACGTAGCGGCTCGCCGCGCGAAGCCCGATCTACGCGCTGAGGGCGGCGGGCCGGCGTTGACGCGCTGCGGAGGCGCGTGCGAGCCTTCCGAATAGCATGTCGGCGATACCGGGCAGCACGCCGCCCACGCTCGTCGGGCGCCGACTGGGCGAGTTCGAGCTGCGAGAGAAAATTGGCCAGGGCGGCTTCGGCACGATCTTCCTGGCGGAGCAAGTTGGGCTCCGGCGTCAGGCGGTGGTCAAGATCCTCCACGCGAGCCTCGCCCACGACGCGAGCTCCCATCTTCGCTTCCTGCGCGAAGCCCACATCGCCTCGTCGTTGGACCATCCGTATGCGGCGCACATCTACGCGTTCGGATCCGAGCCTGACGGCGTGCGCTGGATCGCGATGGAGCTCGTGCGGGGAACGCCGCTGAGCGAGCGCCTGAAAGCCGGGCCCATGCCTCTCGAGGAGCTCGTCCCGTTCTTGGAGCGACTCTGCGAGGTCGTTCAGACGGCCCACGACCACGGCATCGTCCATCGCGACATCAAGCCCGCCAACGTGATGATCATCCGCCGCGCGGGTGCGCTCTTGCCCAAGCTGCTGGACCTTGGGGTTGCGATGGATCGCGGCCGGACGGTCGCGTCCCCGTCGGCCGATGCTCGCCCGGCCCCCATGGGCGAGCCATCGTCGGGCGTGGTCGGGCGCGGCGCTTCCGGCGCAGGCGCGGCGCGGGCGCTTGGGAGCCTCGAGACCGACGTACCCGGTATGTTGACGAGTGAGGGCGAGCTCCTTGGGTCTCCTAGGTACATGGCGCCCGAACAGTGGACAAACGCCGAGCTCGCAGACTCCGGCTGCGACATCTACGCGCTGGGGGTGCTCGCCTACGAAGCCCTCACGGGGAGGCCGCCGTTCGTCGGGACGGTGCAGGAGCTCGCCGAGCAGCACTTCTTGACCGCGCTGCCGCCCCTCCCGGAGGCGCTCCCACGCGCCCTCCACGAGGTGCTCGCGCGCGCCATGGCAAAGGAGCCGCCCGATCGCCCGGCGAGCGCCCTCGTGCTCGCGCGTGAGATCCGGCGCGCGTCGGGCGTCGCCACCGACTCCTTCGAGCTCCCCCGGCTCGCGCGCGACGTCGTCGAGCTTGCGGTGCGCGCCTACCCGCAACCGATCGCGGAGGCGGTGGCCGAGCTCGACGGAGCGCGGAGCGAATACCAGGCGAGAGATGCGTCCGACCGGCTCGCGCGCACGATTGTGCGATGGCTCGCCGTGCTGGCGATGCTCACGTGGCAGTCGCACCGCGGCGCACGACCGATTTCCGCGCTCCAGCGTGAGCTGGCGTCGGCGCTGCGCAAGCGTCGCCTCAACGACGAGGAGTGGCTCGACGTGCTTCGCGCCTTCGCGGCTCCGTTCGCCGCGCTCGGGGAAGGGCACCCGCTCCCCGAGATCGTTCGCGCGGTTCATGAGCCGTCCCCGGTCTGGGAGCTCCTGACCGCGCTCCTGCGGAGTCCGGGCGGTCTGGAGCGGGCCTCGCTCGCCATGGCTCCGTCCGCCACGGGAGGCCTCGCGCAGCTGCTCTCGAACGCGACCAACGCGCTGCGCGCGCTGTCGTTTCTGGGCCAATACCCGCTAGCCGTCGTGGGCGTCGATGGCACGGCGGAGCTCTGGATGGGGGCCCGGCGCAAGCATCGTGAATACAGGCCCGTCGCACCTTCGCCGTCCGTCGCCCCGGGCGACGCGGTCGTCTTCGGAGACGGAGACCGCGTCGTCGCGCTGTCCCCACTTGCGGTGGTTGGCAGCCCTAGCGCAAATGCAGCTTCAGAGCTTTTCTTGCTCGAGGGGAGGGGTCGGCGCGGCGTCTTGCTCGTGGCGCACCCAGAGACCTTTGAGCGGACCAGCGCCGGCGCGCTCGCCTGGCTCAGGAACATATCGGACATCTCAGATGAGTCGACGTCGGCGGGAGCGCCTCTCGAGACTCCCTATCGCGGTCTCGCGCCGCTCACCTCCGCGGACGCGGATGTGTTCTTCGGCCGTGAGCGCGAGGTCGACGCGTTTCTGAATCGCCTGCGGACCGAGCCGCTGCTCGTGGTGGTCGGCCCCTCCGGCGCAGGGAAGAGCTCGTTCGTTCGCGCTGGCGTCCTGCCGTGCCTGAACGAAACGTTTCACGCCGTCGTGTTCCGACCCGGGGCGGCGCCGCTCACGGCGTTTCGCGCCAAGCTCGCGCAGCTCGGCGTTTCGGTGGACGACATGGACTCGTCCGGCGACGCGGGAGAGGTGGCGCGTCGGCTGCACGCGGCCCTGCGGGATCGCGACGAGACCCTCGTCCTCTGCGTGGATCAGTTCGAGGAGTGCTTCACGCTCCCGCGGGACCGCCACGAGCGAGCGGTTTTCTGCGCGTGGCTCGCGCGCGTCGCCGAGCGCACGGCGGATCCGGTGCGCGTGGTGCTCACACTGCGCGACGACTTTCTCGCCCAGGCACAGCAAGAGACGGCCTTCGACGAGCGCCTTGAGCGCTCGCTCGTGCTCCTCGCCACGCCGGCGGCCTCGGCGCTCCGCCGCATCATCGTCGAGCCCGCGCAACAAGCAGGCTTCTCGTTCGAGAGCGACGCGCTCGTCGACGAGATGGTTCACGCGGTGGAGGGGCGCGCGGGTGCGCTGGCGCTCCTCTCGTTCGCAGCGTCGAAGCTGTGGGAGCAGCGCAGCGTCGAGACTCGCACGCTCGGCGCGGCGGCCTATCACGCCATGGGCGGCGTCGCTGGCGCCCTCGCGCAGCACGGCGAGGCGGTGTTGGAGGGCATGACGGCCAGTCAGCGCTCGCTCGTCCGCGAGGCGTGTCGGCGGCTCGTCACGTCCGAGGGTACGCGCGCGGCCACCCGACACGACGAGCTCGTCGCGGCGCTAGGCGGGGACGCATCGGCCCGCGTCGTGATCGAGCGGCTCGTCGCGGCAAGGCTCCTCGTGGTCGCCGAAGGGGACGACGGCCGCGAGCACATCGAGATTATTCACGAGGCGCTGGTGTCCGCGTGGCCGCGCATCGTGGAGTGGCGGAGGGAGGACGCCGACGGGCATCGTGTCCGCGACCAAATCCGCACGGCGGCGCAGCAGTGGGAGGCCCAGAGGCGCCCCCGAGGCTTGCTCTGGCGCGACGGAGTGGTCGAGAAGTACCGCCAGTGGCGCGAGTGGAATCCGGGCGGCCTCACCGCCAGCGAGGCGGCGTTCGGCGAGGCGAGCGTCGCCGAGCAAATCCGCGGGAGGGTGCTGCGGGCGGCGGTGATCGCCATCCTCGCGCTGGGCGCAGTCGCGATCTCGTACGTCGCGTGGCAGCAAACGCTCGCGAGGCGGGCCGCCCAAGAGGCGACCGGCGTCGCCGTCCGCGCCAGGGAACAAGCGAAGCAGTCCGCGTTCCATGCGCGAGACGCGACGCGCCTCGCCGCGGCGCGCCTTCACACCGAAGATCCCACCACCCAGCTCGCGCTCCTGCGCGATCTCGAGGCGGGCGAGCCGCTGCCCGAGTGGGCGGCCGAGACGCGCTCGGCACTGCATGGTGGCGTTGCGTCTGTCGTCTTCCCCTGGGACGTTAGCTACCCCTACGTCGCATTCAGCCGCGACGGACGTAACGTCGCCGTCGGCGCCAGCGACGACACGGTGCGCATCTGGAGCGCCGATGGGAGAACGGAGCGAGCCGTGCTCCGCGGTCATACGAACATCGTAAAGACCGTGGCCTTTAGCCCGGACGGCCGACACGTTGCTTCTGGCTCGCGCGACACCACGGTTCGGATATGGAACGTCGACGGCTCCGGGGAGCCCGTCGTGCTGAGGGGGCACGGCGCGGGCATCCGTTACGTTACCTTCAGCCCAGACGGTCGCCGTGTGGCCTCCAGCTCGACGGACAAGACGGTGCGGGTGTGGAACGCCGACGGCGTCGGCGAACCCGTTGTCCTTCGCGGTCATACCGACGTCGTCGGCGATCTGGCGTTTAGCCCGGACGGTCAACGCGTCGTCTCGGCGTCCGTCGACAAGACGGTGCGTATTTGGAGCGCGGATGGGTCCACCGAGCCCCGCGTGGTCCGCAACGTCGACGCGTCGGGGCAGCTGTCGCTGAGCCGCGACGGCCGGCGCATCGCCTCCAGCGCGAATGACGACACCGTACGCGTTTGGAACCTCGACGACGCGGGGACGCCCGTGGTTCTCCGGGGGCATCACGGAGGCGTTTGGGGCCTGTCCTTCACCCCCGACGGGCAACGAATCGTTACGGGTTCCGAGGACAACACGATTCGAATTTGGGCTGCCGACGGGGTGGGGGAACCCACGGTGCTTCGAGGGCACCCCGACCCAATCCTGAATTTGTCGATGACCGCCGACGGTCGCCGCCTCGTGGCAGGCGACAGCAGCGGCGGGGTGCGCGTGTGGCCCTTGGACGCGCCGGACCCCCTTGTCCTCTCCGTGGGCTACGGCCGCGAGCGATCCGTCGCCGTCGCGGTCGCGGTGAGCCCCGACGGGCGCCACGTCGCGGTCGCGTCCGACGACCTGGCGTTGCGCGTCTGGAGCGCCGATGGGCAGGGCGCGCCGCGCGTTCATCGCGCACACGAAGGGCGCGTTCAGTCCATCTCCTTCAGCGCCGACGGCCGGCGCCTCCTCTCGTGCGACGCGGGGAGCGCGCGCGTCTGGGACATCGACGGCTCCCGCGCCCCCGTCGCTCTGCGGAGTACCGCGTTGCGCGCCTGCTCGCTCGCGCCCGACGGGCTCCACGTCGTCACCTTGTCCATGGACCGAGTGACCCGGCTGTGGAACGCCGACGGCTCGGGGCAGCCGCTCGTGCTCCACACCGGCGCGGACGATGGAATCCTCATATTCAGCCCAGATGGCCGCCGTGTCTTCACCGGCACGTACACAGGCCGGATCGCCGCATGCGACGCCGACGGGAGCGGCGGTCCCCACGAGATTTTCAGCGGCGGACCGGGCGTCACCGACATGGCGTTGCGTCCCGACGGCCGCCGTATCGCGGCCGGATTCGCAGACGGCACCGTGCGGGTGATGAACACCGATGGGTCGGGCGAGCCGCTGCTGTTTCGCGGCCACGCGAGCTTCGTGACGTCGGTTGGCTTTAGCGCGGACGGCGAGCGAATCGCCTCCGGATCGTCCGACGGGACGATTCGTATCTGGAGCGCCGATGGCGCCGGCGAGCCTGTCGTCCTTCAAGGCCACGCAGGGCCGCTGCTCGCGGTCCGATTCACACCCGACGGGCGTCGCCTGATCTCGGCAACCGAGGACCACACGGTTCGGACCTGGAGTGATCTCTCACACCTCCTCCCGAACGATCCTCGGCTTTGGCAGGCGACGAGCTACTGCCTGCCCGTTGAGCGACTCGAGCGGCTGCTCGGCGTCGAGCCCGACATCGCCGGGAGCCTCCGCGCGCGCTGCCTCGAGCGCGTCGCCGCCGCCGCGCCGTCGTCGCGGGATCCGTGAGCGCCGACGGCGGGCGGCTTGAACAGCCCGGCTCGAGACACGCAACGCGCGAAGGACGTGACAACGCTGTCGAGAATCGCGCGCGACTCATTGGCGTCTTTGGCTTTGGTGCGCGAGAGGGGCGTCGGCATCGCACAGATGGGAGTCGAACTGCTTCGGGGCCAGCGGGACTCCTAGGCTTTGTAGTTGATGGGAGTCACTCACGTTGCGCTTGCGAGCGCGCGTCGATGGACGTTGCAATCTAAGCTTTGACGAAGGAGCGAACGCATGTCGAAAAGCCTCCCGAACATCCAACGAGCTCCTCCTCAGGGCAAGCCTCGGCTTGAGCGGAAGCCAAGCCGGCGTCGCCGGCGGAGTGGAGCAGTAGGCGCGGCGCCCATCCCATGTAGCCGTCCGTCGCCTCAGGGAGAGGCCATTGCCGTTCGTCGCGCTTCGGGACATCCTCTGCTCTAGCGAGGACGCCAACGCCGCGGGGCAGGGAAGCTCGACGAGGTAGACACCAATCATGGAAGGGTCAGAGGACGAAACGGTCAGAGGCGGCAAGGGAGGAACGTGGGGCGTGAAGCTCGCCCACCTGCGTCTCGACATCGTCGAAGGCCCCGATCGCGGAGCCTCCTTCGACTTGAGTGGCACGGAGCAGGTTCGCACTTATCTCGGCAAGAGCCCCAACTCCACGATCCAGCTGAACGATCCCCTCATTTCCCGGCGGCACTGCGCTTTCGAAAACGCGGCCGGGGGGATGCGTTTCGTGGACCTCAATTCGCTTAACGGATCCCGGGTAAACGGGATCCGGGTGGTCGAGCTGTTTCTCGAGGGTGGGGAGACGATCACGTTGGGAGGCACTACAATTAAGGTCGTAAACGAGGCTCCCTTGGAGGAGCTCGTCTTGACCCCTGCCGTCCGCTTCGGGCGCATGATTGGGGTGAGCGCAGAGCTTCGCCGCCTCTTCCCGCTCTGCCGACGTCTTGCCAAGAGCGATGTGCCCGTCATCCTGGAGGGTGAGACCGGCACGGGAAAGGAAGTGCTGGCAGAGGCGCTCCATGAGGCTAGTCCCCGGGCGAGCGGACCCTTCGTAGTCTTCGACTGCACCTCGGTCCCCCCGACGCTCGTCGAGTCGGCGCTTTTCGGGCACGATCGCGGGGCGTTCACGGGAGCGGTTGGTGCGCGACAAGGGGTCTTCGAACAGGCAGATGGGGGCACTCTTCTCATCGATGAGATTGGGGATCTTGAGCTTGCGTTGCAGGCCAAGCTGCTCAGGGCCATCGAGAGGTCTGAGATCCAGCGGATAGGAAGCAATCTTTGGACGAAAGTGAACGTCCGCATTCTTTGCGCTACGCGCCGGGACCTCGAGCGGGAGATCACAGAGGGGCGCTTTCGCGACGACTTGTTTTATCGGCTTGCCGTCGCCCGCATCGAGCTGCCGCCTCTTCGGCGAAGGCAGGGGGACGTTCCGGTGCTTACGAGGCACTTCTGGGAGGCGCTCGGGGGGGACAGTGCGTCTCTCACGCCACAAGTGCTGCGTCGCTTCGAAGGGTACGAATGGCCGGGCAACATCCGAGAGCTTCGCAACGCGGTGGCGCACCAGATCGCACTGGGCGACCTCGCGGACCCCTCCAGCCTTCATCGACCGGCCTCCGCGCGATCCATTGACACAGGTTTAGTACCCCACGTCGTCAAAGACGTGGCGGCTCCGGGGGACGTGATCGACCGAGCGATCGCCGATCAACTCTCCTACCCCAGGGCGCGCCATCGTGTCCTCTCCGAGCTAGACCGCCGCTATTGCGAGTGGATACTCGCACGCTTCAATGGGAACGTGAGCAAGGCTGCCGCTGCATCCGGCATCGCAAGGCGTTATTTTTACGTGATTCGGGCGCGTGGCTCAAATCCTGTTGAATAGCGACTGCGGGGCGGCGCGCTTCGCAGCGGATCACGTATCAGCCTTCTGAAGGCAGGAGGCTTTCGGTTGCGCGCGCTCGAGGGCGCCGCGTGGCGCGCGCGACCAGAACGCGCCGCGTGCGGGAACGAGGCGTTCTCAATCCGCCTTCGCAAAGTGAGCCATCTGATCGGCATATGCCTTCAAGAAGGCCGGCCGCGCCGTCGCTCGCGCGACGTAGTCACGGCACGCGGGGTGCGCCGATAGCCTGTCGAAGCGCTGCATGAGGCGAAGCACGTCGGACATGACAATGTCGGCGACGGAGAAGGCGCCGGCCAGCCACTCGCGCCCCGCCAATACCGACTCCATGCGGTCCAATCGTCCCGAGAGAAAACCGTCGAAACCTTTCCAGGCCTTCGACTCGGTGCTCTCGCCCGCGAACTTTAGAATCGACCACGGCAGGCTCGCCATCTCGACGGAGTTGAGCGCCGCGAAGAGCCACTCTTTCGCGTCGCTACGGGCGCGCGCTTCGGTGGGCAAAAGCGCGGGGCTCAGCTCGCCCAGGTGCAAGAGGATTGCGCCGCTCTCGAAGATTGAGATCTCGCCGTCGCTCAACCAGGGCACCTGGCCAAAGGGCTGATGGGCGAAGTGGCCGGCCTTCCGATCGCGGAAGGGGACGCTCTCCACGCGGTACGGGAGGCCCGCTTCTTCGAGGGCCCAGCGCACGCGGAGATCGCGCACGTAGCCGCGCGGAATCTCGGGAACCCAATCGAACGTCGTAAGAACGAGGTCGCCCATCTGCTCTCTCCTTATGGCGTTGCGACGCGGGCGTGAGGCCGCGTCTCCCGCTCCGCGCGCGCGGCACGTCTCGCTTAGGCCAAATTCACAACGAGGCGCGTGCGCCCCACCAACACTTCGTCGCCATGAGCAATCTCCTGCTCGCCGCGAATCCTCACGAAGACGCCGGTGCGCGAGCCGAGGTCGGTCACGACGATCACGCCGGCCTGCTCTTCGACCATGCAGTGCTGCTCGGCGACGAGCGGGTCGCCCTTGAGCAGAAGATCGCCTGTTTGCGAGCCGACGACGAGCGTGCTGCCGCGGGCGACGACGCATGCGCCCTCCGCGCCGCCCTGGAAAATCTGGACGATGCGGAACGCCGAGATCCACGTCGGCGACGAGTAAAAGTACGTCGGGCCCGAGTCGGGGCCGTTCAGCGCGACGGGGTTTTTCATCACGCGGAGAAGCTGATCGCCGACGACGAACTCGTCGCCGAGCTCGAGCTCGCACGGCGTGCGTATGCGTAGGAAGATGCCGTTTCCGCCGGCGAAGTCTTCGACCCAGAGCTTGTCGTCGCGGTAGCGAAAAGCGCCTTCGCGCGGATGAGAAAAGTGCTCGCCCGCGAGGGCGACGTGCCCGCTCGAACCGAGGATCACCTCGTCGCCACGCGGCTCGTAGACCGACGGCCCGCCCACGAGGCTACGGAGCACGTTCAATCGGAAGCGAACCGGCGCGGGCGGAGCAAGCGGCGCAGGCAACGCGGCGGGGGCCGCGACGGGCGGAGGCGCGGCGGGAGTCACCATCGGCATTGCGACGGTGCCGCCGACGCTTGCGTTGATCGCCTGGCGCTTCGCCTCGCTCGGCCGAACCGGAGGGCCTGCGGGCGCCTCCGCGACGGGCGCGGCCAGCGTTGGCGGCGGCGGCGGAACCGACGAGCGCTTCAACGTCGCGGGCGCCTCTTCGGCCGCCTCGGTCTTCTTCGCGAGCTTCTTTACCTCGACGTTCGGCGCGGCCTCCATGACGGTCATCCCGCCCATGGCCTTGCCGTCGATGACGAGATCGAACTTCCCCTCGCGAAGGAGAAGCACCATCTCCATGTGCTGCCCTTTCATGAGGGCGCGCACGTACAGCGTCACATCGGGCCTGTTCACCTCGGCGAGGTAAATCCGCTTGTGGCTTTTGATGACGCGGCCGCCGTCGGCGAAGAGGTGCGTGATGATGTGCGGCTTATCGAGGCCGGAGTCTTCGGTCTGAACGTGGAAGACCTTGTCGCGGTACTTCACGTTGTTGTTGAAGCCGACCTGCGCGCGGCGGAACGACGGCCGCTTCATCTCGGTCTCGAGCTTCGACAGCTCGGGCGCGGCGTACTGAACGATGGCCGCCTCGAGGGGGGCGTGCTCGCCCTTGATCCCCTCCATGCGCTCGAAGGCCATGCGCGCGACGGCGGCAGAGGGGTCGATTCGGAACGCCTCGGCGAGGAGCTCTTGCCCGACCTTATCGTTGGCGCCCGAAGCCGCCCACGCGCTTAGAAGGTTGACGGCATCGGAGGGGCGGCCCTTGTCGAGGAGCCACTTGGCGACGCGCGGTACGGATGCGCGTGCGTCAGGGGAAGCGTTGGCCATTGGGGAGATGATCCGATGGGGGCGGGGTCAGACGCAATAGTCTGGCGCGCCTACGGGCGCTGTGTGAGATGTCACTTTACGTCCGAGGCCGATTTTTTGTGACCTTCGTCGTTCGAGACCACCTTGCCCCCCTTGTTGGCGGCCGCCTCGCGCCAGGCGAAGGCGCCCTCGCGTTCCGGCGGCGGGCCTCTGGCTCGGCCGAAGCGGTCGCGAAGACGGTGGTCGAAACGGTCACGGCGCGAGGGCCCACGAAGCTCCTCACGCCGAAAAATCACGGCCACGGCGCATGGGCGTTCGTCGCGAGCTTCGGCGGCGGGCTGGTCGACGGCGACAGGCCGAAGCTCACGGTCGACGTGCACGAAGGGGCCACGGCTCTTCTTGGGACGCAGTCGTCGACGAAAATATACCGCGCGAAAGCGCCCGTGCTCGGCGAGGCGGCACTGGGCTGTCACCAGACCCTCGACGCGCGCGTCGCTTCGGGCGCGACCCTCGTCGTCGTTCCCGACCCGGTCACCTGCTTTCGCGACGCTCGCTACGCGCAAGAGAGCACGGTCGCTCTCGCCGGCGATGCATCGCTGCTTCTCGTCGACGGCCTCACGTCGGGGCGCAGCGCCCGCGGCGAGCGCTGGGCCTTCGCCCGCTACGCCTCGCGCGTGCGCATTCTTCGCGACGGCGTCCTCGCCGTGAACGACGCGGTGGTGCTCGATCCGGCCCAGGGCGAGCTCGCGCCGCGCATGGGGCGCTTCGATACGCTCATCGCTGTCTTCGCCGTAGGGCCGAAGCTCGCGCCGCTTCGTGCGCGCGCGCTCGCGACCGCGCCCGCGCTGGCCCGCCGCGCCGACGTCGTGCAATCGCTGAGCGTTCTCGGCGGCGACGCGAAGGGCGCGAGCGACGCAATGCTCCTTCGCATCGCGGCGGCCTCCGTCGAGCAAGGGCTCCTCGCGCTTCGAGCTCTCGTTGCAGCCCCTCTCAACGAGCTCTTGGGCGACAATCCGTTCGCGCGAAAGTGGTAGCGCCAAGGCGCCTTGCGTAGTCCACGGAGGCTTCGGCCAGCCGAAACACACCCGAAACGCGATGTAGGCCAGACTGCGCGCGACCCTTCGGGACATTGAGGGTTTTCCACGAATGCACGACGAATGCACCTAAGCCCGCGTGATCTCGACAAGCTCACTCTGCACGCCGCCGGCGTGCTCGCGCAGAAGCGCCTCGCGCGCGGTTTGCGGCTGAATTACCCGGAAACCGTGGCGCTGATCGCGTCGCAGCTCCTCGAGCTGATTCGCGACGGGCGATCGGTCGCCGAGCTGATGGAGCTCGGTCGCCGGTTTCTCGGCCGCGCCCAAGTAATGGACGGCGTCGCCGAAATGGTCGCCGAGGTGCAGGTCGAAGGGACGTTCCCCGACGGGACGAAGCTCGTGACTGTGCACGAGCCTATCGCCCTCGAGCATGGCGACCTGGCGCTCGCGCTGTACGGCAGCTTCCTCCCCGTGCCCGACGCGAGCGCTTTCGCAACGCCGCGCCCGCCGGCGGGCGAGTCGCCGGGCGAAGTGATGGTGCTTCCCGGCGAGGTGACGCTCAACGAAGGGCGGGTGGCCGTGCCGTTCGCGGTGAGAAACCTCGGCGACCGCCCGATTCAGATCGGCAGCCACTTTCCCTTTTGGCTCGCGAACGCGGCGCTCACGTTCGATCGCGCGGGCGCCACGGGGATGCGCCTCGACATTCCCGCAGGCACTGCGGTGCGCTTCGAGCCGGGCGACGAGAAAACGGTGAACCTGGTGCCGACGGTGAGCTCGAAGGCGCTCGGCGGCCCGAGCCCCACGCAGCGCGCCGCAGGTCTCGCGCAGGAGGCCGCCAACACGGGCTTCTCGCCGCGGCTCCCCGCCCCGCAGCCGCCTCGACCGCCCCCGCAGGGTTCGCAAAAGCCGCCGGTGCAGCCCGCGAAGAGCGGCGTGCTGCCGACATCCGACGATTCGAAGCCCGGCTCTCCCGAAGGCCCGGACGGAGGCGATGCAGCATGAGCCACGTAATGGATCGCAGGCACTACGCCGATATGTACGGCCCGACGACGGGAGACAGAGTTCGCCTTGGCGATACGGGGCTCGTCGCGGAAATCGAGCGTGATTTTTCGGCCTACGGCGATGAATGCAAGTTCGGCGGCGGCAAGGTGCTGCGCGACCGAATGGGGCAAAGCGCCGGCGCGTACGACGCCGAGGCGCTCGACTGCCTGATTACCAACGTCGTGATTGTCGACTGGACGGGCATTTACAAAGCCGACGTCGGAATCAAACACGGCCGCATCGTCGGTATTGGCAAAGGGGGCAATCCCGACGTCATGCCGGGCGTCACGCCGGGAATGCTCTTCGGCGTCACCACCGAGGCGATTTCGGGCGAGGGGATGATTCTCACGGCGGGCGGCATCGATAGCCACATTCACTTCATCTGTCCGCAGCAGGCCTACGAGGCGATCTCGTCGGGCATCACGACGTTCGTCGGCGGCGGCACGGGCCCCGCCACGGGCACCTGCGCGACCACGTGCACGCCGGGCGCGCGCCACATCGAGCTGATGCTCCAGGCGACCGATACGCTGCCTCTCAACATCGGTCTCACGGGGAAGGGGAATACGTCGCAGCCCCAAGGGCTCGTCGATCAGATTCGCGCCGGGGCCGTAGGGCTAAAGCTCCACGAGGACTGGGGGACGACGCCGGAGTCGATCGACTGCTGCCTTCGCGTCGCCGAAGAGGAAGATATCCAAGTCACCATTCACACCGACACCCTCAACGAGTCAGGCTACGTCGACGATTCGCTCGCAGCCATCGGCGGACGGACCATTCACACGTACCATTCCGAAGGCGCGGGCGGCGGCCACGCGCCGGACATCATTCGCGTGTGCGGCGAAGCCAACGTGATCCCGTCGTCGACCAACCCGACGCGGCCGTACACCGTCAACACGCTCGACGAGCACCTCGACATGCTCATGGTGTGTCACCACCTGGATAAGACGATTCCCGAAGACGTCGCCTTCGCCGAGAGTCGCATTCGAGGGGAAACCATAGGCGCCGAGGACATTCTCCACGACCTCGGTGCCATCAGCATCATCTCGAGCGACAGCCAGGCGATGGGGCGCGTCGGCGAAGTCATCACGCGCACGTGGCAGACGGCGCACAAGATGAAGAACGACCGCGGGCGCCTGCCCGAAGAGCGCGGCCACAACGACAATTTCCGTATTCGCCGCTACGTCGCGAAGTACACCGTCAACCCGGCGATCGCCCACGGGATGTCGCACGAAATCGGCTCCGTCGAGATTGGCAAAATTGCCGACTTGGTCCTCTGGCGCCCCGCGTTTTTCGGCACGAAGCCCGAGCTCGTCATCAAAGGCGGCTTCATCGCGTGGGCGCAGATGGGCGATCCGAATGCGTCCATCCCCACGCCGCAACCGGTGCTGATGCGGCCGATGTTCGGCGCCATGGGGCGCGCCATCGGCGGCACCAGCCTCGCCTTCGTCTCGCAGCGCGCGGTGGAAGACGGATCGCTCTTGGCCCTCGGTCTTCGCAAGCGGATCTCGGCGGTGCGCCGCTGCCGGACCATCGGCAAGCGCGACATGAAGCTGAACGACGCCCTTCCGAAAATCGAGGTCGATCCGGAGAGCTACGAAGTCCGCGCCGACGGCCTTCTGCTCAAGTGCGCGCCCGCGAGCCGCTTGCCCCTCGGACAGCTTTACAGCCTCTTTTAGGGGTTACGGCACTACCAACCATGCTCGCCTGGCGTGTCTTTCAGCTGGCCGATTCGGCCTTCCCGGCGGGCGGCTTTGCGCACTCGGCGGGGCTCGAAGCGGCCACGCAGCTCGGCGAGGTGACGACCGCCGAGGACGTGCGCGCGTTCCTCGCGTCGTCCCTTTGGCAAGTGGGGATGCAAGCGTTGCCCTTCGTCGGCGCGGCCCACGACGGGCAGGCGAGCGACGACGCGCTCGACGCGCTCCTGCGGCTCGATGCGAAGCACGACGCGCTCCTCACGAGCCACGTCGCCAACCGCGCGAGCCGCACGCAGGGGCGCGCCTTCGTCGCCACCTGCTCGCGCATTTTCGACGACCCGCGCCTCCTCGCGCTTCACGACGCGGTCCGCGCGAAGAAGCTCGCGGCGCACTTTGCGCCGGTCTTCGGAGCCACCGTCGCGATCCTCGGCGTGTCGCGGCGTGACGCCCTCGCCGTGCACTTGCACCTCGCGTTGCGTGCGGTCGCGTCGGCCGCCGTTCGTTTAGGCATCGTCGGCCCCCACGAGGCGCAGCGCCTTCAAGATCTCCACGCGCCGACCCTCGATGCCGTGCTCGTCGCGTGTGAGGGCATCGCGCCAGACGACGCCGCTCAGCCCGCGCCGCTTCTCGATCTCTTCGGAAGCGTGCAAGACCGCCTGTATTCGCGCCTGTTTCAGAGTTGAAAGAGAGAATCACGATGGGGCACGACGACCACGCGCACGACCACGATGACTCGCAGGGTCACGGTCACGATCACTCGCACAATCACGATCACGGCCACACCCACGAGACGTGGGCGCACCCGGGGCTCTTTCGCGAGCGCGAGCCGCTCCGTCCGCGCGACTACGCGCGCCGCGCCTTCACCGTCGGCATCGGCGGGCCCGTTGGCAGCGGGAAAACCGCCCTCGTCCTCGCGCTCTGCCGCGCGCTTCGCGAGAACGTTCGCCTCGGCGTCGTGACCAACGACATCTTCACGCGCGAGGACGCCGAGTTCCTCCATCGCAACAATGCGCTTCTTCCCGAGTGCATTCGCGCCGTCGAGACGGGCGGCTGCCCCCACGCGGCGATTCGCGAGGACATCAGCCACAACCTGGACGCCCTCGAGCAGTTGATGGCCGACGTCACGCCCGAGCTGCTCATCGTCGAGAGCGGCGGCGACAACCTCGCCGCGCAGTTCAGTCGCGAGCTCGTCGACTTTACGATCTACGTCATCGACGTCGCCGGGGGCGACAAGGTCCCCCGTAAAGGCGGCCCTGGGATCACGCAGTCGGATCTGCTCGTGATCAACAAGACCGATCTTGCGCCCCACGTCGGCGCGAGCCTCGAGATTATGGCCCGCGACGCGAAGACCATGCGCGGCGACGGCCCCGTCGTATTCGCACAAGCGACCAAGGGGGTCGGCGTCGACGCGATCATCGCCCATGTCCTCGATGCGAGTAAATCGGCCCGGTCGCTCGCACGCGCGCGCACGCACTCGGGTGAGGGCACCGTGGACGGCACACGCGCGTTGCCGTAAAACCGGCGGCATGAGCACGACGACGACGTCCGCGAGCCCGAGCTTCGACCCCAACGCGGCGGCGCAGCCCGGCTCGGGGATTTACGGTCTCCCGACGACGGAGAAAGAAGCGCGCGTCGTCCTTTTGCCGGTCCCCTTCGATGCGACCACGTCGTATCGGCGTGGTGCTGCCAACGGCCCCAAGGCGATCCTCTCGGCGAGCCGGCAGATCGATCTCTTCGATCGCGAAGTCGGCCGCCCCTACGAGGCGGGCATCTTCATGCGTGAAGAGGCGGCCTTCGTCTTGGGTGCCAACGAAGACGCGCGCGCCGCGGCCGATCCGATCATCGAAGCGGCCGGCAACATCGCCGGAAACGCCGAGCTCGAGGCGCTCTTGGCGCGGGTCAACGGCCTGTCCGAAGCCGTCAATGCGTGGGTCTACGATGCATCGAAGGCGCTCTTGGCCGAGGGGAAAATCCCCGTCGTCGTCGGGGGTGACCACGCCACGCCCTTTGGTGCCATAAAGGCCTATTCCGAGAAGTATCCCAATCTCGGTATTCTGCATATCGACGCCCACGCCGACTTGCGCCCCGCCTACGAGGGGTTTTCCTACTCCCACGCGTCGATCATGCACAACGTCGTGACGCGCTTGAAGATTGGCAAGCTCGTCCAAGT
>JANXMC010000049.1 GCA_025354825.1 Myxococcales bacterium
ACCTTGCGGCCCCCGACCGCCGCGACCGGCAGCACGCACGAGCGCACGGGCTTCCCATCGAGATGCACAGTACACGCACCGCACTGCGCCATTCCGCAGCCGTATTTGGTGCCGGTCAGCTCGAGAACGTCGCGCAGGACCCACAGCAGTGGCATCTCGTCGGGAGCATCGACGTCGCGAACTGCACCGTTGATATCGAGCTTCATCCTCACCTACTCCTGTCGTATCGATTGATCGCGAGCAACGACGCCCGCGAGCTTACACCCCGCGCTCGTCTCCGATTGTACGTGATAACGGCATGAATTCATAAACTCGGCTCATGAATGATTACGGGCCAAGTCCCCCCGGCCAGGACGCGAAGAGCGCGAACGGAAGGAGAACGTCGATGGACGCAACGAAAGAGAGTCATCCCAACCCCACGCGCAACCGCACGACCGTGGAACCGAAGGGCGAGTGTGAGATCGTCGTCACGCGCGCGTTCGACGCCCCGGCGCGCATCGTCTTCGAGGCGTGGACAACGCCCGCCCTGTTCAAGCGGTGGTGGGTACCGAAGTCGATGCCCCTGCCCCTGCTTTCCTACGAGGCGGATATTCGTACGGGAGGCAGCTACCGACTCGTCTTCGGCGTCGACGCCACGAAGACGATGGCGTTCTTCGGCACGTACATCGAAGTGACGCCGCACTCGCGAATCGTCTGGACGCACGAGGAGAGTGGCGACGATGGCGCCCTCACAACGGTGACCCTCGAGGAAAAAGGCGACAAGACGCTGCAGGTGCTGCACGAGCTCTATCGCACGAAGGAAGCTCGCGACGCTGCACTGGCTTCTGGCGCGTACGATGGAATGGGCGAGACCTTCGAGCAGCTCGATGAGCTCCTCGTCACGCTGAGCACGGAGGCGGGGCCATCGTGACGCCGTCGCCCTAGAGAGGCACGTTGGGATCGCGAGGATCGCGTAGCTCTCCGGTCACCACGGCGGTTCTCCCCTTGGACGATCCAAGGGGCGACGATGCGATCGCCGAGCGTCTCCGACGGCGCCGGGGGGTCCGCCGTCACGCGCCGCGTGCGAATCTCTCGGCGGCGGCCTAGCGGGCCGAGGGGGCGGTCTCCTGCGGGGGCGTGAGTGCGCCTGCGCAAAGGAGCTTCACTGCGCGCACGAGCGCGTCTGGGAACAAAGGCTTTCGAAGCACGCAATCGGCGCCGGGCGCAGCCCTCGGTAATCCCGAGATGACGGCGATGGGCACCTTGGCGAACTTGGAATGCTGACGGAGCTTCTGAATCAGAACATCTCCCGTCATGAGCGGCATTTCGAAGTCCGTAAGAATGGCGTCCGGAACGGCGCGGATGGCCGCGAGCTTCACGAGCGCATTGAGGCCGTTGCTTGCGGTGACGACCACGTAGCCATTCGCCGTCAGTACCGCCGCCATCATTTCGCGGAGGCCGTCGTCGTCCTCCACAAGAAATACGTAGTGCTTCGTCACGGGTGAAACCTCTCTGCCCCCGAGGGTCAAGCCATCTCAGGTACGCAAATAGGGGGCCGCGTAGCGCGCGGGTCTCTCTCGGCCCGCCATGAAGACGACGAAGCTGCCGCGCGTGAACAGAATTACGGCCGAATCAGTGTGAATCGGTGGAGAAGCGCAGCACCGCGTCACTCGCCGCATCGCGGCACGGAGCCCGGAACGTGAGGCGAGAAGGTAGGACACGCACGCTTCCAAACGCGCAATGCTCTGCGCGCGTGCGCAGTTGGGTCGCGCGAATCAGGCATGCCTGCGCAGGCTAGGACTATCCATTAGAGCTATGAGAACGGTGGCTCTCTAAGCCGCAATGCCGTTCACTTATGGGGTCTCTTCGAGACCATAGTGGGTGCAGAACGAAGAGCTCTGTGGCGCGACCGGGAAGGCTTTGGAGGCGAATATCTCCCCTGTGTTCTACTAGGTTGGCAAAAACGGTCGATGAAAACATCACTTACTCTCTCGGCATTAATAGCCACGATCGTCGCATGCTCCGCTGCCCCATCAACCACGGGGGCCGGCACCACAAACTCCCAAAATGGAGACGTTGGCACCAACAGCGTGACGCTTCCGGCGAAGGGCGACTTCGTGCTCTTCCTCGAGCGGTACAGCGGCGATGCGGCCGACGCTAGCACCGGTCCTACGGTCCGTCTTTCGAGCGAGGCCCTTTCCGGCGTCTTCAATCGTCCGTCGGTATTTTGGATACGGCCGAAGGCTCCGGTTTCGCCTGCCGTCGCGTGAGATCCGCAAGCTCGCCATTCGCACGCACACGCATGCGCTCGGCCTCGTCTCTCAACCGCGCGATCTCCGCATCACAGTGATTCACTTTGTCTTGCTCGCGTTCGAGCTCTTTCACATATCTCAATCGCAACGACCCTTCGGGGCCGGTGTCTTTCAATACCGCGAGCTGCTCACCAATCTTCTGCTGTTTGCCATACGCATCGTCGCGCCCCTTTTCGACGCGGCTGCACTGCGTGTCCAAAGCGCGCGCTTTCGCCCAACCAACGAGCACGTTGCCGAGCATGTCGTACGTCACGCGGTCGAGGAATCTCCCATCCATCCACCGCTCGAGATCCTTCGCGGCCATCGTCTCGTAACTAATGTGGCGCGAGTCGCTCCACCGCTCGACGACGACGAGCTCGACGCGGCCGTGGGCGGGAACCTTTGCCGAATAGCGGCGGTACGACGTTGTCTCTTCGAACGGCACGGTGTGGCTCGGATCGATGCTCCGCCCGTGGATTTTCGGCATCTCGAAGATCACTTCGACCTCTTCGCCGTGAAAGCTTTCGGCGACGAGCTCGTGACGCTGCTCACGGTGCTGGTCTTCGATGAGCAGCTGGTCGCCTAAGCGAATACCCGACGTCGAAAGGCTGGCTTTCGAGCGACGTCCGCAACGGACGGCGAGGTCTTTCGCGTAGGCGAGCTTCACTTCGGCGCCGCGGGCGCTGAAGGGGATCATCGCTTCGCCCGAATAGATACCGTCGTCGTAGAGAACACCGGGGCCTTCTTCGAGGACGGCGTTCGTGGTGTTCATGAACGTCACGACGAGGTCGGGGTTGTCCCCTGCGCCGTCGCGCCAGATGCGCTCTTTGCGCGCTTCGAGGGGCGAGGCGATGAGCGGCACCATCGCCGAGCCGCCGCGCTTGAGCGAGATTTTCCCGAGCACGCGGTATTCGAAGAACTCACCACGATCGGCCGACGCGGCGGCCCCCTCGGCGCTCGAGAAAATCCCATCGGCCATGCGCCCGGCGACGGTTGGCGCGCCGTCCATCGTGTCCTCGTCGAGCCCGCCGCCGAATCCTCGAGACGCCACGCCGCCGCCCATGACCATCGGCGCGGCCGAAGGTGCCGCCATGGCCATCTTCGCCATACGTGCCCGTTCGAACTTCTTCGGCGCCGCGGCGACGCGCGACGTCTCTTCGACGACGGTGCGTTGGACCAACTTTGGGTTGTAGAGATCCATCACGAACGAGACCGGCTCGCCGGTCGTGAGCGTGAGATCGACGTCGCTGAGATCTTCTTCCGACGGGTTGTGGACGATCCCCCACGCCATGAGCATCGTCCGCTCGGGCTCGGCGACGACGCGGTACGAGACGCGCCACACGGGCGCGGGGATGACGTACGAGATGCGCAGATCTTCGGCGGTCCCCGTGAGATCGACCCGACCGACGCGGCGGTCTTCGGCGGTGGCGGCGCGGCTGCGATCGAGGAAGAACGCGAGGTCGGCGCGGGAGCTCGCTTCGACGAGCTCCAGGCTCTTCACGGCGGCGAGGTTGAGGGTCGCGAGCGTTCCCTCGAGCGTTCGCAAGATGAGCGTGCGTTGCGCGGGCTCGTGGCCGCCGTCGGTATTTTGATATCCGACGATCTCCCCTTCGGTCTTCGTGTGGCCGTCGGAGGCGACGACGCGGCGGCCTCGAAGCGCGCGCACGAGACCTTCGAGCGCGCCACCGGGCTCGAAATGCAGGCGTCGCGACACGAGCGCGGCCTCCGGATCTTCAGGCGCGTCGAACGAGAGGGCACCCACGCGCGCGTCTCCCTTGGCGACCCAGACGGCGAGCGATTTCAAGATGTCGTTCATCTCGTCGCGCTTGAACGCAAGCTCGAACGGGCCGTCGGCCGGGCCGCTCCGTTCGACGTACGCGACGCCGTGCTTGAA
>JANXMC010000059.1 GCA_025354825.1 Myxococcales bacterium
TCTCGTTGGCGCGCACGGCCGCGCGCGCCCGCCCGATGGCGATGCGTGCGACCTCGCCGTCGGCGCCGTGGGTGACCGTGACCTTCGCGCTTTTGGTGCTGGCCACGTCTTCGTGACGGCCGAGCATCACGACGGTGCGCCCGAACCCAAGGCCGCCGAGCCCACCCAAATCGACGCCCACGAGGAACCCCGCGGCGTCGAGCAGCATGTTCACGCTTACAGCGGCATCGCGCGCGGGCGACGTCGCCGAGCCTACGCCGACGGTCGCTGTATCGGTTGCGGCGTCGTAGCGAAAACCGGTCGCGCGTCTCTCGGAAAGCATTCGCTCCGAGCGTACAAGAGAACCGGTCGATCCCTCTGACCAAAGTCCGCAGACTCTCGTATCCTCGACATCGAGCTCGCGCCGTTTTGCAATTCCACCGGTTGCGGGCTCAGGCATAGCTTCGGTCCACGAGGCGAGCTCGGAAGGGTTGGGCGCACTGTGACGACGCAACCGAAAGGGAAGCTCAATCGGCAGGAGCTTGGCTGGCTCCTCACGCAGGAGGCGCAGGGCGCCGCAGAGCGTCTGCGCAAGGGCGTGCAGGTTCTGCTGACGAACATTCCGCCGCCTCCTGGCCCCGGCGAGCCTGGCGTCGATCAGACGCTCGACGCGCTCGACGACGCCATGAAAATGCTGTCGTCCATCCACCACCGCCCCGTCGGTGGTCGGGGCCGCCGGGGCCGAATCGACCTCGCGTCGCTCCTGTGGGAAGTCGCGCCTGAAGCGCGGGTCTCGCTCGAGCCGGGGAGCGGTACGGAAGTCTTCGGAGAAGAGGCCGAGCTCCGTCGCATGCTGCACATGCTCGTCGGCCCCGGCAGTAGCGCGGGCTCCGCCGTCACGTTGAAGCGCGACGGCGAAGAGGTGCGGCTCGCCGTCACCCTCGGCCCCGACAGCTCGGTGACGAGCGACACCGAGCGGGCCTGGTTGAGCCGAATGGCAATCCGCTATGGCGGCCGCTACGAGCTTGAAGGCGGCTCGGAGATTCTCACGCTGCCGGCCGATGGATCGTCCGAGCGGCACGAGCGCGACGCGCTTCGCAAAGAGCTCGACGAAGCCCGCAAGCAAGGCGAGGCCTACGCGCGCGAGCTCGCGGCGATCTTCGGGCAGAGCGAAGAGCCGACGATGACGCAGTCGAGCTTTCCGCCGATGGCGACGCCGGCGCTCGACAAGTTCGGCGTGATCACGCGCATCGCGGGTGGCATCGCCGCCGAGCTGCGCGGCATGCTTTCGCCTGTCGGGTGGGACTTGTTGGCGCTCCGCGCCTCGCCAACGCCCGTGCAGCCGTCGACCGCGCGCCTCGCTCCCGAAGCCATCACCGCGAGCGACGCACGCGCCGCCGCAACGGCGGGGGGGGCAGGCGAAGATCGCCTCGAGGCCATTCAACGGCGCCTGATGCAGGTGCAGGACTTCATCGCCGAGCTCGCGGGCATCGGTGAGCTCGATGCGACCGAGGCGTCGACCGAGGTCGACATCGTCGAGATCGCGCGCACGGCCGTGAGGCTCGCGAAGCCGCGCGCCGAGCGCCTCGGCGTCGAGCTGTCGCTCGTAACCGTGCCCGACGCGCCCGACGTTCGCGCGTCTACGCGAGCTGCGCCGCGCGCCGTTGCGGCGATGCTGCGCGAGCTCGTCTCCCATGCGCTCGCGGCGACGCCGCGCGGCAAGCAGGCGATCGTCACTGTGGCTTCGGCGCCGGCGACGGACACGTCGAGCTTCGGCGTGCGCATCACCGTCGACGACGGTGGCGCGTCGCTCCCCGCGGCGGCGCGGCGCTCGTTCCTAAACCTCGAGCTGGTGCCCGGCACCTACGGCCGCCCGACGAGCCTCGCGCTCCACTTCAGTCAGGCGATCGCGACGTTTCAAGCCGCGACCTTCGCCCTCGACGACTCGCCCCTCGGCGGCGTGCGCGTGGCTATCACGTTCACGCGCTGACGTTGCGGCAGCGCGGGCGTGCGGGCTCGCGAAGCGCTCTCCGTGCCCCGCGCTCTCGTGAGCCCCGCTCGTTAAAGCAAGTTCAGAAACCGCTTCGCGCGCTCGGCGCCCGCGTCGACGATCGTCTTCGCTTCGGCGTCGGCGATCTTCAAACGCTTCGCCAGCTCGATGAGAAACGCGGCCTCTTCGTCGGCCTGCGTGCCGTCGACGTACGAGAGCAGCACCGCGTGCTGAAGGACGACGCGTCGATCGTCCGTCGACAAGTCTTGAAGCGCGATGTCGTCGATCGACTTCTTCTCGGCGGCGTAGGCGCGTACGGCCTCTTTGTCGTCGTCGCTGGCGTTGTACGCGTCGAGCAGGGCCTCGACCATTTCGCGTTCACGGTCGGCGTAAACGCCGTCGGCCCAGGCCATCGGAACGAGCGCCTTGATGATGGAAAGGTCCTCCTCGTGCATCGCTAAGCTCCCCAGCAAAGGTTCTTCGAACGCTACCCGCGACCAACCAAGCATCCCCGAGCTTTAGTCCCAGCGTCAACAGCGCCGCGTCAGCGCGCGGTCTTCACGCTGATCGTCGCGGCGCGGTTTGGCGCATCGGCGCCCAGCGTGAAATCGCTGGGCGTTACGCGGAGTCGCTTGCGAAAGGTCGTAGGGCCAGCGACCAGAACGTCCACTGTGTCCTGGCACCGCAGCTGTTCGATTTTCGCTTCGGGGCCGACGCCCGCGAGGAGCCAAACTTCGGCGCCGCGGGGCGTCGTCACGATGTGCACCGTGCCGGGCGACCCTTTGCCGCCGACTTCGCTGCCGGGCTCGGCGGCGGGCCAGAGATCGGCTGCACTGCCGCGGGTCTTGACAGGATCGAGCTGTACGCCGACTTCGAATCTCGGCTTGCCGTCGGCGCCGCGATCCCACGTCGCGCCCGACGGCACCACGGCCCGCTTCGGCGCGAAGCCGTCGGCCATCGCGACGAACTCGAGGCGCGTACCCACGGGCATGCGCTCGACGTCGGCGGGGGCCTGCCCCACGCGCAAGAGCACTTCGGCGTGCGTGGGGACGTCGAGAACCGTCAGCGTCGCCTTGCAGGTGACCGCCTGGTTTTCGGCGACGGCGCGGGCGCGATCGGCTTCGGATGCGGCCTTCTCGGCGGCGACTTTTTCGGCCGTGCGACCGGACAAAAACCCTGGCTTAAGCATCCAAAGCGCGGTCGCACCCCCGCCCAAAGCGAGGAGCGCGAGGAGCACGAGGATCCGGTCGCTACCGCGGCCCGAGCCTGCGTCGATGGCTTCTTTGCGGACGCGCGACGCTTGCGTGACCTGCTGCCGCTCCTCGAGAAGCGGTGACGATACGCGCGGGCGCGGAATCGAAGGCGCCGGCGGGGGAGGCGAGGGGGTTGGAGCAATGACCGATGGGACGTCGCGGTACGCTTGCGCGGGGCGATAGGGCGCCGGCACGGGGCGTCCGCGTGGCGCGCTCGGCGGAGACACCGGAATCTCGCCCGCTGGCAGGTGCGTCTCGGAATCGTCCGCGTCGCGCGCGGCCTCGGCGTACGGGTCCGAGCGCGTCGACGGAGGCGCCGGGGGCGGTGGGAGCGGCGACGCCTTCACCGCCGCGGGGGGCGCGGTCTCGCTCAGCGAAAGGAGCGACTCGATATCGGCTTCGGTTTCGCTCGCGCGCGGGGCTCGCGCGTCGGGCTCGCTCGCGCGTGGCGTGCGGCTTTGCGGAGGCGGCGGCGTCGGATCGAGGCCAATCATCGCTTTGAGATCCCGTGCGAGCTCGCGATCGCCGCGCTGCTCGGAGACCTCGAAGCTGTCGAGAAGACTGTCGACCTCGTCGGACGTCGACGACCTCCGCGACGCAGCCCCTTCGCCGCGACTGATCTCGACAGCGGGCAGTTGCGAGATGTCGATCCGCGGCGCCTCTTGGGACGAGGGGGCCGGCTTCACGACGTCGAGCGCGACCTCCGAGGTCGACGGCGGCGGCGGCGTGGGGTCGGCTACCGACGGTGCGCGCACTGGCGGCGGGTCGCCCGTGAGCTCGCCGCTTCGAAGGCCGGTCTGCGCGGGGCTCGACGGGTACGAGCCGCGAGAGCCCGGACGTTCCGCCGCGACGGGATTCGGTGCGTTGCGCCCCACGCCGAGCGTCACCCGACGCACTTCGCGAGCGAGGCGCGCGAGGGCGCGCCGCCCCGCTGCGCGGTTCACCGGAATGAGCGCCGCTTCGAGCTCCATCGACAGCGCCGGCAGGCCGCCCGTGGGCTTCCGTTTCGCGGTTGCCGAGAGCGCCGGTGTTTGCGAGCCGCTCGCCTCGAGAAGGCGGCTCAAAATGTTTCGCACGGACGCTTCGGCGTCGCCCGAGACGTTCTCGCGTCGGTGCTTAACCAGCGCGACGCTCCCTTCTTCGCCGACGAAGACGCGGAGCGCATCGACGTCGCCGCCTAGCGGGTCGGCCCCTTCGGCGATCTCCAGGGCGAGGTAGCCCGCGAGCTCGGCGGCGAGGGGGACGCGCTTCGCCTGAACGACGGCGAAGATGTCGTCGAGCGTGACCGACGCGTCGAGGGCGTTGCTCATGCTCCGCCCCCGCCGTCGCGGCGCTGTCCGCGATTGGCCACCATCGGGAGTTAGTTACCCGCAGCTCCTCTGCCGTCCAAGTTCTCGGCGTTCTGCGCGAGCGGGCGCACGCGCCGCAACCCGAGCGCGCGACGAGCGCTCAGCGCGCGCCGCCCTTCATCTTGTCGTAGTGGTCGAGCATCTTCTCGATCGAGGCGAGGCTGTTGTCGATCGACTCCTGAACGATGGCGTTCATGATCGAGCTCGAACCCTTGAGCGCCTCGTAATAGCGCTGACGCTCGGCCGAGTGGATGATTGCCGGCGGGTAGCCCGAACGCAGAAGCAGAAGGTTCATGAACAGGCGGGCGACCTTGCCGCTGTCCGTTTGGAACGGGAAGACCCGAACCATGTCGTACTGGACGCGCGACGCGATGCGGACGGGGCTACGCGTGCGGCGAGTCTCCGGGTCGTTCACCCAGTCGAGGATCTGCCGCATCTTGTAGGTGATCTTGTCGGGCGGCGCGTACTCGTGAAAGTAAAGCCGGTGCTGCGGGACGTCTTTTCGGTATTTGACCGTTTTGATGTCCCCCTCTTCGGGGTGGAGGATTGTGTAAATCCTCTTCACCACATCGAGGGTGATCGGCTGCTTTCGCTTGGCCGCGTACTCGCGCACGAACCCGAGCGCTTCGCGGTGTCTGCGAATCTCTTCGCAAATAGGCTGAAGGCTCGAATCGCCGACGAACGTCGCGTTGGGGTCGATCGCGGTTTGCAGCTCCTGCATCGTATAGACGACACCCTCGAGCGCGCTGTCGTGGGCGATCCACGACATGTCGAGGTTGTCCCGATACTGGGCTTGGAACTGCGGATCGGCCTGTTGAAGTCGCGCTTCGAGGGACGCGGTGCGGTCCTCGATGCTCATCGGACGCGGCGGCGGCTCGGCCGGGGCGGGCGTGGGCGACTTCTTTTTAGCCGGAATCTTCGAGGTTGAGCTCTTGGGCATCGCGCGCCGGACGAGAAAAGGAGCGATTGGATCGACGGGCTCACCACGCAACGCGAGGTTGCGCACACTGTAGGGAACCTACCGCGAGATGGTGTAGGCTAGTGAAACGCGACGAACACCGTCAAGCTATCTCGGCAATGTCTTCCCGGCTTCTCGCGGGCGAGGTAAACGCCCGGTGTGCTCGTTCAGCTCACCATTCAGAACGTCGTCCTCATCGAGAAGCTCACCTTAGAGCTTCACCCCGGCTTCAATGTGCTCACGGGAGAGACGGGCGCAGGTAAATCGATCCTGGTCGATGCGCTCACGCTGGTCCTCGGTGGGCGCGCTCGGCCGGACATGGTTCGAACGGGCGCGAAGGAGGCCGAGGTCGAGGCGCTCTTCGATCTGCCGCCCGAATCGCGCGCGGCAGCGAAGCTCGAGGCGGCGGGCGTGCCGTGCGATCGCGAGCTGGTCGTTCGGCGCGTCGTCCAGGCCGAGGGGCGGAGCAAGGCGTTCCTGAATGGGCGCCTCTGTACCGCAGGGCAGCTCGTCGATCTCGGGGCCGAGCTGTGCGACATCGCGTCGCAGCACGAGAGCGTGCAGCTCACCGACGCGACGACGCACATCGAATACCTCGACGCTTTCGGAAAGCTCGATGCGTCGCGCGACGCCCTCGCGACGGAGGTCGACTCCCTCGCCTCGCTCGTGAAGGAGCTCGAAGCGGCCCGTTCGTCGGAGCGCAATCGCGCCGAGCGGGAAGACTTCCTCGCGTTTCAACTGAAGGAGATCGACGAGCTCGATCCGAGCCTCGGCGAAGAGACCGAGCTCGAGCAAGAGCGCGCCCGCCTGCGCCATGCCTCGCGTTTGGCCGAGGCCACGCGCGGCGCGGCCGAGCGCCTCTACGAAGCCGAAGGGGCTATTTGCGACGAGCTCGGTCGCCTCGCCGGCGATCTCGATTCGGTCGCGTCCATCGATGCGTCGCTCTCGCCCTTCGCGCGAACGATCGACTCGGCCCGATCCGAGCTGTCGGACGCGGCCCGTGGCCTTGCGCGCTACGCCGACAGCGTCGAATCGAACCCAGCGCGCCTCGGTGAAATCGAAGAGCGCCTTTTTCGATTGCAGAAGCTCTTACGTAAATACGGCCCGACCACGCAGGAGCTCATTGCTCATCGCGCGAGCGTCGCCCTCGCCGCCGAGGCGCTCTCGAATGCGGGCGGCCGCATCGAAGAGCTCGAACGTGCCCGCGTCGAGCGCCTCGCCCGCGTGGGCGCGGCCGCGCGAACGCTGTCGAAGAAGCGGCGCGACGCGGCCGAGAAGCTCGCCGATGCCATCGGTCGCGAGCTGCAGGCCCTTGGAATGGGGCGCGCGCGGGTCGTCGTCGACGTCGCCCCGAAAACGCCGGGAGCGAGCGATTCGCTCGTGGTCGAAGGGGCGCTCCTCACGCGGTCGGGGATCGATCGCGTCGAGTTTTTGATCGCGCCGAACAAGGGGGAAGATCCGCGGCCGCTTCGCAAGATCGCGAGCGGCGGTGAGCTGTCGCGCGCGCTCCTCGCGTTGAAGCGGGTGCTCGCCGACCAAGGGCCCGCGGGCATGTACGTGTTCGACGAGGTCGACGCTGGCGTGGGCGGCGCCATTGCCGAAGTCATCGGGCGATCGATTGCCGAAATCGCGCGGCATCGGCAGGTCCTCTGCATTACCCACTTGGCGCAGATCGCGGCTCTCGCCGACGCGCAGTTCGTCGTTGGCAAAGGGGAGACGAAGGGGCGGACGGTCACGTCGCTTCGGCGCCTCTCCGACGGCGAGCGGGTCGACGAGATCGCGCGGATGATTGGCGGCGTGAAGGTTGGTGATGCTGCACGCCGCGCGGCCGCGGAGCTGCTCGGCACAAAGAAGTAAGGCGGCACGAGAGCTTCGCGCCGCCTCATCGATCGCGGCGCGAGCGTCGTACGTGTCGATCGCGTCGATCGCGCTAAACGAAGATCGTCGCGACGTTCTCCGACGCGCGGAGCGGGCGTGGGCGCTTCGTGAGCACCTCGACGCCGGTGCGCGTCACGAGAATCGTGTGCTCGAACTGCGCCGAGAGCGAGCCGTCCACGGTGTAGACCGTCCACTTGTCCTTCGGGTCGACGCGGACTTCGAAGCTGCCGAGGTTCACCATCGGCTCGATGGTGAAAATCATTCCGGCCTTGAGGCGCTCGCCTTGGCCGCGCTTACCGTAGTGCTTCACCTGCGGCGGCTCGTGGAACTTGCGGCCGATGCCGTGCCCAACGAAGTCGCGCACGACGCTGCACCCTTCGGCCTCGGCGTACTCTTGAATCGCCGCGCCGATGTCGCCGAGGCGAGCGCCTTCGCGCACTTCGGCGATTCCGATCTCGAGCGCCTTGCGCGCGACCTCGGTGACGTGGCGTGTCTCCGGCGTGGGGCGGCCGATGTAAAACGTCGCCGACGTGTCGCCGTGGAAGCCGCCGAAGAACGTGGTCACGTCGACGTTCACGATGTCGCCGTCTTTGAGAACCTGCGCCCCGGGGATGCCGTGGCAAACGATGTCGTTCACCGACGTGCAGACGCTCTTGGGGAAGCCTTTGTAGTTGAGCGGCGAGGGGTAGGCGCCGCGCTTGAGCGTGTCGTCGTGGACGAACGTGTTGATGTCGTCCGTGGTCATTCCTGCGCGAATATGCTCGCCCACAAGCGTGAGCGTTTCGGCTGCCATGAGGCAGCTCACGCGCATCGCTTCAATTTCTTTTGGGCTCTTGATGTCTACGACCGCCACCGGACTCTCCGTTCTTTCGCGAGCTGCCGGCGTTTTCGTGCCTGCGCTCCTCGTGCAGCGCTCTTTCTTCGCCTTGGGAGCGCGCGTGTCAACGACGTTCGGTTTCGGTCTCAGTGAACCTCATCCAACACCACGGCCTCTTTCACCGCGGCTTCGACGTCGGGCGTGCTGGGCGCGAGGTGCACGTGGTACGCGGCCTCGCCGCCCTTCGCCGCCGGGTTGGTGAACTCGCGCACGAAGGCGATGAACGTCTTGCCCACGAGGCGCCCTTCGATGCTTCGCACGATGCCGAAGCCGGGGGCCGTCTTCTCGAACCGCACCGAGAACGAGTGGCCCGGTGCCTTTGCGCCTCCGAGCCGCCCGAACGGTTCGAGCTCGAGAACGTAGGCCGTCTGGTCCCCCTCGATCTTCGTCGTCACCGTTTTCACGCGGACCTTCACGATGCCGTCCGCAACGTGCGCGCGCTCCAAGAGCTCGGGGTCTTGGCGCGAATGGGGGTGCGTGTTGCCGACCATCCCCACGGCGGACGCTTCGATGCCGTCGTCGAAAAGCTCGGAAAAGCGCCCTTCGTAAATGGCGAATTGCGCTTTGGGCGCGGCCGCGGGCATCGGCTCACAGCCGAAGAGCACAAAGCTCGCGAGAAGCGCCGAGACTCCGAGCAAGGCTGCGACTGCTCGCGCCGTCGACTCCAATCGCCGTTTGCTCATGACGGAACCCTTACCTGACTTCGATGCGTTCCATCGAATCCCCGGCAGGTCCGTCCAACGAGCGACGCCGATGCTCTGCACCCCTCTCTCCACGGCAATCGTGCAGTTATGCGGTGCGTCGAGCGGGTATTCAGCATGGGGAACGTGGTATGGGGACCGCACCCGCGCTCGCGACCAGCAAGCCACGTATGCACGAGAAAGAAAGGGTTCAGGATGAAACGCCGCGCAGCTCTCGCCACCTTCGTCGCCAACTTAGTCGCGGTAACAGTCGCCACGCTGGCGGGCGCCGGACTCGTGCCTAACGATGTATTTGCCGCTGGTACCAAAGCGTCGCCTCCGCCCCCCGGAGCCACCGAAGCCCCCGCCGTCCCTTCGGTGAGCGCGGCCATCGCGCGATTCAAGTGTGGGTTGAAGCCGACAGTTTGCAACTACGGCACGGGGCAGGGCGTCGTGTTCGAGGGCTTCAAGTGGGGAATGAACCACAACGACGTCACCCTCGTTCACAACAAGACGAATGGGCTCTTCGATCAAGAATACAACCCGGAGCTCGTGAAAATGCAGCCCGGCCGTGAGATGATCGCGAAAGAGCACGAGCGCGACGACCGCAAGCGCGCCATCGAATCGAGCTTCATCTCCTTCTTGAATGTGCCGACGGGCTACGACGCGACGCCGATTAAGAACGAGTACACATATCGAAACAAAGAATCGATTCAGTCCCTCGAAATGAAGGGGACGCATCGCTTCTACTTCTATATGGGCGCGCCCCCCGGCGAACGCCTCTGGAAGGTTTACGAGGAGGTTCGCCTCGCGGACGACGGCGCGCTCGGCAAGTCGTTCAACGACGCCGTGACGAACGTGAACACGATGCTCGGCGTCCCCGGTCGCGTTCGCGCCGCGGACCCCTCGCAGAACATCAATGCGACGACCGTCGATTGGCAAGATGGCGTTTCTCACCTGCGCCTCGTCGACCGCAGCCGCGAGAAGCTCATCGGCGTGGTTCTCGAAGAGCGTCAGACGCTCAACGCGCTTCCGCAGCTCCGCGCCAACAAGGCGGAAGACCCGTTCGCGCTCGATCCGTCGATTACGCAGGTCACGCAGGGCTCGCTGAGCGATCCGAACGCGCATCACGAAGCGACGGACGCAGGCGCGCCCAAGAAGAAGAAGTAGCCACCGCGCTCGGAAGCGCGCACCGATCGCCACGAACGCGCGGGTGAGCCCAAAGCTCCCCGCGCTTTTTCTCGTTTCGCGTGTGCGGGCTTCGGGCGTCGTTGCCGCGCAGACTGCCGACGCGCCCGCTATTCGACTTTGCGCGCGCCGTCGGGGACGCGCCACCCCGTGGTTAGCTTCAGCTTCGCCTTGGGGGCTGCATTCGTGAGCATCGGCTCGATGAGCCTATCGCGCGTGAACTGCGAGCCGGGGCAGCCCGCGCAGGCGCCCGCCAGGTGAATATGGATGTCGTCCGTCGTGACGCTCACGAGGTACATCACGCCGCCGTCGGCGCGCACCATCGGTGCGAGGATGTCTTTGCAGAGTCGCTCGACTTCGATGCTTTCGCCTTTATCCGCCACGGTCTCTAAGCACTATCACATCATTCGCGCGCCACACGCTCGCGGCCGTGCGAGACCGCGCGAGCATGGGTGCGGGAGCTTATGTAACGCGCACGGTCCGAAGCGCGGCGGCGCCCGCGTACGCAGGCGTGCGCTTTCGTGCGCTACCGTGCGAGACCGTGGCGTCGAGTCGCCGAGTCTCCGCGAAAAGGGCCATGTGGCCGGCGTTCTCGTGCGTGCGCGGAGCCCGCGCGTGTGCCACGGACATGGGTGAGAGAACACGTGGCCTCTCACGACGCGCGCAGAGGTGCGCGCCGACAGCCACCTGCATTGGCGGTGCAGCGTGCAAAGTCCGCGGGGAGGGCGCGAGTGAAAGAAGACCGCTCGGAGAGTTTGGCGCGTGTATATTGATGGCTTGGGCGCAGCGCACGTTCGACGCCCCTCGCGGCTCCTGCAGGAGGAATGAGTGGCGCGGTATCGACTTCGATTCCAGCTCCAAGAGGTCGACCTTCCCCCGGGAGAAACTCTCATCGGGAGGAGCCTCGACTGTCAGGTTACGATCGAAGATCCGCTCGTCTCTCGTCAGCACGCCCGCATTTTGGTGCAGGGTGACGACGCGACGCTCGAAGATCTCGGCAGTCGTAACGGCGTGAAGCTCAACGGGCTCACGGTGCGTACGCCCGCGCTCTTGAAGGACGGCGATCGCCTTCGAATCGGGACGCAAGAGCTCGTCGTCTCGCGCATCGAGCCGGCCGCGGCCGCAAAGCACGCGCGCGCGACGGGCGTGCTTCGGCTCTGTGCAAACTGCAAGCTTCCGTACCCTCGTGAGCTGGTTGCGTGTCCCAATTGCGAGGCGACCGAGCAAACCGACGAAGAGACGCTTAGCGGCAGCTTCAATGCGGGGCGACAGCAGTCGTGGAGCATTCAGCTGCTCGTCGAGGCGCTCGATCGGGCGCTCTCGCTCTCGCGATGGCCCGATGCGGAACGCATTCTGCAGCGCGCGAGCGCGCAGATTGAGGAGATGCTCGCGGCAGGCGCCAACGTCGATCCGAAGCAGTTTACGGGCGTCGCCATTGGTGCGCTTCGCGTCAGCCTCGAGAACGAAGACGTCACGTGGGGACGCTGGGCGATTCGCGTTCACCGCATCCGCCACATCGTCCCGGCCGCGCCCGTCCTCGAGCGGCTCGCAATTCTGCTTCACAAAAACGGCGAGGCGCTCGCTCAGGACCTCACCGAGCTCGTCGAGGAGCTCCATCGACAAGACCGTTCGCTCTCGCCCGAGGAGGTGACCGCCATGGCGCGTCTCGACGAGCTGCGCACCCCGCCCGGCGGCGGCTCGCCAACCATCGGCAGATTAGGGGCCTCGAACTGATGCTCGGTACTTACCTTGCCACCGCACCACGCGTGCAGGTAAGAGTCATCCGAAGCGATGGCTAAGCGAGGGTTCGCTCGTGGTTTGGGGGTCGCCGCGTCGCCACGTACCGACGAGTGCGCGCAGGTTATGTCCTTAGCTCCGAGGTTTGGTCGGCTGATGGACGGGCAACGCACGCGTTCGACCTGATCCGAACCATGCGCTTCCGTCTGCGCTATTTGCACCACGATCTCGAGCTGACCGAAGGTCAGTTCGCGGTGGGGCGCAATGCAAGCTGCCAGCTCTCCCTCGATGATCCGCTGGTGTCGCGTCGCCACGCGCTGCTCACGGTCACGCTCGAGGGGGTCGTCGTCGAAGACCTGCAGAGCCGCAACGGCGTACTGGTCAACGGCCGGCGGATACAGGCGAAAACGCCCCTCCAGGCGGGCGATCGCATCCTCATTGGGGCCCAAGAGCTGACGCTCCTCCTCGGTAAAGACGCCGGGGCACAGACGTCGTCCGCCAACATGGCGAACGCGAAGCTCACGCTGCCGAAGATGCCTGCCGCGCCCGAGGCGACGCGTAGCCAGACGCACCTCGTGACGACGGGCGACATGGACGGCGAGCCGAGCATGGTCCGCCGCGCCGACGCCTTCAATTTGCTCGGGAGCGTGGCCGACAAGGCGCTTGCGATGGGGCGCGCCGATGAAGCCGAGCGGATCCTCGCGTCGGCACTGGCCGACGTCATCGAGGCGAGCCGCGCGGGCAAGACGCTGACACCGGGCCTCGTCGACATGGCCGCGAAGTTCTCGGCCAAGCTTGCGACCGCAACGGGCAAGGGCGCGTGGGCCGACTACGTCATCGAGCTCTACTCGGCGCAGCTACGGCCGTGCCCGGCGTCGGTCATCGACGAGCTTTACAACGCGTTCCGCAAGGTCAACGCCGTCGATCTCGCGCGCCTCCGGGGTTACCTCGGTCATCTCCGCGAGAAGCTTCCGTCGTACGGGCCGGCGGAGCGGTTCCTCTTTCAGCGGCTCGAGGGGCTCGAGCGGCTGGCGGCGCTGCGCTGATGGGGCGCGGTCGCGCCGCGTCGCGCTCTTGCGTGCTGGCAATGCGCTCGACGTGCTTTTGCCACGCGAGGTGAGCACACGCCGCGCGCTCGATGGCTGCGCGTAGCTCGTCGTCGTCCACGCGTGCGAGCACGTCTTTCAGCTCGGAGGGGAGAGGGATCGGGGCAGGGAGCTTGCGGCTCGGGCGCACCTCGATGGGGCGTGTGTTTGCCTCGACGGGACCCACCGTGAAGCGGAGCTCCTTCACCTGAAACCCGCGCTCGCGAAGGCGTGCGAGGATATCGGGCGCGAGCATCGACAGCTCGCTTGCCCAGACGCTCGTCGCCGCGCGCACGGTGAGCACGTCGCGATCGAGGGTGAGCGGCCGCGCGCGATCGGCCACACGGGCGCCCACGATTTGCGCCCATTGATGCATCGGGATCGGCGCGCGATCCTTGGTGAAGCGGCTCTCCCCCGCGCGGTCGATGACGAACGACAGCGCTTCGGGGCGCGCGAGGCGAGGCCTGCGGCGGGTCATCGTGCGAGGGCGGCGGGGCGTTGCAAAGCGAGCTCACCTTCGGGTGCCACGGGCTCGAAGGCGACGCCACGCCTGTCCGCCGTGCCGGCGCGAATGAGCCCGTCGGAGAGCTCGAGGGCATAGGAGGCGCGAGGCTGCGGAGCGACCGCGCCCGCGGGGACGACGTAGATCGCGACGGCTCGCGTGCGCGGGGCGGATGCGCCTTCAATTGGCGCATCGGGCGGGCTCGGGAGTCGCGCGACCCGGCACCGCTCAGCGACGACCTGGGAGCGATCGGACGATGTGCACCGCTCGAGGGCGCGGGCATCGTCGCTGGTCTTTGGGGTGGC
>JANXMC010000062.1 GCA_025354825.1 Myxococcales bacterium
GCTTCACCGTCGCCGCGTTCTTCGCGACGATGCTCATTCTTCAGCACCGCAAGACCCATCCGCGGGATCGCCACCCTTACGCGTTCATCTTCGTCACGCTCGCCTCGGCGCTCCTGCTCGCAATCGCTACCAGCATCGCCCTGTCGCGCGTTTACCTCGGCGTACACTTCCCCGGCGACGTCGCGGCGGGGGCGATTCTCGGCATCACCTTCGGAACCCTCGGCGCGCTCCGCTACATCGCAGGCTGGGAATCCAGGCGCGGCGCTACGGCGCTTTTGCCGGAACCGCGAGAAGCTTCTTCACCTCCCCGAAGCGGTCGTTCGGAACCGTAATCGTCAGGTTGTACTGGGCGATCTTCCACGCGCGCTTGCTCCCGGCGTCGCGCACGAGGACGCCGCTTCCGCGCGCCTGGCCGAGGTTCGCCGTATCGAGCTCTTCGTCGAACCATGCCACCGCACCCGACGGCGCGACCACGACGTGGCGCGCGCTCGCGCGAAAGCTCCACGCCTTTCCCTTGGCGAAGTGCGGATGGGCGTAGGCGCGAAACGCGTCGACGTCCCAGCGCTCCGTCGCGTCGGTCCCGAGGAAGATCGCCTCCCTCGCGAAGTGCGAAAAATAGCGCTCTTCATCGGCTTTGGCGGCCGCGTCGTGAAAGTCGTCGAGCCCTTGGGCGATGTCGCTCTCGGCGTGCTCGTCCCGCGCGCCAACGGAAGGCGGCCCGTCGGATCCCGGCAAAGCCGGCGGCGTCGTGGCGCAGCCGGACGCGATCGAGAGCCAGGCGACCGAGCAGAGAGCGAGCGGCAGGCGGCGAAGAAAGCCCATGTGTCGACGATAACGGACATATCGCTCACGCCGCATCTTCTGCACCCGACCGCGGCGTCCGTGGCATCGTACGCGACCATGAACGCACTGCGATTCTCCCGGGCTTCACGCGCGTCTCGCCTCCAAATGGGTACCGCGACCGCCCTTGCGCTCGCCGCCCTCGTGCTTGCCGGCTGCACCAAAGAAGGAGCCCCCAGCACGGGCCCCACGCCGGCCGCGGCGACCGATGCCGTCGTCCCCGCGGCCCTCGATGGGTCGGCCGCGAACGACCCGGGTGCCACCACCGCGCCGGGGGCCGCCGCCGCTGTCGCCGAGGTCACGGTCGGCAAGCCCGCGCCGGACTTCTCGGTGAAAGCTTCGGACGGCGGCCAATTCAGCAACGCGGCTCTCAAAGGGAAGCCTGTCGTCGTCTACTTTTACCCCAAGGACGAGACCCCTGGATGCACCAAGGAGGCGTGCTCGTTCCGCGACGCGTGGACCGACTTGGGCAAGACCAACGTCGTCCTCCTCGGCGTTTCGGCCGACACGGACGAATCGCACAAGGCGTTCGCCGAGCACCACAAGCTCCCGTTCCACCTCGTGAGCGACGTCGACGGCTCCCTCGCGAAGAAGTTCGGCGTCCCGCCCTTCGGTCGTCAGTCGTTCGTCATTGGCGCCGACGGCACCGTGAAGAAGATTTACCGGTCCGTGAACGTGCAGGCGCACGCCCAAGAGATCCTCGCCGATCTGAAGTAAAGGGCGCGCAACGGTGCGATGGACGGGGGCCGATCCGCACATGGATCGGCTCGCCACCAGGGAGTTCCCGGAGCCAAAGCCCGCGGCCACGCTTCGTGCAAGAAATCGCGGCGAGAGCGCGTTTCATGGAGGGGATGCCAGAGCCTGAATCGCCGTCACGGCTGCGGCGCACCGCTTGCTCAATCGGACTACGCCGGACGCGACTTCCGGCGGGGAACGAGGGCCCCTAACGGCCATGGAAATAGCGTACGCGGCATACACGGAATCGTGCGTCTTCATGCTCGACGACGACGGCATCTGTCGTTGGGTCGTGACCCGCGGAGCGAAAGCTTCGCCCACGACGTCGCAGAACGCGCAGCGCTGCATCGGCGCGCAGTACGTCGCGTCGCTCGACCTCGGCGCCGACGGCGGCCTCGTGGCGACGCCCCAAGTCGGCTCGCCGATGCTCTTCGCGTTCGTCGACAAAGACGGCCGCATCGCCCTCGTGCGATCGGGCTCCATTGTGAAGTTCGAAGATCGGCGAGCGAGCCTACGCCCGCTCGAGTCGACGCCGACACTCCGCTACGAGCTCGACGCCCTCACGCTGACGGCCGCCGCACCGAGCCGCATCGACGCGATCGGCGCAAACGGAGGCGGCGCGGCCATCGAGAGCGGCGAATACGACCTCGCCGACGGCTCGGGATCGATCGACGTGAGCCTCGCCGACGCGAGCATCGATCTCCTCCTCGACGGCTCGCGCGCAGGCGGCGACGACGAGGACAGCACGCTCCCCTACGACGTGAACCACATGCGCCGCCCCACGCGCCTCAATCGGATCTCGGGCGTGCGTGCGCGGAGCGACGGGGAGAGCCGCGACACGATCCCCTCGCCCTTCGCAGCGCCGCGTCTCTCGATGGAGGCGATGGAGCCTGCGGATTCCGACGTTGCGCCCGCGAGCTCCGGCGTCCCCTCGCGCGACGAGATGGAGCGCTGCGTGACCGGCCGCTACCTGCCGATTCAAGAACGTGCGCTGCAGCACCTCGCCCGCCTCAAGAAGTGATTTACGGGTGACCACGGCGAACGGTTCGACGCGCCCGTCGCCGCACCGACAAACGAGAAACGGAGCCGAGCGCGAACGCTGCGGCTCCGTGGAGGGAGGCTCGGGAGAGAGCGCGACTCAGGCGACGCGAACGAGCCGCGGCGGAGCAGCGACGAGGTTCTGCGCCGGAGGGCCGATGCGACGGGTCGCGACGGCAGGCACGCGCTCGTAAGGCGTAGCTTGCGCCGGCACGGGCTTGCCGCCGCGGCTCTTGGCGAGCACCTGAACGCTGGCGCCGACCGCGGTGGGCGGGCGGAGAACGATGTCGTGGGCACCGGTGCACGCGTGGCAGATCGCGAAGGCGACCGCGTCGTCGCGCCAGACGACGATGGCGTCGTCGACGCTCGTCGTCCCGCAGCAGACCTGGCACTGCACCTCGCCGCTCTCACGGGCGGCATCCCGACCGGCGGCCGTCGAGGTCATTTTGCGCTGGGTGCTGCTGTGTCTCATGCCCCCCCATCAAGCACGCATCGGGCCAGCGCCATTTGGCCGCGCGCCCGCTCTTTCGAGAGGTGGAAAAAGCCGTGACGCCCGAGGCCGCCTCGGCGTGTGGGGTGGGCGATCCACGAACGGGTCTCGACCGCGGAAAAGCAGGGGCGCCACACTCGGGCGCCCATGCACGTGCTCGACGCACTGCATCTCACCGCGCGGCGTTGGCTTATCGTCGCTCACGCCTGCGATACGGCGCATCGCGGCGACGAAGGGCTGTTATGGAGCTTCGCGGACCTCTTGCTCCCGGTCCACGACGTTTCCAGACCCCGTCATCGACCTTGTCGACCGCGTCTTGCGGCCCCATCGGCTTACCTAGACATGCCGCGCCTCTAATGCTAATCGCCGCGCGTCCGTGTCTACGAAGATCCTCGTGCAATACGCTGTTCTGTCCTGTTTCTCCCGTTTCGTCCGCGGCATCGCACGCGATGCCTGGAGGTGAGGCTTCATGTCCTTCGGTAGCCTGACCCTGGCCACATTTGGCGCCGGGGCCGACGCGCTTGTCACTGAGAGCGGTCTCCGTGCCGTGCGGGCCCCGGTGGAGGTCGATCTCGATCTCACCCTCGTCGGGCAGATGGTTCTGTTCGTCGTCTTGATGCTCGTCCTGAAGCCGCTGCTGTTCGATCCGATGCTCAAGCTCTTCGAAGAGCGCGAGAAGCGTATCGACGGCGCGAAGCTCGAGGCCCGCAAGATCGACCAGCAGTCGACCGGCGCCCTGACCAAGTATGAAAGCGCCATGGCGAAAGCTCGTGGCGAAGCGAATGCCGAGCGCGACAAGCTGCGCGCCGAAGGTACCAAGATCGAAAACGAGATTTTGAGCCGAGTCCGCGCCGAATCCGCGAAGACGCTCGAAGAGGGTCGCAAGCGCATGAGCGCCGACCGCCTCTCCATCGAGGAGTCGATCGGTCGCGAGGTGAAGAGCCTCGCCCGTGACCTCGCGGGTACGACGCTGGGACGCGAGGTGGGCGGATGACGAGCCTCTCGAAAACGGCCCGCACGTATGCGGGCGCGCTTGCAATTGCGGCAACCGCCACGTTCACGTTGGCGCTCCCGGCAACCGTGCTCGCGCAAGATCACGCGGAGCACCGCGACGGCGAAGGCAAAGGGAGCGGCGACGGCAGTGGCAAAGGCCATGGCGACGGAACCGGAAGCGGCACCGACCACGCGAAGGGCGAAGGCCCCGGTCACGCAGCGCGCACGGCCGAAGGGCACGTCGAGCATCTCGAGCACAACGAAGACGGCCACGGCGAGCACGCCCAAGGCGAGCACGGCGCCCCCGGTCCCATCAACTGGGCCGACTTCTCCAACGCGAAGCAGCCTCCCTACGCCGCGCTTCTCATCAACTTCGTCATCCTTCTCGGGATCTACTTCTACTTCGGCAAGAAGCCGGTGGCCGAGGGGCTGAAGAAGCGCCGCGCCGACATCGCGAAGGAAATCGAAGAGGCCCAGCGCATCAAGCACGAGGCCGAAGAGCGCGCGAAGATGTACCAGGCGAAGCTCGCGACCCTCGAGACCGAGCTTGCCGAGGCGCGCCAAGCGCTCGTCGAAGCGGGCAAGGGCGAGCGTGATCGCATCATCCGCGAAGCCGAAGAGCGTGCGACCCGCATGGCGCGGGATGCGCAGCTCCTCCTCGAGCAAGAGTTGAAGCAGATGAAGGACGATCTCGTTCGCGAGACCGTGCACGTCGCGGTCGCGGCGGCCGAAGAGATGCTCCGTAGCAGCGTGACCCAGGCCGACCAAGAGCGCCTCGCGGAGGACTTCCTCCGTGACATGGCGTCGCACAAACCGGCGGCTGCTTCCGCGTCGTCGGCGACGGCCGGAGGTGCGTCGTGAGCGGCGCCATCGCGAGCCGCTATGCGCGCGCCATCTTCGAGCTCGGCTCCGAGACCGACACGGCCGATGCCCTCATTGCCGACATCGTCAGCGCGTCCACGAGCTACGCCGGAAGCGTCGAGCTTCAAGACGCCCTCGAGAACCCGCTGGTCGCCCACTCGGTGAAGCGCAGCATCGTGACCGACTTCGCCACGGCGCTCGGCGTCGGAACCCTCGCGAAGAACACGCTTCTCCTCTTGTCCGATCGCAGGCGCCTCCGCGTCCTCCCGGCAATCGCCAAGCGCCTCGGCGAGATGAGCGACCTCCGCAAGGGGGTCGTCCACGCCGAGGTCACGACTGCCGCGCCGCTCGGCGAGGCGTACTACGCACGACTTCAGCAGCAGCTCGAGAAGATGACCGGCAAGAAGGTCTCCCTCGATCGCCGCGAAGACCCCTCGCTCATCGCCGGCGTCATCACGCGCATCGGCGATACCGTCTACGACGGCTCGCTCCGTTCCCGGCTCGAGTCGCTCAAGAACGCGCTCCTGCCCAACTGACTTTTCGAAAGATCGACGAAGGAACACGCCATGCAGCTTCGCGCTGAAGAGATCTCCCAGATCATCAAGAAGCAGATCCAGGGCTACGACAAAGCAGCCCAGACGACCGAGACCGGCACGGTCCTCAGCGTCGGCGACGGTATCGCGCGCGTGTACGGCCTCGAAGGGGCCATGGCCGGCGAGCTCCTCGAGTTCCCGGGCAACCTCGTGGGTCTCGTTCTGAATCTCGAGTCCGACAACGTCGGCGCCGCCATCTTCGGCGACGTCGCGGGCATCAAAGAGGGCTCCGTCGTCAAGCGCACCGGGCGCATCCTCGACGTCCCCGTCGGCGAGGCCCTCGTCGGCCGCGTCGTCAACGCCCTCGGGCAGCCTGTCGACGGCAAGGGCCCCATCGAGTCGCCCCACCGTCGCCGCGTCGAAGTGAAGGCCCCCGGCATCCTTCAGCGCCAGCCGGTCAAAGAGCCGCTCCAGACGGGCATCAAGGCCATCGACGCGATGGTTCCAATCGGCCGTGGTCAGCGCGAGCTCATCATCGGCGACCGTCAGACAGGCAAGACCGCGGTCGCCCTCGACGCGATCCTCAACCAAAAGGGCCAAGGCGTTTACTGCTTCTACGTCGCCATCGGGCAGAAGCAGTCGACCGTCGCGACCGTTCTCGACAAGCTCACGCAGCACGGCGCGATGGAATACACGACCATCGTCATCGCCGGCGCCAGCGAGTCGGCGCCGCTCCAGTTCATCGCGCCGTACACCGGCGTCACGATGGCGGAGTACTTCCGCGACAGCGGCCGCCACGCCCTCGTCATCTACGACGACCTCTCCAAGCAGGCCGTCGCGTACCGCCAGCTCTCGCTTCTCCTTCGCCGCCCGCCGGGCCGCGAGGCGTACCCGGGCGACGTCTTCTACATCCACTCCCGCCTCCTCGAGCGCGCGGCCAAGATGGCCAACGAGTACGCGGTCGTGAAGAAGGGGACCAAGTGGGCCGACATCGGATCGGCCACGGTCTTCAAGGGCGAGCAGGGCGAGCACCCGTCGAAAGAGGAGCTCAAGGCCAAGGGCGACGAGTACGAGATCCTTCGTAACCCGCAGTCCGGCGGCTCGCTCACGGCGCTGCCGATCATCGAGACCCAGGGCGGCGACGTCTCGGCGTACATCCCGACGAACGTCATCTCGATCACCGACGGTCAGATCTTCCTCGAGACCGACCTGTTCTTCTCCGGCGTTCGCCCGGCCATCAACGTCGGCGTCTCGGTGAGCCGCGTCGGTGGCAACGCGCAGATTAAGGCGATGAAGAGCGTCGCCGGCACGCTGAAATTGGACTTGGCGCAGTACCGCGAGAAGGCGTCGTTCGCGCAGTTCGCGAGCGACCTCGACTCCGTCACGCGGAACCAGCTCGAACGCGGCGTTCGCCTCGTCGAAGTCTTGAAGCAGGGGCAGTACGTCCCGCAGCCCGTCGAGAAGCAGGTCGTCATCATCTACGCGGCGACTAAGGGCTTCGTCGACGCCGTCGACGTGAGCAAGCTCAACGCCTACGAGACCGGGCTCTACGCGTTCATCGAATCGAAGTATCCGCAGATCTTCGAGACGATTCGCACGAAGAAGGTCCTCGACAAGGACAGCGAAGCCACGCTCAAGAGCGCCCTCACCGAGTTCGGCAAGGGCTTCGGAAAGTAAGCGATGCCGTCTCTCAAGGTCATCCGGAACCGGATCTCGAGCGTCAAGTCGACGCAAAAGATCACGAAGGCCATGAAGATGGTCGCCGGCGCCCGCCTCGCGCGCGCGCAGGCACGCATCGTCGCCTTGCGCCCCTACGCCGTGAAAACGGCGGAAGTGCTGCAGAGCGTCGCCGCGTCGATGTCCGAGGGCAAGGACGCCGCAACCGCGACGGACGGGAGCGAAGCGGCCTCCAAGGCGGCCCACCCGCTCCTCGCCAAGCGCGAAGAGAAGAAGATTCTCATCCTCGTCATGTCGAGCGACCGCGGCCTCTGCGGCGGCTTCAACACGAACATCAACAAGGCTGTCGAGCGGACCTGGCAGGCGAAAAAGGCCGAAGGCATCACCGTCGAGTTCGCGACCTGCGGCCGAAAAAGCCGTGAGTACATCGCGCGCCGTGGCGGCAAGGTCGCCAACGACTTCGGCAAGATCTACGACGGCCTCGACATGGCGAAGGCCAGCGTCGTGTCCGAGTGGATCGTCCCTCGTTATCTCAAGGGCGAGTACGACGCGGTCTACGTGATCTTCAACGAGTTCAAGAGCGCGATCACGCAGCTTCTCCGCGTCGATCGCCTCCTTCCCCTCCCGGAGCCGCAAGACTCGGCGAACAAGGGGATCTCGGCAGATGGCACGACCCCCACCGAGTTCCTCTACGAGCCCGACGCGGGGTCGCTCCTCGAGCGCCTCGTGCCGATGTACATCGTGGTCTCGGTGTACCGCGCGCTGCTCGACAGCCAGGCGAGCGAGTTCGGCGCGCGGATGTCCGCGATGGACGCCGCCACACGCAACGCGAAGGACATGATCGGGCGCCTTACGCTCGTTTACAACCGCGCGCGCCAGGCTGCGATCACGAAGGAGCTGATGGAAATCATCGGCGGCGCCGAGGCTCTCAAAGAGTAACGGCGAACGAAGCGTGTCGCGGTCGCGAGCTTAGGCACGTCGACGGCCTGCACGAACCAGAGGGCTGCCTCGGACCGACCAGGTCCGGCGCGGCCCTCGCTGCATTTCGGCGGTCGCTCGTGCGCGCCGAGGCCGGGGTTAGTGACCGAGCGGGCCGGCGAGCGTTGCGCGCGCGAGGAGCTCTTCGAAGGCGCCGGTGTTGATGGCCGCCGCGAGCGCCGGAACGAGG
>JANXMC010000089.1 GCA_025354825.1 Myxococcales bacterium
GGCGGCCGTAAAGTGTGAGGGCGCCTCGCTCGCCTACGGCGTTGGGGCGTTGGAAAATCCAGTTTTGCCAGGCTGTGAGGCGGCCGAAGATCTTCGTCTCCATCGTCTCGGGGCCGCCGTAGCGCAGGCTTGCTTCCATGCCGGTGAGGGCGTCCGGAGACATGCTCGCGCGCTCTTCGAAGGCGATCCGCACTTCGTCTTCCCAGTCGATGTCATCCGGGGCGAAGGTGACGAGGCCGGCGTCGAGCGCGGCTTTCGTGCCGATGGCCCCGCTCATTTCGAGGACGCGGGGGGTGCGCTCGGGCTCGCCCAAGAAGCGGGATTGGAGGCGCGTGAGGCCGTTGCCCATGGGGAACGGGCCGGCGTTCATCGGCGAGACGTACAGACTTGCAGGCGCGTCCTCGTTGTCGAGCATGTAGAGGCGGTCGGCGGCGAGGGCGAGCTCGAGGAGCGTGCCTGCGAAGCACGACTCGCCGTCGGCGAGGGCGAAGAAGCTTCGCGCCGTCATGTCCATGCGCTTCAAAACGCGCTTCACGAGAAGGGTGACCTCGTGGACGAGGCCGTCGTCCTTGTATTTCGCGAGCATCCGATCGACGGCGAGGACGTTCTCGGGATTCCCCTTCGTCTCGACGGCGACCACGGCGACCTGTGGGTGGTTGAAGCGGAGATCCAAGAGGGCGTCGTCGAGCTCGCGGAAGGCGCGGATAATCCACGCCGAGGCGCCTGCCTTCGCGAGCTCGTCGGGCGTCTGCGCTTCAGCCCCTTCGGGCGCGCGGACGACGAGCGACGCGGTACGCTTTGCCTTGTCGACGGCGAACGTGACGTATTTGTACTCTGCACCCGTTGCCGTGCGCTTGGCTTCGAGCGGTGTGAGCACGAGCGCCTTGCGGCTCGTCTTCTTGGAGCGCGCGAGGATCGCCGCCGTGCGGCGCTTGACGGCTTCGTCGAACTTCGCGCGGGCGGGGGCTTCGTCGACGAGGCGCCACTCGACGGCGCGCTTCCCGCGCACACCCTCGGCCAGCGTCGAAAACACATCGGCGAGGTCGCGGCGAATCTTTCGTTTGTCGACGAGTCGCGTGAGGCCGCCGGTGCCGGGGAGGACGCCGAGGAGCGGCGCTTCGGGCAAGCTCACGGCGGTGGAGCCGTCGTCGGCGAGGACGATTTCGTCGCACGCGATCGCGAGCTCGTAGCCGCCACCGCTGGCCGTGCCGTTGACGGCGGCGAGGGTCGGAATGCCACTTTCGAGACTCATCTCTTCGAGATAAAGGCGCGTCTCGTTGGTGAACTTGCAGAAGTTCACTTTGAACGCGTGGCTCGACGTGCCGAGCATGTAGATGTTCGCACCCGAGCAGAAAATACGGTCTTTGCCGCTGGTGAAGACGACCGCCTTCACGTCCGGATGCTCGAAGCGAATGCGCTGAATCGCATCGGCCAGCTCTATATCCACGCCGAGATCGTAGCTATTGAGCTTGAGCGGGTAGCCGGGGCGGAGGCCACCGTCTTCCGGGATGTTCATCACGAGCCGCGCGACCGCACCAGCGTGCTCCGAAGGGAGCTCGAGTCTCCAGTGCTTGTAGCGATCGGGGTGCGTTTCGAATCGAACGGGTTCGTGAACGTCGTTGGGATTGGCAGCCATGCGGGTGATTCGAAAGGTAGGGCACGACAGCGACGCCTTCAAGTATTATAGTGCGTCTCTGAGGCACACTGTGCACTATAGTTCATCATTCCCCGAGCCTGCTGCAACGCGTGAAGAGAAGCGAACGGCGCTTCTTCGCGGCCTTGGTGCGGCGGTTCGTGCACGACGCACCGCGTGCGGTCTCACCCTCAAGGCCCTCGCAAAAAAGGCCGAGGTGAGCGAGCGGTTCCTCGTGCAGCTCGAAACGGGCGAAGGGAACATCAGCGTCGCCCGCCTCGCCGATGTGGCCGACGCGCTCGACACGACGGGGGCAGAGCTGCTGTCGAAAGCGGGCGACGTTCGCGCGCCGCCCCGTCGCATCGTCTCGCTGCTGGGGCTTCGCGGCGCTGGCAAAAGCACACTTGGATCGATGGTCGCCCGCGAGCTCGGCGTCCCCTTTCTAGAGCTCGACGCTATGGTCGCCGCCGAAGCGGGCATGGGTCTCTCGACGCTCTTCGAGATTCACGGCGAAGCCTATTTTCGCAAGCTCGAACGCGACACGCTGCGCAAGGTGCTCGACGAAGTCCCGGTCGCCGTCCTCGCGACCGGCGGGTCGATCGTGAAAGACCGAGACACCTTCGCGCTCTTGAAGCGACGAACCTGCACCGTGTGGCTCAAGGCGAGCGCGAAAGACCACTGGGATAGGGTCGTGGCGCAGGGCGACGTGCGGCCGATGAAGAACCGCGAGAACGCGATGAGCGAGCTGAAGGCGCTCCTCCGCACGCGCAAACCGCTCTATACGCAGGCAGAGCACGTGGTCGACACGTCGGCCACCGGGCCGCAAGACGCGGTACGCCAGGTGATTTCGGCCGTTGCGGCCGACAGAAGAGCAGAGAAGAAGCTCGCGGCCGACGCCGCGGAAAAGAAAGCAGGAGCGCGATGAGTCAGCCGAAGGAGCTTGCGAGCTATCTCGAGGGCAAGTGGGTCAACGGCAAAGGGCGCGAAGTAGCGCTCGTCAATCCGTCGACGGAGGAGACTCTCGCGACGTCAAAAACCGACGGTCTCGACTTCAAAGGCGCGCTCGCCTACGCGCGCGAAGGCGGCGCGGCCCTTCGTGCGATGAGCTTCGCCGCCCGCGGCGAGCTCGTTCGTGCAATGTCCAAAGCGATTCACGGCGCGCGCGACGAGCTCATTGGCCTTGCCGTGCAGAACGGCGGCAGCACGCGCAGCGACGCGAAGTTCGATATCGACGGCGCGTGGGGAACGCTCGCGGCTTACGGCGATATCGGCGCCGAGCTCGGCGACCGCACGTTCCTTCTCGACGGCGACGCGACGCAGCTTGGTCGCAGCGCGCGCCTCTTCGGCCAGCACGTCTACGTCCCCCGCGAAGGCGTCGCCGTCCACATCAACGCCTTCAACTTCCCCGCCTGGGGCCTCGGCGAAAAAGCCGCCGTGGCAATCCTCGCGGGCATGCCCATCGTCGCGAAGCCCGCGACGAGCACGGCCCTCGTCACGCACCGAATCGTCGAGCTTATTGCGAACGCAGGCATTTTGCCGGCGGGCGTTCTCTCGCTCGTCTGCGGAAGCAGCGGCGACATGCTCGATCACGTGACCGGGCAAGACGTCGTCGCCTTCACCGGTTCGTCCACCACGGGCGCGCTCCTCCGTCGCGGCGAAGGCGTCGTCGCAAATTCCGTTCGCATGAACGTCGAGGCCGACAGCCTCAACGCCGCCGTGCTCGGCCCGGACGTGGCCGAAGGGTCCGACGTGCTCAACCTGTTCTTGGCCGACGTCGTTCGCGATATGACGCAAAAGACCGGGCAAAAGTGCACGGCGATCCGCCGCGTCTACGTGCCGCGCGACAAGGCCGAAATGGTCCTCGAGCACCTCCGCGAGCGCCTCTCGGGTGTACGCGTCGGCAACCCGTCCCTCGAAGACGTGACGATGGGCCCGCTCTCCACGGCGCAGCAGCTGAAAGACGTACGCGCCGGAATTGGCAAGCTCGAAGCAAATGCCAAAGTCGTATTTGGCAGTGCGACGGAGGTGTCTCCGCTCCTTGGCGCCGGCGAACCGGGCAAAGGGTTCTTCCTCTCCCCCGTGCTTCTGTTCAACGACTCCCCCGCCTCGGGCGACGTTGCCCACCTGCACGAGGTCTTCGGGCCCGTGGCTACGGTCATGTCTTACGACGGCTCGGCAAAGAGCGCCGCGGCCCTCGTACGCGCGGGCCACGGCGGCTTGGTCTCGAGCGTCTACTCCGACGACAAAGAGTTCCTCAAGGCGTTCGTCCTCGGCATCGCGCCGTTCCACGGCCGCGTGACCATCGGCTCGTCGAAGATCGCGGCGCAAGCCGTTCCGCCCGGTCTCGTGCTCCCAGGGCTCATTCACGGCGGGCCCGGGCGCGCGGGCGGCGGCGAAGAGCTAGGCGGGAAACGCGGTCTTGCATTCTACATGCAACGGGTCGCCCTCCAAGGCGACCGCGCGCTGCTCGAGGGGATCTGCGGCAAGTAGGGCTCGCCGGCGACTGCGTCCAGCGCGCCCTCACGGCGGAGGGCACGCTCCCCTAACGCCGTCAGCCGTCGCGCAGCATTGGCGCGCGCCGCTTCGTGTACTCTGCAATTAACCTTCGGGTCTCGGCCTCGACCTCGTCGAACCGCACGCCGAAGCCCGAAAGCGTGACGGTGCCGTCGTTGTCGGCGAATTCCTGTTGGAATGCGACAGAGCCTGTCGCTTCGCAGGCCGCGCCGCCAGGGAACGCGATGCGCACGGCGATACGCGCGCCTACGCTCGGGAGCTTGCCGTAGGTCGCGACGAAGAGGCCGCCCTCGACGAGGAGGTCGCCGCCTCCAAGCCCCGCGTAAAAGTTGCTGTCGGTGTGCTGCCCCAAGGTCACGTCGAAGCGCGGCGTGCTCCCGGCGCCGATGCCGTTGCGAAGGCTCGATTCTACCTTTTTCACGAGGGCGAACAGCTCGTCGATGCGCGGATCCTGCGCGCTCACGGGGGTCGCCGCGGTCTGCGCCGCAACGGCCTTCACCAGCGGCACGAGGGCCCGTTCGACGAGGCCCAGCTGCTGCGCGAGAAGCTCCACGAGCCCCGGCGTCATCGTCTCGCCAGGCGCCGACTCGGCGCGCGGATCGCGGCCGGGGCGAGGCGCGGCGGGCGCGACCGCAAGCGCCATCGCCGCCGCGGATTTGGCATCGCGATCCTTCGCGCGGTCGAGCGCCGCCGCGTCGAGCGCGCGCGACAGCGCCTGACGAATCCCTTGCAGCTGCGTGTCGAGGCCGCTCAGCGTGCCCGTCACACGCGCCACGGGGTCCGCATCGGCACCGCCCATGCGCTTCGTGCGTTGAAACGTCTCTTTGATCTCCTGCCAGCGTGCCTTCTCCGTCTCCGTCATCACGCCCCGTAGCTCGGCAAGCTTCAGCAAATTCTGCTCGGCGCCCGTCGTGAGCGTCTGCGACTCGCTCTGGTAGTGATCCGAGATCAACCGCTGAAGCTCGTCCGGGTTCATCGCCGAGACGACCTTCTCGGCGAGCTTGCTCATGTTGCGGTAGCTCCCTTGAAGCTTGAACGGCGGCTCGCTTCGAAACGCGTCGTCTTGCGAAGCCGATGAAATGTAATTGGCATTCACGAGGAGTAGCGTTTTCTGAACTTCGAAGAGGCGCGTGAACAGCTCTTTAATCTCGAGAGCCTCGGCCGCCGAATAGCCGTGGGCCAGATCGGTGAGCGCAACCTCTTCGCCGCGGGCCATTCGAACGAGCTTGTGCACGTCCTCCGCGTCGCGACCTGCGAGCGGGGCGAGGGTCGAGTTCGACGTGAGCGCGTTCTCGAGGTAGCTGAGGGCGAAGAGGTCGGACTTTCCGTCGAGAATTTCGCCCAAATTGTACGTATCGGCACGATTGGCCAACATGTCGGGAATTTGAAACCGCGCGCCGGACTCGGTGTACGGGTTGCCCGCCATGACGACGCAGAACTTCTTGCCGCGGAGATCGTAGGTACGCGTCTTTCCGCGCCACACGCCTTCGATGCGGCGTTGCGCGTCGCAAAGCGAGATGAACTTTTGTAGCAACTCCGAGTTCGTATGCTGAATATCGTCCAGATACAACATGACGTTGTTGCCCATCTCGAGTGCCAAGTTGATCTTCTCAACCTCTTGGCGCGCTGTCGCGTTCTTCGCTTCGGCGGGGTCGAGAGACGTGACATCGTGGCCCAGCGCCGGGCCGTTCACCTTCATGAAGATGAGACCAAGCTTGCTCGCGACGTACTCCATCAGCGTCGTCTTGCCGTAGCCCGGCGGGGAAATCAGGAGCAGAAGCCCCATGAGATCCGTTCGCTTTTTCTCGCCGACGGCGCCGATCTGCTTCGCGAGGTTCGCGCCGATGAGTGGCAAGTAGACCTCGTCGATGAGGCGATTCCGAACGAACGACGTGAGCACGCGTGGCGTGAATTCGTCGAGGCGCAGCCGTGCGCGCTCCCGCTCGAGGATCGCCCCGCGAACTTTTCGGTACGCACGAAAGCGCGGCGCGCGGTCGGTGCGGTGCGCGCCCACGCGGGCGAGGAGATCGTCGAGGGCGATGCGTAGCGTGCGCCCTTCGATGCGCGGATGCTGCCCCAGAAGGCCCGTAGCCTCGCCTTTGGTGATGGCGGTGCTCACGTCGCGATCGAGCGTGTGATCGGTGAGCAACAGCACCGCGGCCTCGCGCGCGAAGGGGCGCGCGTCGGGGCCCTTCGCGCCAGAGGCGGCGAGAAAGCCGTCGACGTAGGCCGCTGCAATCTCGAGGCGCGCGGCGTCGTAGGGCTCGAGAGCGCGGAGATCCTCTTCGAACGCCCGACGCGCGCCGCGCTCTTCGAGATCGGCGAGGAGCGCGTCTTTGAGCTTCACGGCGTCGGCGCTCGTTGCAAACCGCACCTGATCGGCCGCGAGCTCTTCGACGAGGTACCGGCTCGACGCGCGCGCATCGTCGCCTGCGACGGCACGCATCGTGGTCTCGAGCTCCGCCGCCAATGCGGCCTGCGCGGCGCCGTGCCCCAGCTCGAGACGCAGTCGGCCCAGGCTACGCGCACGACGCTGCAGGAGCTCGCGTGCATCCTTCGGAAGAGCGACCCAGAAGAGGCACGCCGAGGCGCGTGCCCGCGGCG
>JANXMC010000592.1 GCA_025354825.1 Myxococcales bacterium
CGTTCGGGCCGCCGTCGGGCATGTGCGCGTAGAACAAATTGTCGGGCTTGAGATCGCGGTGGATGATCCCCTTCGAGTGCGCTTCGGAAAGTGACCGAAGCGCCTGGCGCGCCGTCTCGATGGCGACATCGACCGAGAGGCGACCCGTTCGCTTCAAGCGCTGGCCGAGCGACTCGCCTTCGAGCAGCTCCATCGCCAGGTAAAAATCGCCGTTCTCTTCCTGTCCGAAGTCGAAGACAGTGACGGTGTTCGGCGACGCGAGCGCGCTGTTGGCGCGGGCCTCGCGAAGGAAGCGCGCGCGGCTCACCTCGTCGATGGCGCGGTCGCTACGGAGAATTTTAATGGCGACATCGCGGCCGACCGGATGCTGTCGGGCCCGGTAGACCGTGCCCATGGAGCCTGCGCCGAGGCGTGCGAGCACGGTAAAGCGGCCGTCGAGCGTGCGCCCGAGCATCGGGTCGCCCTCGGCCTCCGCGAAGTCGCGCAGCAGCACCAGGGCCGAGCCGTCGTCCGGACACTGCGGAATGGACGCCGACGGCGGCGGATCGAACCGCTTGCGGCACGTCGGACATAGGAAGCCCGGCGCGCCACGAAGGGAGGGCGCAGTGTCATCGGGACGCCGTAATGCCGAGGGAGTGCTCACCCGCTAAGCCTTCATGGTCGCTCGGATGACCGCCTCGCGCAAGCCGCTGAGCCGATTGCGAATTTCTGTGAAGACCGCGTTCCGCCTGACGCGCTGCGTTGGGTAGGTGACGGGCACGTGACGGGCGCGCGGAAGGCCGGCCGCCTACCGCAGGGGGAGCACGTTTCGCGGATCGCAGACGATGCTGATGTCGCTCGCCAGGAGGCGCCACGGAGCGCCTCCGAGCTTCGAGGGATCGACCCCCTCGCGCACGCGGCGAGCCTCTAAATGCAGGTGAACGAGCTCCGGCGAGCCGGTATCGCCCACGAACCCGACCAGGTCGCCGTCGGCGAGCTCGACCCCCATCGCGACGCCGGGCGCTGCGGCGTCGAGGTGTCCGAAGAGCAGCAGGTAGTCGCGAATTTGGCCCGCTTCGACGAGCGAGTGCCGCGTCACGACGGTCGTTCCGAAAAGCGGCCCGACGTAGATCACCTGCGCGGGGCCGCGTTGGTGCTCGAGGCTCACGAGCTTAATGGGCGTCCCCTTGACTTGAGGGAGGTCGACGCCGCCGTGGCCGATGGCGCGGATCGTCGCGCCGCGCCTTTGCAGCGGGTCGGGGCGGTCGAGATCGTAGCCGCTAATGACGCTCCTGCCGCCGGCGAGGCCTGGCGGGGTGGGGTAGCGGTAGGCGTCGTAGTCGGCGGTGCGATCGGGCCGGCGCGGAATCTGGTCGTAGATCGCCCAGCGGCCGGAGCGCTCGCGGTGCGCGTTCTCGGCCGCGGGCGCATCCAGCGCGCCTTCGTCGTCGCCGTCGCGAGGCAGCCGCACGCAGCCGTCGCCGTCGGGGAGCATCCCTTCGCCGCACCCGCTCGCCGCGGTGCGGTCCAACGCGCGGGGAGAATCGTCGGCGTCGCGCGAGCTTGCCGCGGCTGTGCCGGCAATGCCGGTGATGGAGACCACGACGGCGCTTCGAGCAGACGGCGCCATGCCGAGCGTGAGGGCTGCCAGCAGCGCTGCGGCGAGCAAGACGGGGGGTGAAAACGTGGAGCGCGGGAGCGGCATGGGTCGGGCGGCGAGGGGAGAGGCCATGGTAGCGTTGCGTCGCCGCGACGCGAGGGGTACGTGGCGTTCAAAAGAGGGTTTCGAACGTGTCCGACACAACCAAAAAGCTCGAAGAATTATTCACGGCCGAGCGCGAAGTGCGCCGCCTCCACATCGAGCTCGTCGACGGCGATCAGGCGCCGCTCGTCGCGCAGCTCGCCACGGCGATTGCCGCCACCGAAAACCTGGACGAGGACGAGCGCGTCGTTCGCCTCGTTCGTATCGCGTCGCTGCTCGGTGAGCTCGAAGGGCCGAAGACGGTCGACCTGCTCATCGACATCCTCGCCGCCGACGAGCCCGAGGCGCGTCGCGTCGCGGGGGAAGCGCTCGAAGAGCACGCGTTCGACCGTTTCAAGGAAGTCGCTCTAGGCATCGAGCGCGCTCTCGAGCGGATGCCCAACGGCAGCCCCGCGCTCTACGAGTTGCCGTACTTGCTCCTCGAAGTCGGTGAGCCCGGCATCGTGAAGCTGCTCGGCAAGTTCCTGCAGCACAAAGACCCCGAGGCCGTCGCGTCGGCGATCGAAGCGCTCGTCGAGTTCGGCGACCCGTCGGCCTCCGCGATGTTCGCGGCGCTCGAGAAGGACACGCGCGAAGTGCCCCTCGAAGACGATGAGGGCGAAGAAGGCCGCGTGACGCTCGGCGAGCTCGCCCGCGAGGCGCGCGAGATTCTCGCCGCCGCAGCGCCCGAGTCCGCACCCGGCGGCGACGATCGCGGCCGCCCGCGCGGCGCCCCCTCGCGTTCGGGGCGCTGACGTTGGCCATCGAGAGGAACCGCCCGTTCGGCGAGCCCGCGGCAACGCGCGCTCCGGTTGCGACGCGCATGGGTCCCGCAGACGCGGCGATCCTCGAGACGTTCGTCGTTCCGCGGTACCTCTCGCTCTTCGGCGATCTCGCCCTCGAGATGATCGTCGAGGGCGAAGAGGCGCAGGTCGTTCACCTCGATTGCCTCACGGGGTTTCCCGATCGAGGCATCGCGATGAAGCTCCTCGGCGCCCACATTTACGGTGTCGACAGCTCGTCCCACGCCATCGAGCTCGCCAAGGCGAAGGCCGCGACGATGCCGGAGATGGTGAGCGACTACCGCCAGGCGGACGGCTACCCGGTGCCGCTGCCGGCGGCCGCGTTCTCCCACGGTCTTTCGCTTCAAGCGCCGGCGCACCCCGACGGCCGCGCGCGCGTCCTCGGCGAGCTCGCACGGCTTCTCGCGCCGCAAGGGCAAGCGCTTTTGGCGATGCCGGTGCGCGGCTCGTTTCAGGAGGTGCTCGATCTCCTTCGGGAGTTCGCGGTTCGCAGCGAAGCCGCCGAGCTCGGCACGGCCATCGAGCTTGCGACCCTCGTTCGCCCCACGCCCGATACGTTCGCCCACGAAGTCGAAGCGGCGGGGTTCGACTACATCGACGTGAGCACGCGCCTCGCGACGCTCTCGTTTCAGAGCGGCCGCGACTTCTTTGAAGATCCCGTAACGCGCTTGATGATCCTGCCCGAGCTTCGCGCGCAGCTAGGTGTCGGCGAGGCTCCTCGCGCGTTCGCCTACGTGCGCGACGCGATTGACAAGTACTGGAGCGACGGCACGTTCGAGCTGACGGTGAACATCGGCTGCGCAAGCGGAAGGCGAAAGGACGGCCAGTAAGCCAACCCTTTCGCCTTCGGGGTCAGCGCCTCCGTTTCGGGAGGCGCTTCCGGCTTGTCTCTTCCCGTCGAATCAGCGGCACACGCCGTCGATGCAGACCTTCGAGGCGTCGCACGCTTTGCCGGTGGGCGAGCATTCGGTGCCGAGGCCGGTGGCCGTGCTGCAGACTGCGAATGTTCCGCTGCTCGTCGCGACCGCCTTGCAGACGTTGAACGTATCCGCGCTACGGCACGACGAGCCCGCGTCCGTCGCGCCTGCGTCGGTATCGCAGCTGATGTAGCAGCTGCGACGGAGGCAGATGCTGCCCGACTTGCACGCGTCCTGAATGCCGTCGGGCTTCGTGCCCGTGATGTTGCAGGCGAAGGTGGGCTTCTGCTCGGGGATGCAGCCGCCGTTTACGCAGACGCTTCCCGTCGCGCACTTGGTGGCGGGGCAAGCATCCACGCAGTGGCCGGAGACGCA
>JANXMC010000116.1 GCA_025354825.1 Myxococcales bacterium
CCGATCGTACGAAATTCGATACGCAGAATTCGCGATCCCCACGACGATGTAATAACGGCCCGCGTTCAGCATTCTCGAAATAGGCACGCCCGAGAAGGGCCGGGCCGGGATACTGCAACCGTTCCTCCCATGGGACACGACGCGAACGTCCATCAGTGCGACGACTGCAGCGCCGGTGCTTGTGAAGGCCGGGTGACGTAATGGCGGGCGGCAGCATGTCCGAAGCCGAGGCGTCGGAGCGGCTTCAGTGGGTCGAAGAGAAGTACGACCTGCTGCAGTACAAGATCGACGGATGGTGTGTGTGGCCAGCCCAACGTTTTGCCGTCGGACAGACGCTGCAGAATTTGGCATTCGACGGCGGAAAGAAGGCGTTCACGCGTCAAGAGATCTGGAAGGTCGCACTTCGAGATATTGCCTCCGCCGCACGATTGCGAAGAGTGCGGTACGTCGTCAAGACGTCCAGCTCGGCCCATACCGAATACGAAAACGGACTGCGGAAGGACATCTACTTCGACGATGTTCTGCAGGCGTTGGGGCATCACTATAAAATCGAATGGCTTAACAATCACAGCTTCTTCGACGATGGGACGGGGTACGCGGTACCGCGCGACCTCAGCACGTTCGCAATGGACATCCTATCGCGGCGACTTGCACGTGAATTTTCTGCTGATCGCTCAGACGTGGTCGAGCCTATCGTGCACGCCCTGCGCCAAGGGCTTGGTGTGCCTGGATTCACCGCCGACCGCATCGCGGGCGACGTGGCGAGGTTCAGAGGGCAAAAGCGCGCGTATAGCTGGCTGTTTTCGCGCCTCTGCCCGAAGCGGCTCTTGCTCGCCGACAGTGGAGATTTTGCGGTGGTCGCGGCGGCACGAGAGCTTGGGATTGAGGTCGTCGAGTTCCAACACGGATTCACCCATCGGCATTTCCCCGGAAATTCGTGGTCGAAGTATGCGCTCCCGTACAAGCGAAGCATGCCATTGCCGAATCGCATGTTCTTATACGGTGAGCACTGGCAACGCGAGCTCGCGGCCAATGGATTTTGGTCGTCTGAGCTCACCGCTGTCGGGAGTGTGCGCGTCGACAAGTTTCGTTCCCGCGGACTCGACCGACCCGACGATGAATGCAAGATTGTACTCACGACGCAAGGGCTCGAGACCGACCGAGTCATCGCGTTCGTCTCGCAGTTCGTGCGCCTCGCGGCCGGCCGACTGCGATTCCAACTGCACATTAAGCTCCACCCCGGATACCACACCAACGTCGAATCGTATGAATCCGCTTTTCGGGATTGCGAGAGCGTTCACGTCGTACCCGCGTCAAGTACGCCTGGGACCTTCGCGCTGCTCGCCAAAGCACATTTGCACATGAGCATCTCATCAACGTGTCACTTCGAGGCGCTGGCGCTTGGCGTCCCGACCGTTGTTCTGCCTATTGCCGGCAGTGAGATTGTGCAGCCGCTCGTCGACGCGGGGCATGCGTTTCGCCCAGAGACGCCCGAAGAGCTGCTCGACATTGCACTTCGCTTCCGCGAGCACGTCGTGCCGGACGCACTCGGCGAGCAGTATTTCGCGAGGAATGTCATGCCGAATATGATTCGGGAGCTCGGGCGCAAGTGAGCGTAGCGGCCGAGCTCGATGAGACGGGTATATCGCGGATGCAGTTCTCGGGCGAAGCCGCGGAGACGTTCCCGCAGCGCTTCGACGAACCGTCGAGCCTCTTCCTCGCGCTCATCAGGTAACGCTTACGCGGTACTACCGCACTGCCTCGCAATACAGCGATATTGCAGGATGCGTCGAATCGAAGTGGCGCGTGTCGCGCAGGGGGGCAAAGCGGCTCTGACCGTACCCGGAGTGAATCGTGGCCTCGAACCCTGCCTCGCGAAGCATTCGCTTAATCTTGCTGTGGGTCCACCAGTTGATGTGGCTCCCGGTGCGCTCGGGGTTGAAATTGCATTGGGTCGTAAAGAACTGAAGCGCCCCTTCGAGTCCTAGCTCGTCCAGTTTCGCCCGAATCTCCTCGTCTCCGTATTTCGCCGATGCGGAACGGTCTGAGGAAATGCGCGTCAGCTGGCTTGCATAGTGATGCAGAAATAGCTGTTCGACCGACGCATCTCGGAGGGGGCACACGTATTCCTCTTCCCAGGTTCCGGGATCGGAGTACCAGCTCCTCCAATACCAAAAGCTGAGATCCTTGTTAAGGTAGGCCGCGTACCCGAGCTCGGCGTCCGGCGTCGTGAGCCGAATGACGCCGCCCGGCTTTAGACAACGATACGCTTCGCGGAACAGGTTCGCGACGGCGGCGTCTCCGACATGCTCGATCGTATGCGACGAATAAATGCACTCCGCCGAACCCGTCTCGATCGGAAGTGGAACCAGCGCGTTCAGATCGAACTCAACGAACGGGTGGGACTGATGCGCCTGATAGTGTTCGGACGCGTAGTCCACGTTCGTCCACCATTTGTGAGCAAATTTTCCGGCACCGACATTGTAGAAGCGGCGCTGCTCAAGGACGTCCGCCGGGAAACGACTATATAGATCGGCGAGCGGCTGCTCCTCTTGAACCAAGGTTGCGCCCGATCGATGCGCGAGTCGTCGCGCTGCGCTGCGCATGAGTCGCTTTTGTAACTCCGCAAAGTAGTCCATGTTGGCCATTGTCGTGTGGCAGGTGGCGCCGGCGCGCGCGTCGTCGGAGCAGCGCCACGGCGTACGGCGGAGTGCCGGAGGACTTGGCCGCCGCATTTAGCGCAGGTGACCTACCGCCATTCTACCAAGCCCAGCTCACCCTACGCTAGCTCAAAAAGCTGCCGCAGCTCCTCCTGCCGCGGGTAGTTGATGAGCACCGCCCGATGTTTTCCGACGAAGACAAACATGCTGCCCGCAGCGACCGCCGACGCGCCGGCCTTCACCGCGCCGATGAAGTCCGCGGTCGTTCCCGCCCCGCCGCACGCCACGACGGGCACCTGGACTGCGCGGGCGACGGCGGCCACGAGATCGAGGTCGTAGCCTTGCATCGTTCCGTCGCGGTCGATCGACGAGAGGAAGATCTCCCCCGCCCCCGCTTGCTCCATCCGCCGAGCGTGGCCGACAGGGTCCAGGCCGCCCGCCTTCGTGCCGCCACGGCCGTACGTCTTGTGCCCGCCAAAGAGCCCGCGCTTCGCGTCGATCGACACCACGACGCTCTGGCTACCGAATACTCGAGCTGCCTCACTCACGAGGTCAGGGCGCTCGAGGGCTGACGTGTTGATCACCACTTTCTCAACGCCTCGCTGCATGACCGCCTTCATCTGGTCGACGGTCGTAAGACCGCCGCCGTACGAGAGCGGCATGAACGCCTCGCTCGCGATCGAGCTTATGACGTGGAGATCGGGACCGCGGCGCTTGGGAGTTGCGTCGATGTCGAGAATGCAAATCTCATCGACGTCCTTGTCGTTGAACACCTTCACCGCGTTGATGGGATCGCCAACGTAAACGTGGCTCTTGAATCGGACCGATTTGACCACGCCTCCGTCCCGCAGCAGCAGGACGGGCATCACGCGGACGCGCCTCACGCGGCGATCTTTGCGAAGCTGTCCATCAGCTTCAGCCCAAATCTGTGGCTCTTCTCGGGATGAAATTGCACCCCGTAGATATTACCGCGCTCCACGGCGGCGACAAACGGATAGCCGTGCTCGCACACGCACAGCTCGTCGGCAGAGTCGGCAGGTGCGAAGTGATAGCTGTGCACAAAGTAGAAGCGCGGCTCGTCAGGCATCCCTTCGAAGAGGACGCTCGGCTTGCGGAGGGATATCTCGCTCCACCCCATATGCGGGATGCGGAGGTCGGCGCCAAGGCGCTCCTTCTGGAAACGAACGACACTGCCCGGGACCAGCCCGAGCCCGTCGCGTTTTCCTTCTTCGCTCCGCTCGAAGAGGAGCTGAGCGCCGAGACAGATTCCGAGCAGCGGAACCTTCTCCACGAGCGCCTTTTCGCGAAGGATCTCCACCAAACCTAGTGTCACAAGGCGCTCCACCCCCTCGTCGAACGCGCCGACCCCTGGCAGGATGATTTTCCGTGCGGCGCGGATCGCGCCCGCGTCAGCCGTGATGGTCGACGCGGCTCCCGCTCGATTGAGCATGTTCTTGATCGAGGCAAGGTTACCGACGCCGGTATCGACGATCGTGATCATGGGCACTCCTGCTCACAAGCGCGCCTCAGCCAAGCGCGTCGCTCAGCACTCGAACGATCCGCCCCTGCTGCTCGCTGTTGAGCTCCGGGAAGATCGGGAGAGAAAAGACCTCTTCGCACGCGCGCTCCGTGTGCGGCAAGCTCACCTCGGGGAACCCATGCGCGCGCCACGCAGGCTGGAGATGCACCGGTACGGGGTAGTGCACGCCGCTGTCGATTTGCGCTGCGGCTAGGGCCTCACGGAGCGCCTCGCGACGCGAGTGGCGAACGACGTATTGGTGATAGACGTGCTCGCACTCCGGCGTCGTAGCAACGCGCGTGAGGCTCGGCGGAAGCGCTTGGTCGTAGCGCGCAGCGACGGCCCGGCGGCCTGCGTTCCACCCGTCAAGCGCTGGCAGCTTCACGGAAAGGACCGCGGCCTGGAGCGGATCGAGCCTAGAATTGCGGCCGAACGAATCGTGCACGTACTTCTCGCGGCGACCGTGGTCGCGAAGGGCCGACACGCGCCGCGCGAGCTCGTCGTCCGATGTAATGAGCGCTCCCGCATCTCCCAGCGCCCCCAAGTTCTTACCGGGGAAGAAGCTGAACGTCGCAAGGTCACCGAACGTCCCCGCGCGCTTGCCTCGGTAGCGCGCCCCGTGGGCCTGAGCCGCGTCTTCGATAATCGCCGCACCATGGCGACGCCCGATTTCGACAACCCGATCCATCGCAACCATGTTGCCGTAAACGTGCACCGGAATGATCGCGCGCACCCCGTCGACCTTCGCCATCGTCTCGGCGAGCGCGTTCGTATCCATTACGAGCGTTTGAGGATCGACGTCCACCAGCACGGGCTCTGCGCCCACGTTGACGATCGCTTCGACGGTTGCGATAAACGTGTGGGAGACCGTAACCACGCGATCGCCCTTCCCCACGCCGAGCGCGTGGAGCGCCATCTCGAGCGCGTCCGTCCCATTACCGCAGCCAATTGCGTGGCGAGTCTCACAGTAGGTCGCGAACGCCCGCTCGAACTCGGCAATCGGCGGTCCACCCACGAACGACGTCGAGGCGAGCACTTTGGCGATCGCTTCTTCAATTCGGGGAGCGAGCGAGGCGTGCTGCAACTTCAGATCAAGGAGCGGTATTTTCACGTTCGGTTCCCTTCATAAACCACTGAGCCGTCCCCGAAGCGCTTCTCGGAGACATGACCAATTACGCGCGCTGGGTTGCCAACCACAACAGCCCCGTTGGGCACGTCGCGCGTCACCACGGCGCCCGCCCCGACGAGGCAGTCCTCTCCGAGCGACACTCCCGGTAAGAGGACCGCGCCCGCTCCCACCTTCGCGCGTTTGCCCACCGTCACGCCCGCAAGATGGGTCTTCGTATGCGCAGACGCCGGGAACTTGGCGTTTGTTATGACGACAGCCGGTCCGATCCACGCGTGGTCGTGAAGGATGGAGTACTCGGGAATGAACACCCGCGAGTGGACGCGCACGTGGTCGCCAAGCACGACGTCGCGTTCGAGCACCGACGAAGTGCCCACGGAGCAGTGCTGCCCGATGCGCGTACGCTCCCGAATCGTGACGAAGTGCCCGCAGGCGAAGTCGTCGCCGAGGACGACGCCTGGGTAGAGGATGACCGGCGGCCGCAGGTTCGAGTTCGTACCGATGATCGGATCGGGCAAGTCGCCGTGCGAGGGCTCTCGCCAGAGCGTGACGCCCGGCGCGCTCACGCCTTCACCGCCCCAAGCCGCACGTGCCGAGGCACGTACCGCAGGCGCACTTCCTCGCCTGTCGACGCGGACTCATAGAGCGCGTTGATAAGCTCGAGTGATTTCCGCCCTTCGAGCCCGTCGAGCATCGCGCGCCTGTTGGTTTCGATGCACTTCAACATATCGCGATAGAACGCGTAGTGGCCAAAGCCGTAGACGTTGGGAGGCGCTGTCGTGAGATCTTTGATGTTCGCGTCGTCTGCTTCCGGCGTGTGAAACTGCCACGAGTCGACGCGATTCACGGCGAAGCCGCCAATCACCACGGAGCCCTGCTCACCGAGGACCGAGAGGCTGCCTTCCAGATCCTTGGGCCGCGTGGCCGTCGTCGCCTCGATCACGCCGAGCGCGCCGTTCACGAAACGGAGCGTCGCGACCCCGGTGTCCTCGGTCTCGATCTTCACAAGCTGTGTCGCGATACGGGCATGCACACTCTCGACAGGACCAAAGAACCATTGCAAGAGGTCGATGTGGTGGCTTGCCTGGTTCGCGAAGACGCCGCCGTCCTGCGCCCATGTGCCGCGCCACGACGCTTGATCGTAGTAGGCCTGGTCACGGCACCAGCGGACGCGCACCGTGCCCAGAACTAGCTTTCCGAACCGGCCCCGCGTCAACGCGTCGCGTGCGCGTACGACCGGCGGATTGTACCGATTTTGCTTTACGACGAAGAGCCTCGTGCCCGCGTTCTCACACGCCTCGATCAGCTCGTCGGCGCTGGTAAGGGTGAGCGCCATCGGTTTCTCGACGACGAGATTCGGCACCCGCCCGGCGAGCGAGCGACCGATCGCCGCGTGACGGCCAGACTCGGTGAGGATGACCGCAATCTCGGGGCGCAGGGCCTCGACCATCTCCTGGTAGTCGACGAACACGCGCGGCTTCCCTCCGGCGCGCGCTGCGGCAGCGTTCGCCAACTTTTGATCGAGATCGCAAACGCCAACGAGCTCGACCTCGGGGCATTCACCCAAGACGTCGATGTGACGATTCGAGATGCGGCCGCAACCCACCAGCACCACACTGCGCTTCGTATTATCTGCCATCGTGATTCCCGATTCGAGTACGAGGATGTT
>JANXMC010000199.1 GCA_025354825.1 Myxococcales bacterium
CTCGCCGACGGGCAGACCCTCGCGCTCCTCATCGACGGAGCTGCGGCCCCCATCACCGCCACCTTCAACGGAGCCGCCGCCGTCGTCACGAGCGCTGCAGCGCCTCCGTTCGGCGCGCTCACCGCTGGCGAGCAAGTGACCGTCTCGATCGACCGGAGCGTCGGCATCACCGTGACCTTCACCGCGGGGGACGCCTCGCTCGCGGGCGTCGTCGCGCGCATCAATGCGACCTTCGCATCCGTCGTCGCGGAGGCCGCCGGCACGGACCTGCGACTCCGCTCGCCCACTGCCGGGCTCGGCTCGAAGATCTCGATCATCGCGGCGACCTCGGGCACGCTCGCAAAGCTCGGCCTCGTGCTCGGGGTCACGACGGGCACCGGCAACGTCGTAAGCCTCGCGGCTGTCTCCGCAGCGGAAGTGAAGAGCGTCGTCGAGGCCGTTGCCTTCGCCAACGTCACCGTGCGCGTCACTGCGAGTGGACGCGTGCGGCTCTGTTCCAAGCTCGGAGCGACGGGGAAGCTTTCCCTGGCCAGCACGTCGACCGCCGCCGCGTTCGGCTTTCCACTCGGCGTCACCGTCTCCGCCTCGAGCGGGCCGCTCCCCTCCCTCATTCCCGCGGGCACGGTGTGCAGCGACGGCACGCTCGCGAGTCGCGTTGTCTCCATGCAGACGCTCACCATCCCGGCGGGCACCACTGCGCTAGTGAGCGTGAAGTGCCGTCCCGCGCTCGACGACGGGAGCTACCTCGGCGCCGTCGCGAGCACCCTTCTCACGATCGAGAGCGTCGTCTCGCCCGCCGCCGAGTGGTCGGTCATCAACCCCGCCGCGCTGGCCCCTGCGCTCAGCGAGGGCGCGAAGGACGCAGCCTACCTCGCCGCGCTCGATGCCACCAAGGCCCTCTCCGGCCCGAGCAGGAAGTTCAACTACGTCGTCAGCGCCAGGCAGAGCAACGCCATCCGACGCGCCCTCAAACAGAACGCCCTCGATACGTCCGGACTCGGTCACTACGGCCGGAAGGCCGTGCTCGCGCCTCCGATTGGCACGTCCATCGTCACCATGGAAGACCGCGCCGAGCCCGGCGTCGCTGCCTATCGACACGAGCGAGTCTCGTACGTGCCAGAGTGGCGAAAGTACATCCCCGAAATCGCCGCGCTCGGCTCTGCGATGGGGGGCGTCGGCTTCACGGACGACGGCATCATCGAGGTGCACGGCGATATTGTCGCCGCCTCGCTCGACTCGCTCCTCAACCCCGAAGAAAACCCGGCGCAGACCACGGACAAGATTCCGACCAGCTACGTCGGGGTCGGCTCCGCGCTCGCCAAGTGGGGACCGCCCGAATACGTGCGCGCGAAGGCCGCCGGCATCGAGGCACCCTACGTCGATGAGGACGAGGGGGCGCAGTTCATGTCCGGCGTCACCAGCGTCGATCCCATCCTCTTTCCCGCGCAGACGCCGAAGTCTCGAATCCGGCTCGCCGACTTCATCACCGACTCGCTCGCCGACTTCGACCGGCCGTTCGTCAAGAAGCTGAAGACCGAGGAGCGCGCCGCACAGCTTCTCACCAAGGCCCAAGAGTTTCTCGAAGGAATGAAGGACGCCGAACGGATCGGGCCTTTCGACGTTACCGAAGGCAGCACCTCGCTTCGAAGGACGTTCGTCCTCAACCTCCGCGTCGAGCAGCTCGATTCGATGGACACGATCGTTCTGCAAGCGACCATCGGCGCAGGTGCGCTTATCTCGTTCTCAGCGCTGGCAAAGGCGGCCTGACCGATTACTCGTAGGAGGCAGCTCGGTGGAGGATGCGCGACGCCACCTCACCGAGCCCCTTCGCACCGAGCTTTCGGAGCAGGCCGCGGATGTGCATCTTCGTCGTTTGATGCGCGAGACCCATGGCCTCTGCCAACTCGTCGCGGAGTGCGCCATAGGGCACGTGAAGCAGCATGAAACGCTCGCGGTCGTTCAGACGATTCTCGGCGACGATCTCGTCGACCGCGTGCTCGATGCGCTGCTTCGCGAGCTCGGGCCGACGGGCCGGCGACTTGCGCACCGTGCCACGAGCGCCATTGCCGAGATCGATGCGCGGCGAGATGGGCTCAGACGCGAGCGCGAGAAGGTCAGCCACCGGCGCGCGGCGTAGCTCCGCAACAAGTGCTTCGGCGAAGCGCGCCGCAGATGCCGCCACACGTGATTCGATAGAGGAGGAAGCCATGCGTCGGACCATAGCGAGCCGGCGCGCATGGCGGAAGGTCGAGGACGATCGAGATAGCGCCAGCTCGTCGCCAGCGCAGCCCGCTCGCGCCGCGGGGCGCGGTGGCCGCCCACGATGCCGCCATGTCGCTCCGCCTCAAAGGTCTCGAGTGCACCCTCCGCTTCACCGGCCCCGACGGCGGTGAGGACAGCCTCGTCAAGATCAAGGACTTCGAGATCACCGCCAAGGGCGAGATCCTCAAGGAGGACTACACTGGCGCGGTCTCGCCCGAGTTCGACAGCGTCGACGATGGCATCGAGCTGAAGTTCACCGTCCACCACAATGACCCCGAGGTCCTCGACTTCTTCGTAAGGGTCCGCGAGAAGCGCATGCGGCGCGCGGATGCCGCGGGGAAGTTCTCCGCGGTGGCGATCCTCCGGTGGCCGAGCGGGCGCACGAGGAAGATTCTCGTCCCCGACATCGAGTTCGGGGACCTGCCGTTCAAGGTCGGCGGGCGAAAGACCTACACCGAGAGCGCGGTCTCCGGAAACGCGTCGAACTACAAGGTGATCGGGTAGTCACGACGCGCCGCAACGCGCGTCTACAGGAAGACCGCGAGTGATTTCTCCCACACAAAGCGGCTCTGCCGATGCCAACGCTTGTGGTCGAGCGGCCCGTCGCCAACTGGCTCGACGCGCACCTTCGGGTCGTTCTTGCTCAGCGGCTTCTTTGAAGTGCCCTCCACTACTAGTGCTCGCTGCCCACTCTCGACATCGTGGACGATGTCTCCCACGCGAATCGCGCGCGGTCGTCGTACGGTGCGCTCGGTGCTTGGTGGGGGCTCAGCCGAGTCTGCGGTGCATGCTGTCTGGTCGTTCATGGTCATGTCGATCTCCTTCGTGGTCGATCGCGGACGATCCGCGAAGCCTCTAGAGTAACCACCGGCGACGCGTGCGCGACCCCGCCCGAAAACAAAAAGAATCACGCGACGCCACGTCGCCGGCTGCGACGCCCCGAGCCGCTTGAGAACAACAGGGATGACGATCCACGGATGACGACCGACGCTCTCTCCTCCAAGCGCCCCTGCATCTGGTTCACCATCCCCGCCGCCGAACTCCCTCCTGATACCAAGTTCGCTGGTGACGTCTCGCTCGCGCTCGTCCACCTGACCTCCACCGAAGAGGTCGACGCCCTGCGCTCCGCCGGAGGCGACGGCGCGCGCGCGAAGTTCGAGCTCGCGAAGGCCGCACTCCGCGGCATCGACTCGCGCGCCATCGACCGAGCGCGCATGGAGGAGCAGGAGGTCTGGGAGCAGATCGGCTCGAAGGGCCGAAACATCGCCATGGCCGTCTTCGAGGACGTGTGGGCTGCCTCGAAGGAGGGTGTCGACGCGGCGAAGAAGTCCTTTCGCGCCGGGAGCATCTGACGCGGAGCTCGAGGCGGAGCGGCGCGCGACCTTCCACGTGCTGCTCGCCGCCTCGAGCTTGCCGCTCGGCGAGTGGATCGAATCCATCTTCGACCGCATCGCGTGGGTGACCCGCTACAGCAAGGGCGCAGTCACCCTGCGCGACGCGCTCGGGCTCGCGCCCTTCGATCGCATCGACGCGTGGAACATTCGCCATTTCGAGAGCGCGCTCGTGCGCCTCATCGAGCGTGAACACGCAAGCAACGAGACTGCCGCGACGGAGGAACCGTGAGCGTCGAATACAACGTCGTCGCGAACCTCACCTTGCAAGGCGATGGCTCGGCCACCGCCAAGCTCGCCAACGTCGCTCGGCAGGCCGATCGCACGCACTCGGCACTCTCGACGATCGGCACGGCCGCGGCGTCGGGCATGGCGAGCGTGGGCGCGGCGGTCGAGCGCACCATCGATCGGATGGCGTCGCTCACCGCGGCGACGGTGAAATGGGGCGCCGTGCTCGCCGTCGGTGGGGCCATCGCGGCGACGAAGGTCGGGCTCATCAACGTGAACGCGGAGCTCGAAAAGACGCAGCTCGGCTTCGCCACGATGTTCACGATGTTCGATGCCGCGCCCAACTTCGCGGCAGGACTCTCGATGGGCAAGGAGCTCCTCGCGGGCATTCGACAGGATGCTGCGTCGCTTCCGGGCGAGTTTCTCGACTTCGCATCGATGGCGCAGACCGTCACCGCGCCGATGATTCAGCTCGGCAAGAGCACCGACGACATTCGACGACTCACCAGCGAGACCGTCGTTTCGGCTGCCGCCCTCGGCGTCGAGTTTCAGCAGGCAGGCCGCGAGATGGCGATGCTTCTCGAGGGCCACGCAGGCGGCCACAACATCCTCGGTCTTCGCCTCGGCATCACGGCGCACACGAAGGCAGGCGGCAAGGATTGGAACCAAGCCTCGGGCGCAGACCGCCTCGCCTACGTCGAGTCACTGATGGCGAAGACGGGTCCCGCGCTCGATGCCTACAAGAAGAGCTGGGGCGGGCTCACCTCCACGCTCACCGACTCGCTCAAGCAGTTCGCGGGGGCCGCGACGAGTCCGCTCTTCGAGCGAATCAAGGGCACGGTCGGCACGATCAACACCTGGTGGGAGCAGCACCCGCGGCAGGTCGATCGCGTCGCTACCGCGATCGGCGTGCGGCTTGTCGGCGCGTACGACTTCGTCGGCGGGAAGGTCACTTGGGTCGTCGAGAATTTCGGCACGCTCGAGCAGAAGGCACGCCGCGCAGCCGATGCGTTCGTGGACGGGTGGGAACGCGCGTGGCCCATCATCGAGCGCATCGGTGAGTTCATCGGCGACAAGCTCAGCCATCCGATGGAGACGCTCAAAGAGCTCGTCGCGCTTCGGCTTGGCGCCTCGGCCCTCCAGTTCGCACCTGGCGCGTACCGCGGGCTCTCCTCGACCAACTGGAAGGGCGCTGCCGGGGCCGCCAGCGCGGCGCCGATCGCGTCGGGCGCCGCGCGCGCATCGCTTGCGGAAGCCGCGGGGTTCACCAAGTTCGGCGAACACGCCGTCTCGGAGGCGGGACTCTTCGCCGGCGCAGGCGACGCCGCCGCTCCGACAAGCGCATCGCTGACCGGCCTTGCCGGATCGGCCGGAGCCGCAAGCGTCGCGCTCATCGCCATCGTGGGCGCGGTCGACGTCCTGACGATGGACGTCACGCAGCAAAGCGCGATCGTCGCCACGCTCGGCACCGCCGGGCAGGAAATGTGGCGCGAGCTCAAGACGAACGTCGGATCGCTCGTCGCCGAGACGTCGGAGACGTTCTCAAACCTGTGGGTCGCAGCGCGGCCGCTCGTTGACCTCTTCGGCGTCGCACTCATCGGCGCGGTCGATGGCGTGGTCTACATGCTGCGCTTTCTGCTTCTGCCCCTTCGCGGGCTCGCCGCCGCCGTCGAGTGGGTCGTCTCGAAGATCCCTGGCATGACCGAGAAGGCGAAGGGCGGAAGCATCGCCGGGTTCGCCAGCGAGGCGAGCGACAAGATGGCCGCGCAGGCCGACTACTGGGCGCACGGGCCGAAGCCCGTGAAGGTCGACAACGGCCCCTCCCTCTACGACGACAAGGGGAACTTCCTCAAAGCGCCGCCTACGACGAAGACCACCGTCGATGCGCGAGGCTCGAAGTTCGAGATCAAGCTCGACGT
>JANXMC010000241.1 GCA_025354825.1 Myxococcales bacterium
TCATGACGCGAAGGACGGTTTTCTTCGCGCGCAGCTGCGTTTCGAGCATCGACGTGGCGACGTCGACCTCGTTCGCGTCGGCGCCGCGAATTAGGAACGCGCCCGCATCGCCGCCGCCGAAGGCGCGAGCGAACCGCGAGAGCGTTGCCGCCGCCCCTTCGTCCGGAAAGAGCGCCGCGAGGTTCGGCGAGAGCGTCAGTCGGGTCGCCGACAGAACCAGCGCGACGAGCGTCGCAATCACGAGGGGCGCGAGACGTCGCGCCGAGATGCGACGGCTCATGACGCGGCGTTTTCTTCCGGTGTTTGATCGATGCGAACACGAACGCGGGCGACGCGTCGCCGGTGCATGGCGAAGATCATCGCCGTCGCGCCGTGGGCGAGCTGCACGGTGTCGCCAACACGCGGGAGGCGGCCGAGCTTCTCGAGGACGACGGCGCCAATGAGCTCGGCGGCGTCGCTCTCTTCGATGTGCACGCCGAGGGCGCGAAGCTCCTCCATCGTGGCACGGCCGTCGACGTCCCACGCGTTGGTCTCGCTGGCGACCTTCGTGACGCGGGCGGGCTCTTCGTCGAACTCGTCGCGGATTTCGCCGACGATTTCTTCGAGCAGGTCTTCCATCGTCACGATGCCGCTCGTGCCGCCGTACTCGTCGACGACGACGGCGATCGGCGTGTGCTCCTTCTGCATCTCGCGGAGCACTTCGACGAGCCCCTGCGTTTCAGCGACGAACAGAATGTCGCGACGGAGCTTGGAAATGCTCGCGAGCTTGTCGGCGTCACCGGCAAAGAGAAGGTCTTTCACGTAGAGGTAGCCGACGACCTCGTCGAGGGAGCGCCCCTTCGTGAGCACGATGCGCGAGAACTGCTGCGCCTCGACGACGGCTCGCGACTCTTCGGGCGAGGTGTCCACCGGCAGCGAAATCACGTCGACACGCGGCACCATCGCGTGGCGCGCCGTGCGTTGCGAAAAGCGCAAAACCCGCTCGACCAGCTGGCTCTTCTCTTTCCCTTTGGGCCCGCTCGCCGTGTTGGCCGCGAGGATGCCGAGAATCTCTTCCTCGGACAGCGCGCCTTCACTCGTTGCGTCGGGCTTGAGCCCCATCCCGCGCAAAATCAGCCGCGAGGCAGCTTCGACGACGACGAGCAGCGGCAAGAAGACGATGTTCACGAAGCGGAGGGGCAGCGCCGAAAAGAGCACGGTGCCTTCGGATCGCTGAATCGCCACGAGCTTCGGAATGAGCTCGCCGAACAGGAGATGGGCGAACGTCAGAATCGTGAACGAGATGACGACGAGGACGATGTGCCAGGTTTCGCCGATCTCCTGCGTGGTGAACACCGAGACGACCCGCAGCGTCGCTTTTTCGACGGCGGGCTCGCCCACCCAGCCGAGGCCCATGCTCGCGAGGGTGATACCGACCTGTGTCACCGACAGATAGCGGTTGAGTTGGCCGAGGATCGCCTGGGCGGCGATGGCGCTCCGCTCGCCGCGGCGAACACGCGAGTGGAGCTGCGTCGCCCGAATTTTGACGAGCGCGAACTCGGCGGCGACGAAAAAACCGTTGAGGACGATGATGATCGTCGCGAAGAAAAGGCCCAACACGCCGTCCTTCGTATCACGGTCGCCCCCGCTTCTGGGAACGGCGCGGCGCGCCGTGACGCGCTAAGGCCCCCACGCACGTCTGCCGGGCAAACGCACCTGCTTCAAACGTGACAATGCTGATTTCAAATCAGCAATGGCAACTTCGCCGGCGGACGACCGATTGCTTCTTCATGGGAACCCTTCCGCGTGCAGTGCTCTCTCCGCGTGCTAGTCCGCGCGCGCGGCTTCCGATTCCACCGCGCAAACACTCGATTTGACTATGGCGCGCACATGGCCCCACAGCTACGCCCGACCCTGTCGCGCCGTGACGAGACCGAAGTCGTCACGTGGAGATAAATAGAATGACCGCTCTCGACCCTTTTTTTTCTTGGGAGGCCATCGAGCACCTTCTCCCGGTCGATTTCCGCGAGCGCGCTGTCGCGCACAAGCAGATCCAAACGCAGTTTGGAAACGCGAAGATCACCAGCGCTGAAGAGCTTTTGCGCATGCTCTTCGCCCACGTCCTGTCCGAGACCCCGCTCCGGCAGACCGTGATCGACATCGAAAAGGCAGGCGGACCGCGCCTAAGCGCCATGCGGCTTCACATGAAGCTGCGCCAGGCGGCGCCGTACCTGCTCGACCTGCTGCAGTGCCTCGCGAAGCCGAGCGATCTGTTCGAAGACGGCACGCCCGACGGCGTCGAGCTCATCGCGCTCGACGCGGCCGATGTCGTCGGCCCCGGCTCCACCTGCGCGCCGGCGCGTGTTCACGTGGCGATGCGTATCGAAGACCTGCGAATCTCCGCCGTCAGCGTCGCCGACGCATCTGAGCGCGACGGGCTGCGGCGCTTCTTGTGGTCGGCCGGTCAGGTGGTCGTGGCGAACGGCGCCGAGACGACCGCCGCGTCGATCGAGCGCGTGCTCGCCCACGGTGCCCACGTCGTGCTCGAAGTGAACGGCGTCGAAGAAGCCACCCTCGAAACGGTCGACGGCCTTCGCCTCGACGCCGCGGCGCGCGCTCGCCTGGCGTCGCTCACGCCGCTGGTCGAGATGCCCGCGCGCTTCGCAGACGCGGTGAGCGGCCGAGCGGTCATGGGTCGCCTCGTTCTCACGGCATCGGCCGCGCCTGCGCGCGAGGTCGAAAGCACGGGGAGCTACCCGGTTGCGAAGCGCGCGCGCGACGACGCGAACGCGACGGGTACGCTCATCGAGCCCGTCGCCATCTTCACGACGCTGCCGCGCGAAGCGTTCTCCGCCGTCGGCCTCGGGACGCTCCACGCCGCGGCCGCACAGATCCTCGAGACCACCTCGGGGTGGAAAGCGAAGCCCCAGGCGTCCCGCCTCGCGAACCAGCGCGAGGACACGACGCTCTCGTGGCTCTACGCGAAGATGGTCCTCGGCATCTTGCAACGCCGCGCCGATGCAGCCGAGGACACGGGAATCGAAATCGACATCGACATGGACGACGTGACGCAGGTCACGGCGTGAGCTGCAGCGTGGGAACGCCCGCTTCGCCCTTCTCCAGGAAGGCGTAGCGGGCGTAGTTCCCCATCACCCGAACGACGTAGTTGCGCGTCTCGGCGTAGGCGATGCGCTCGACGAAAACGTCCATATCAAGATCGGGCGCGCGACCCGACCAGCGCACGACGGCCTCGGGCCCGGCGTTGTACCCCGCCACGACGAAGGGGAGCTGCCCCTTGAACTTCGAGACCAAGTCTTTGAGAAAGTGCGCCCCCAGCTTGATGTTGTGGGGCGGGCTCGTCAGCATCGACTCTTCGTGGGGAATGCCCATGGCGCCCGCCACGGTGACGGCGGTCTCGGGCATGAGTTGCAGAAGGCCGATGGCGCGCGCGGGGGAGACGGCGTCCGGGTCGTACCAGCTCTCCTGCCGCATCACCGCGTAGACGAGGCCGGTGGGGAGCTCCTCGAGCGCCTCTGCGTTTCGCACATGCTCGGCGTAGGGCATCGGGTAGGCGCACTCCCATGCCCATCGCGTGCGCGCGCTCGGAGCCGCCGCGAGCGTCGCGTTGGGAATCTGCTGTGCGACGTGGAAGCGCCGCTTCGCGCGTCCTAAGCCGGCGTAGGCTTGGCAAAGCGCTTCGACGCCGCGCCCCGGAGCCGCCGCCGCCGAGAGGACCGACTCACGATCGCGCAGCGCGAGCTCGGCGTCCTCGTCGAGGCCGATGCGATGCAGCAGGTCGGCCGGCGGCGGAAGGCTCACCGCTTGCGCCGTGAGAGGCGGAAGCGGAGGCGACGGGTCGGGGGGATCGATGATCGGCGGAAGCGGCGCCGCGGCCGCCGTGAGCCGCGCGCGGGCGACCATCGCGGGCCACGAGAGCGGCTGCGAGCGCGCGACCTCGGTCCAGCGCGCGATGGCGTGGGTGCGGTCGCCGTCTTGAAGCGCCGCGAGGGCCGCCATCGTGAGCATTCGCGCGCGGGCGAGCGTGTCGCCACGCGCGTCGTCGGCGAGCTCTTCGAAGAGCTTGCGGGCGATCTTCGCGTCCTTCGCGAGGAGATGCGCAATCGCGCGGTTGCGGGGCGCGTCGCGCCGCTCGGTGCCGCCCGGGTACTGCTTCACGTAGTCGTCGAACCCGCGCGCCGCCTCGCGGTAGCGACCGTGAAGCATCTGCAGGTACGGCACGTTGTAGGTCGCCTGATCGGACCACGGCGTCTTCGGGAACTTGCGCGCAATGAGTTGATACGCGGCGACGGCGTCGTCGTCTTTGTCGGCACGCGCGAGGGCACGCGCAGCCCGGACGGCGTCTTCCCCCGCATGGGGGCCGCCCATCGCCGAGGCCTCGTTCAAGAGGCGCGCGGCGTCGAGGTAGCGTGACCGCGCGCGAAACAGCACGTCGGCGCGGGCGCGCAGGCGATCGATCGCGGGGACCGCCTTGCCCGGCGCCATCGGAACTTTTTCGAAAACCTTCAGCGCATCGTCGACCCGTCCGCCATCGCCCAAAGCGCGTGCGCGCGTGACGAGCTCTTCCTGCGTGAGCGGGTGGCCGCCGTCGAGACGAGCCAGCGCGGCGTCGGCGTCTTTCGAAGCGGCGAGATCGGGCGCATGCACGGCGAGCCATCGCGCGTCGGCCACATCGCCTTGCAAGCGGAGCCTCCGCGCGCGGGCCTCGGCCTCTTGCCCGCGGGTCTTCTTGTCGCTCGCGATCACCCGGTCGCAGGCCATCTTGGCGCGCGGGAGATCTTTGCCTCGCTCGAAGGCGTCGCTCGCTTTGAGCTGCGACGACGGCGTGATGCGCGCCGCAAAGTACTCGCCGCTTTCCAAGCACGGGCCGGCCACACGTTGCGCCTCGGCGCGGGCGCTCGCGATGGCACCTTCGAGCAGCGGCAGCAGCGGCTCGAGCCCCGCCAAGAGCATTACCGATTTCGCATGCTCACCGCGCTCGAGGCCGACGCGGGCTCTCACGTAGCGCACCTCGGGGCGCGCGCGATCGGACTCGGGGAGGGCGTCGATGGCGAGGGCTGCTTCGTCCCACTTTTCGAGACGCACGGCTTCCGCCCACGGGCCTGCGGGCGCTGCGGCGTCGCCCATGAGCGACGAGGCGCCGTCGCCCTCGCCCGCGATTGCGGCGAGCACGCCCGTTCGCGCGGCCACCGATGACGACGCGGGGTGCACGCCGTTGAGCGACGGCGGATCGCGCCGCGCGCACGCGCCGCTCGCCACGAGGCTGAGCACGACGACACCTACGAGACCGCTACGCGTAGACCGCAAAACCTGAGCCCCCTCGGTACGCCTGGGACTTGGTGATCCCCGTCGCGTCGGCGCCGTCGACCACGCGCCGAAGCCGCGGGATGCACATCGCGTCGACGTGGGCCCCCTCTTCGATGCCGACCCACGCGCGCCCCATTTTGTGCGCGACCGCCGCCGTCGTGCCGCTTCCTAAGTATGGATCGAGCACCCAGTCGCCGGGGTCGGTGCTCATCGCGACGATGCGCTCGATCAGACGCTCGGGCTTTTTGTTTCGCGAGAAAACCACGCCGCCTTCGCGCGCAATTCCCTGGAACGGCAGGTCGTCCCACACGTTGGTGAGTGGCTCGACGAGCACCCGTTCTCCGTGCACCCGCGCGACTTTGTTTGCGAGAAAGAGCAGACGATTTCCCCCTTTGAGAAGCATGTCGGGAAATCCCGGGCGCGCGAGGCGGAAGATGCGTGTTGGTGTTTCGCGCGACGTCACGATGAGCGCTTGGGCCGCGCGGCTCACGGCTTCGAAGCGCGGCTGCGCGAGGCGTGCGACGGCGTCGGCGTTCTCGAGGGCGTACGCATGCATGCGTGCATCGAACGTCTCTTTGCCGAGGGTGCGGCGTGCGAGTGTGGCCGTCGCGAAGCCCATGACGTTGGCCGCATGGCGAGCGAGCGGCACGATGCGCCACGTTTCCATCGGCCCGTCACGGTGCTCGACGAAGCTCGCGTAGGCGTCGTCGTAGGAGCCGCGCGGGCGCGTGAGCGTGTTGCAGCGCCACCGCGTCTTGTCTTTCGCGTACACGAGCAGAAAGTCGGTCACGTTGACCGGTCCGCGGTTCTTCGCTTTGTGTCCGGTGGGGGCGCTCCGCACGATGGTCACGATCGATACGCGGTTCTCGCGGCCGAAGGCGTCGTCCATTCGCCGTTGAAGCGCGCCGAGCTCGGTGTCGTCGATCTCGGCGAACACGGCGCCGTCGCTCGCGACGAGCGGCGCCATCGCTTCGAGGCGCGGCGCGATGGCCTCTTCCCACGCGCCCGCGGCGTGGCGGTCGTCGTACTCGGCGAAGGCGCGCCCCGTGTTGAACGGCGGATCGAGGTACGCGCATCGGAAGCGCTCGTCAAAGTCGCCGCTCGCGTGGAGAGCTCGAAGCACGCCGAGATTGTCGCCGACGTAGAGCCTGTTTCCGGACCGCTCGGCACCGTAGGAGCGCGCGCGGTCGCGACGAAACGGCGCGGCCGACATCGCCAACGGTGCGCGCGCGGGTTGACGTGACGGGGCCGCTATTTCGGCAGCGGCTCGAGAGGACCTCGCATCCACGGTTCGCTCACCTTACGCCAGTTCCCCTCGGCTCCGAGCCCCGCAAGCACGCTCGCGAGCCCCCACTGCAGCCGATTCACGAACGTGTGGTCGGTCGGCATGTTGATGGGCTTCGGCATCGTCGGCAGCTTGTCGTCATCTTTGAAGACCATCGCCTTGCTGCCGCGGACGAGAAACGCGACGGCCTCGCGGGCGTGCTCGCGCGTGAACTTGAACGACCCGTCCGTGAGGATCGGCTGCATCACGAATTTCGTGTACTCGGTGTAAAGCTTCCAGCCTTCGGGGTCGGACGGGTCGAAGCCGAGCACTTCGTTGCAGGCCAGGTAGAACTCGTCCCAGTTGCCGTCTTGGGCCGCGATGGAGCAGCGCTTCATCCCCTCGACGAGGTGCGGAGGAAGCACTTTCGTGCAGCCGAAGTCGAGGAACGCGACGCGCCCGCCGCCGAGGAAGCGGTAGTTGCCCGGGTGCGGATCGGCGTAGAGAATCCCGTGCTTGTAGAGTGCACGGAACATGAATCGCCAGATCGTAAGCCCCGCCGCGTTCTTGTCTGCGTCGGACGAGCGCTCGCAGAAGGTCTGGTAGTCGACGCCGCCTATCATCTCGCAGGTGAGCACGCGCTTGGTGCTCAAGCTGTGGAAGACACGCGGGATGACGATGTCGTCGTCGCCCGCATGTATCTTGCGAAAGGTGTCCGCCGTCTCGGCCTCGTGCGTGTAATCGAGCTCGGCGAGGAAGACGGCCTTCACTTCGT
>JANXMC010000276.1 GCA_025354825.1 Myxococcales bacterium
CAGCCCCCTCGATTGGGACCGCTACGTCGGCTCCTCGCAGCGCATCGCGCAGCTGCCGATCTGGATCGACGACGCGCCCGGCGCCACGCTCCTCGAGCTGCGCGCGAAGATCCGACGCAAGCAACGCGAGTTCAACCGCGCTCCTGTGAGCGAGGCCTCGGCCGCGGGCGGCACGAGCGGTGAGCGCAAGGACGGAGGCCAGAAGCTCGGGCTCGTCATCGTCGACTACCTGCAGCTCATGCGCGCGCCGGACTGCTACTCGCGCGAGCAGGAAGTAAGCGAACTCTCACGCGGACTCAAAGCTATGGCGAAGGAGCTCGGCGTGCCGGTCATCGCCCTCGCCCAGCTCAATCGCGCTGTCGAGACGCGGTCCATGGGCGACAAGCGTCCGCAGCTCTCGGACCTGCGCGACTCCGGCGCCATCGAACAGGACGCCGACGTGATCCACTTCATCTACCGGCCGGAGTACTACCTGACCGACAAGGCGAGCGAGGGAGCGCGGGCGCTTCGGGGCTATGCCGAGATCCTCACGGCCAAGCAGCGCAACGGCCCGACCGGAAGCTGGCCGACGAAGTTCGTCGACACGTTCGCACGCTTCGAGAACCCGACGCGGGACGAGGTCGAGCGGTGGCACGCAGCATCGAGCGAAGAGAGCGCGCACGCCGCGCCGAGGAAGAAGCGAAGCCGCTGGGAGCCGCGCGGCGCGGCGGGAGAAGCGTGATGGAGAAGATCGCCTTTCAGATCTCCCTCTTGCCGCGTGACCATGCCGAGGCCTGCGCCGTCCGAAGGGTGCGCCTCTATCGGGGGCGCACGCGCGGGCGGCGCGTTCGGCTCTGGGTCCAGCTCGAGATCGACTTTGCGCGACGCGTTCCGGCACCGGCCCTGCGTCGCCACCTGCCCCTCGTGCTCGACCCGATCCGCCTGCTCGCCGACGAGCGCATCGAGCTGATGAAGGGTCGGCTCGAGTACGCACGCGAGCTTGACGCGCTCGACGCCTGCCGCCCGAAGACGCGTGCCGACTGCGCGAATGTGCCGCGGCCGTGCCCGTTCGTGTCGTGCCGCTACAACCTGTTCCTCGACGTCGACGAGCGTGGCGTCGTCACCATTCCGAGGCCGGACGTGCCGCCCGAGGAGCGTCGGGAGAGCTGCGCGCTCGACGTCATCGAGAAGGAGCCCGACGGGCTCGAGGCAGCCGACGTGGCCGACCTGCTTGGCGTCTCGCGAGAGCAGGTTGGACGGCTGGAGGAGCGCGGACAGGCGGCCGTTGCGCGCGATCGAGACCTCGCCGATGCTCACGACGCGCCGGCCTTGTCCGCTAGGCCCACGCCTGCCGTCGATTCGTGCCCAACTTCTCGACGGCAGGCGCGGCCGGCGCCTACTGGTGGCGACGTGCGGCGGCGGCTCTCTGCGGCGTTGCGGGAAAAGGCGATTCTCGATGTGCTCGCAGACGGGCCGAAGACGACCGCGGAGATCGTCGAGGCGTTGCGCGGCACCCAGACCCCCGCGGGGTATTGGTGGGTGCGAAACGTTTGCCGCATCCTACGCGCAAGGGAGCAGGTAGCATCAGCGCCAACGCGACCGAACGGTGGAGCGCCGGTCATGGAATGGAGGCCGGTTTTGCCCGTCTACCAAGGCGTCGCGGAACAGTCGTGACGGGAGGACGAACGATGCCACTGAATCCGAGAAGACGCGGCCAGCTCGCCGCAGTCGTCACAGCGACCAGCGTCATCCTGGCGGGCTGCAAGGACTACTCGCGCGCCCCGGACCCTGAAAAAAAAGCTGACTTGAAGGAAGCCGCAGAGAACGTCGCTGAGGAGAAGGAGGCGAAGGAGAAGCGTGACCTGGTCAACGACCCTGCGCGATTCCTCGAAGTGGTCGATTGGACCTATCGCGACGACGGGATCATCAATTCCTACCGCCAAATGGCGACGGTTAGAGTCATCAACAAGAGTAAGTACGCGGTGCGTGATGTGGCAGGCGAAGTCGACTGGCTCGACGCCCAAGACCAAAAGCTTGCTTCGATGCCCTTTTCCCTCAAGGGCTCGATTCCAGCCGGCGACACGAAGCAATTCGCACTCAGCGACCGCACGCTCACGAACGGTACGGTGAAACTCGCCGCCAAGAAGGGTCGCGTGCGGTTCCTGTCCTTACGTCTCGTCGAACCATGATCCGTGCGAGGTCCATCCGGCTGCGGCGAAAACGCACACTTCAGAGGTCACTTTGACGGGACAGGCCCGACGACTCCGTTTTCTCCAATCAACCGGTCTTCCCAAAAAGCTAGCGTCGCGTTGTAGCCCTCGGGTGTACCAACGTGCACGTCCACCAAATAGAATGTCCGCTCGTCGTCAAAGTACGAACCCCGAATGAGACCAACGATGTCGCCCGCGCTCGCGCCTCGGTCTTCGAGCGTCGCGTCGATCGCAGTCTTCACGTTCGCGTAGTCGCCAACCAGGTCGGCGTAACTGATCGTGGTGTAGGTGACGTCATCGTTCTTCGCAAGCTCAGCCAAGAGGCCCACCAATGCGGCGGTTGGCTTCAGTTCATCGGTTGTCGTCATGGTCTGGCAGGATAGGCGAGGCTCGTTGCCGTGTCGATGCGTCCCGACGCCGGGCCGAGGTATTCCGCGCCTCCCGACAGCAGCTCGCCGATGCTCGTCGCGACACAGATACCCCCGCAGGGGTACCTGTGGGGGGCGCATGTTTGCTGCGTTCTTCGTGCCCACGAGCAAGTGACCTCGGCACTCATGCCCATCGCGGGTCAGGATGCTCGGGTATTCATGTGAACGGCCGCAGTGGTTGCTTGAAACCCCAACGTTGCCGGGTGGCGCGATTGGGCCGGGCGGCTATGATTTCGTCGCATGTCCGAGGATTTCAAATTTCGACTTCGCTTTCATCTCCAAGAAGGCCACGTCATTGACATCGACCGGGAACGAGTCGAGCTGCTCAAGAGGGACGGCGGACCGACCATCGTCTTGCGCGGTGACAAGGAAACGATCAAGACAAGTTCCTATTTGATCGTCGTAGGAGAACCGTATGCGTCCTCTGACGAGGCGATGAAGGACGCGCTGATGCTCCGCGAGCGCTTGCTCGCGATGGCGGCGCGCAAGCGAATCGGGATCAATCTCGGCGAGGATGTACTTCGCGCCGGCTTCACCAAGAAGGCGCTGGACTACTATCGCGAAGAGCTCGGGAAGCCCGCGCGCAATGACGTGCACGGCATCGACGTCTGGGCCGCATCGGGCAAGACTGCTTTCATTCGTATGGACGTCAGCTCGTCGCTAACGATCGGTGGTGACCAGTTCCTGTCCCTCATGAAAGAGATACTTGCCGCACCATCACCCCTCTCAGGCAACGAGGGTCTTTCTGCCGAACTGTTCGCGCTATCTCACTTCGACAGCTCGCCGCGGAGCCGCTTTCTAACGCTAATGACCGCGATCGAGGCCCTCCTGACGGCTGCACCCAGGCCAGACGAGGCGCAAGCATTTGTCGAGGAAACGGTCGCTCGCGTGAAGGATCTTGCGTGCGACTCGGCGACGAAGGAGGCGCTCAGAAGTAGCCTGCAGTGGCTCAAGAGCGAGTCGATTGGCCAAACCGGCCGGAAACTCGCCGAAGAGCTCTTGGGCGAGCAAACGTACCTCGACCGCGTAGCCAAGAAGTTCTTCGCGTATATCTACGGCGTGCGGAGTGAGATCATGCACTCCGGTCGACCGGCAGACTCCGCCGAGGACATGCTGTTGTTGGCCAACACCACGGCGACCTTCGTCGGCGATCTCCTCTGGGAACTGATGGATCGACGAGCGGGACAGCTCACGACAGCCGAGCGACCCACGGTGATTGACGCAATTCAGATTTCCGGAACGATGAGCCCGAGCGGACCCGTTGGACCGATCGTTCCGGCTCCCTATCGATTTCCCTTCCGCCCTGAAGAGTAGTTTCGCCGAGCCTGCAGTTGTGGCTTAGCTCCCGTCTTCGGCGACCTCGCCGTGTAATCGTCTCGCATGCACTGCGAGATGCGCATCGAGGAGTTCGTGGCT
>JANXMC010000320.1 GCA_025354825.1 Myxococcales bacterium
CCGTGGCGATCCGATGACCCAAGCCGGCTCGCTCATGGGCACGCTGGCGTTCATGCCGCCCGAGCAGGCGCGCGGCGATGCCGACGTGGGCATCCAGACCGATCTCTGGGCCGTCGGCGCGACGATGTTCACGTTTCTCACCGGCAAGCTCGTGCACCCTGGCGAAGAGTTTTGGGCGCTCCTCAACAACGCGACGAAGCGCGCTCCGCCGTCTCTCGCGACGGTCGCCCCCGAGTTGCCGAACGCCCTCGTCGAGCTGGTCGACTTCGCCTTGAGCTTCGACATGTCGAAGCGTTGGGCGAACGCCAAGACGATGCAGCGCGCGGTGCGTGAGGTTCACGCGATCCTCGCGGCGAAGAGCGCGCGCGAGGCCTCGGTCGGCTGGATGAAGGCGGCCGACTCGGCGAGCGACGTCGAGCCGGTGAGCGACCCCATGTTCGAATCGCCGTCGCGCCTCGAGTCGATCGACCCGCCCCCGATGTCGCGGGGTCGCACCTCGGAGACGCTCCCACCCGCGGCTGTGCGCGGGAGCGACGCTTCGGCCGATCGCGTCACGGCAGGCGTGGAGCTCGCAAACGGCGCAAAAGAAGCCGAATCGGCCTCCCCCGGCCATCGTGCGTGGCGGCTCGTCGCGGTCGCCGTGGTGTTGGTGGTCGCGCTTTTGGCGGCTCTCTATCGCGCCCGGAACCGCTAGCGGGCTCACCCCGTTCTCTCTACTATCGAGAAAATGGCGTCCCTCGTGGGTCCCCTCAAGTTGCCGAAAGTCGGCAGCACCCTCGACGACAAGTACACGCTCGAGAGCGTGCTCGGTCGCGGGGGCATGGCGATCGTTTACGAGGCGACGCACATCAAGCTGCGGCAAAAGGTCGCCATCAAGATGTTGCTGCCGTCGGTCTGCGACATGCCCGACACGGTCAAGCGCTTCGAGCGCGAAGCGCGCGCGGCTGTCCAGCTGCGAGGCTCGAACGTCGCGCGCGTGCTCGACGTCGACACGACGCCAGCGGGGCTGCCGTTCATCGTGATGGAATTCTTGGTCGGCCACGACCTCGCCGAAGAGATGGCGAAGCGCGGGCAGATCACAATCGACGACGCCGTGAGCTACGTGCTCCAGGTCTGCTCGGCGATGTACGAAGCCCACGCGTTGGGGCTGATTCACCGCGATCTCAAGCCGTCGAACCTGTTCGTGTGCGAGAGCCCCGGCGCCCGCGTCGTAAAGGTTTTGGACTTCGGTATCGTGAAGCTCGAGTCGGGCGAGAGCACGGTGACGCGCGCGGAGACCGTCCTCGGAACGCCAGCGTATATGTCGCCGGAGCAAATTCGCTCGGCCACCACGGTCGATGTGCGGACCGACATTTGGTCCCTCGGCGTGATCCTCTACGAGCTTCTCGCGTCGGAGCTTCCGTTCGACGGCGCGAGCGCGCCGGTCATGAGCAACGCGATTCTCCATGCGCCGCCGAAGGCGCTGAAGCCGCGCCGCCCTGACGTTCCCGACGGCCTCGTCGATGTGGTCATGAAGGCCCTCGCGAAGGACGCCGACGACCGCTTCAGCGACATCAAAGAGCTCGCCGATGCCGTCGCGCCGTTCGGCGCCGAGCCGAAGACGTGGACGCCGCCGACCTTGCAAAAGCCCATTTCGGTGCCCGTTCCGCGCGGCTCGCGCCCCGACGCCGACGGCGAGTACGCGAGCCTCGACGACACGCGAACGATCTCGTCGCGCCCGCCGGGATCGCGAACCGGGGGCACAGCTCCCGAGCCGCGCATGGGCCCCCGATCGGGCCGCGGGTCGTCGCCCAACGACGCGACGGTCGCGGCCAATCGCCCGCGCACGATGCCCGATCTCTCGCGCACGGCATCGGCGCCGCGCATCACGCCGGCCCTCGGCCTCGGCGGCCTCGCGATCTTGGCGGGCGTCGGTTTCATGGCGTTCATGATGGGGCGCGGCAACAGCTCGGGGTCGTGGCAGCCCAATCCCGCGGCGGTGACCCCCGCGCCGTCTGTGGTCGTCAGCGCGCGGGTCGACGCGGGCGTCGTGAGCGACGCGGCAAGGCCGTAGAAGAGGGAATACCAACGGGCCAGTCGCCAACGACGACCAGCCCGCTACGTGAGAGCCTCAAGCTCTCACAGTCTCACAGTCTCACAGCGTATTCACATCGAATCGGTCGAGCATCATGACCTTGGTCCACGCTTTGACGAAGTCCTGCGCGAGCTTCTGCTTGCCGTCTTCCGAAGCGTACACTTCGGCGACGGCGCGGAGCTCGGAGTGCGATCCGAAGATGAGATCGACCGGCGTGGCGGTCCACCGGAGCTTGCCGTTCGCTCTGTCGACGCCTTCGTACAGGCCTTCGGTCTTTTCGGACTTCTGCCACTTCGTCGACATGTCGAGGAGGTTTACGAAGTAGTCGTTCGACAGCGTGCCCGTTTTGGCAGTGAAGACGCCGTTCTTCGACTGCTCGGCGTTGGCGTCGAGCACGCGTAGGCCGCCGACGAGCGCCGTCATCTCGGGGACGGAGAGCGTCAGCATGTTCGCTCGTTCGACGAGCATCTCGAGGGGCGGGAGGCGGTTCCCCTTGCCGTAGTAGTTTCGGAAGCCGTCGGCCGTCGGCTCGAGAACCGCGAACGAGGCGACGTCGGTCTGGTCTTGCGCGGCGTCCATGCGGCCCGGTGTGAAGGGGACTGGGATGTCGAATCCGCCGGATTTTGCCGCCTGCTCGACGGCCGCCGAGCCGCCAAGAACGACGAGATCGGCCAGCGAGATCTTCACGTCTTTCCGTGACTTCTCGAACTCTTTTTGAAGCTCCTCGAGGCGCGCGACGACCTTCGCGGCCTCTTGCGGATTGTTCACGCCCCAGTCTTTTTCGGGCGCGAGGCGGATACGCGCGCCGTTGGCGCCGCCGCGCTTGTCGGTGCCGCGGAACGACGCGGCCGATGCCCAGGCCGTGCGAATCAGCTCTCCCGAGGTGAGGCCCGACGCGAGAATCTTCTTTTTCAGAGCTGTGACGTCGGCGGTCCCGACCAGTTTGTGATTCACCGCCGGAATCGGATCTTGCCACGTGAGCGCGTCTTTCGGGACCTCGCTGCCGATGTAGCGCGTGCGCGGCCCCATATCGCGGTGGGTGAGCTTGAACCACGCCTTTGCGAACGCGAGCTCGAAGTCAGCCGGCTTGTCGAGGAAGCGCTTGGTGATCTTCGCGTACTCCGGGTCCATCTTAAGCGCGATGTCCGTCGTGAACATCATCGGCGGGTGGCTCTTCTTCGCGTCGTGCGCGTCGGGAACCGTCCCCGCACCCTTGCTATCCTTGGGAACCCACTGCGTTGCGCCGGCGGGGCTCTTCGTCTGCTCCCAATCGTACTGGTAAAGGTTCGTGAGGTAGTCGATGGAGAACTTGGTAGGCGTCGACGTCCACGCGCCTTCGAGGCCGCTCGTGACCGCGTCCTTTCCGACGCCGGTTCCGCAACTGTTCTTCCACCCCATCCCCTGCTCTTCGACGCCCGCGCCCGCCGGTGCGGCGCCGACACACTTCGACGGATCCGACGCGCCGTGGGCTTTGCCGAAGCTGTGGCCGCCCGCGATGAGCGCGACGGTCTCTTCGTCGTTCATCGCCATTTGGCCGAAGGCTTCGCGAATGTCCCTGGCCGACGCGAGCGGATCGGGCTTCCCGTTCGGCCCCTCGGGGTTCACGTAGATGAGCCCCATTTGGACCGCGCCGAGGGGCTTCATGAGCTTGCCATCGGCGGTGTGCCGCTCGTTGCCCATGAACTTATGCTCGGGCCCCCAGAACACGGCGTCGGCCTCCCACTGATCGCGGCGGCCGCCCGCGAAGCCGTAGGTTTTGAAACCCATGGTTTCGAGCGACACGTTGCCTGTGAGGACCATGAGGTCGGCCCAGGAGATGCTCTTGCCGTACTTCTGTTTGATCGGCCATAGCAGGCGCCGCGCCTTGTCGAGGTTCGCGTTGTCGGGCCAGCTGTTGAGGGGCGCAAAGCGCTGATAGCCGGAGCCGCCACCGCCGCGGCCGTCGCTGATGCGGTAGGTACCCGCGGCGTGCCAGGCCATCCGGATGAAGAGCGGCCCA
>JANXMC010000333.1 GCA_025354825.1 Myxococcales bacterium
GCGCGGGGAAGGCTCTCCCCGTCACCGCAACCGAAGTGCTCATTCGTTTCCACCGGGCGCGCCAACCGGTCCTCGACGACACCACCGCGTCGAAGCAGAACCACTACCGCTTTCGCCTCGGCCCCGAAGTGCTGATTGCCCTGAGCACCAACGTGAAGATGCCGGGCGAGCGCCTCGTGGGCGAGCAGATCGAGCTCGTCGCGCGGCACCAGCAGCCGGGCGAAATGCAACCCTATGAACGCCTCCTTGGCGACGCCCTTCGCGGCGACACGATGCTCTTCGCCCGCGAAGACTCGGTCGAAGCCGCCTGGAAAGCTGTCGACCCGATCCTCGAAACCAACAGCGCCGTTCTCCCCTACGCGTCCGGCACCTGGGGCCCGCGCGAGGCGGCCGCCGTCGGCCCAGAAGGCGGCTGGCACGACCCCGTCGCCCTTGCAAAGACGGCTCCGTGTCTGTGACACTAAAGTGCCAATCGGATCGCACGTTAGTTGCCATATGTGCACGACCATCGACGGAAAGATCATGGTCAAGCGTTGGGGAAATTACCCGGGGCAGCTCTGCATCGCGCAGCCTCTTCGAAGTCACCGCCGAGGTGCGAGTGAGAGGGAGTGGAAGAGGACTCTCCTCTTCGATCGCGGAGGCGCACCGTTAGCGAGTGGGGAGCTCGACGCTGGCGAGGGTGCCTCGGGGGGTGCCAGTGGGGGAGCGAGGGGCAAGCTTGAGCGTGCCGCCGTGGTGCTTCACGATTTCGTTGGCGATGGCGAGGCCAAGGCCGGTGCCGCCCCCTTTCGGTTTCGTCGTGAAGAAAGGCTCCGTCGCGCGTGTTGCGGCTTCGCCCGTGATGCCTTCGCCGGTGTCGGTTACTTCGAAGACGACGCCGCGCTCGGTGGCGCGGACCGCGAGGAGGACTTCGCCGCCGGCGCGGCACGCGTCGCAGGCGTTGAGGAGGAGATTCACGAGGACCTGCTCGAGGAGCGGCGGGTCGCACGCGATCATCGGAATGTGGCTCTCGACAGTGAGCGTGAGGGCGACTTTCGCGCTCTCGAGGCGGTGAGCCACTTGGGCTACGGCGCTTCGGGCGGGCGCATCGGCGACCACGTGCTCAAGGGCCGGCGTCTCGCCGCGCGAGAGCGCGAGGACGCCCTTTACGACCCGTTCGATATGTTGAACTTGCTCGAGGACGATACCCAAATAGCCCACGGCGCGTGCGTCGTTTTCGACTTTTGGGAGCACCTGCTCGACGCGCGCGACGATGACGCCCAAGGGGGTCGCAATCTCGTGGGCGATGCCGGTCGAAAGCGCCGCCACCGTGGCCATCTTGTCGGCGCGCACGAGGAGGGCGTCGCGCTCGCGCTCGACGGCGGCCACGGCCAGGGCGCGGGCGAGCTCGAGCTCGCGACGCTGTTCGCGAAGCGCCGCGCCGCCAAACGTGACGACGAGGCCGGCCGCAAACAAAAGGCTCAAAAACAGCCGCAACGACGCGCGCCGCTCGCGATCGCGCTCGCGCAGCGCCGACTCGGCGACGACGACGCTCCAGGGCGCGCTTTCTCCGCGCATCGCCACCGAGATCGGCGCAATGCCCACGACGGCCGCGCGGGTTGGTAAACCGAATACCGTCGCCTCGTCGCGCGGAAGGATGACGCTCGACTGGCGATGCGCGAGGGCATCGCCCACGCGCGACGAGAGGACGACGCGGCCGTCGTGGGCGACCAAGCCCGTCGCGCCCGGTCGCGCGACGAGCAGCACGCGCGCATTGGTCGCTTCGAGGGCGCCTGCACGCGCGAAGAGGCCGTCGAGGAAAGGTTGGGGCAGTGGGCCGTTGCTCGGCGCGCGCGTGACGGAGGGAAAGGCGTCGCGGAGCGCCGGCAGCTTCTCCGAGATCTCCGCCGACAGCGCGCGCGCGAGGAGCGCTTCATTTTGCGACAGAGCATCGAGGGCAGCCACGTCTTCCCGCCGCTGATCGAGCAGCGCGAAAACCGTCACCGACGCGACGGCGACGAGCATCCCCGTGAGGATGCGCGCGCGGCGCGTAAGCAGGACGGACGGACCTTTTCGCACGCATCTCTCCAGAAACAGGGGCGAACGAGGCTTAGCGTAACGCCATCGCCGCCGCGCGCGTGCCATGATCGAAGCCTGATGTCGAAGCCCTCCGTAAGCGCGCGCGTTCTCGTCGTCGACGATCAGCCGCAAATGGTCGACGCCGTGGCCGACGCCCTTCGCGATTCCGAGCGCGGCTACGACGTGGTCGCCACCGTCTCGAGCACCGAGGCGCTCGCGCTTCTCACACGCGAGCCGTTCGATGCATTGATAACCGATTTACGAATGCCCGACCTGGACGGGCTCGAGCTCATTGCCGCCGCGCGGCGCGTCGCGCCCGAATGCCAAATACTGGTGATGACGGCGTTCAGCGCCGTCGATACGGCCGTCGAGTCGATCCGAAAAGGGGCATACCACTACCTCACGAAACCCTTCAAAATGGCCGAGCTGCTGCTTTTCCTCGAGCGCGCCCTCGGCGAGACGTCGCTTCTTCGCGAGACGAAGGCCCTGCGGCGGGCCCTCGGCGAGAACGCCGTCGCGGCAGGCGTACCGTTCGTGAGCGCCGTTATGCGCGAGACGATGGCGATCGTCGATCGGGTGGCGGACGCCGATATTCCGGTATTAATTCTCGGCGAGACCGGCACGGGCAAAGGGGTTGTCGCGCGGGCCATCCACGGTGCGTCGAACCGTGCGAAGGGGCCTTTCGTCACGCTCAACTGCGCCGCCATGCCCGAAGCGCTCCTCGAGAGCGAGCTGTTCGGTCACGTCAAAGGCGCGTTCACGGGCGCCGCGTCGCCGCGCCCCGGCGTCTTCGTCGAGGCGAGCTCGGGCACGCTTTTTCTAGATGAGATTGGCGAAATGGCGCCGCCGCTCCAGGCGAAGCTCCTTCACGTTCTCGAGAGCCGCACCGTGCGCCCCCTGGGGGGCACGGGCGAGCGCGCCGTCGACGTTCGTATTCTCGCCGCGACCCATCGCGATCTGCGCGCCGCCGTCGAGCGCGGAGCCTTTCGCCAAGATCTTCTCTACCGCCTCGAGGTGGTTTCTCTCGAAATCCCGCCTCTCCGCCACCGTCGCGACGATATCCCCCTTTTCGTCGCACGCTTTCTCGAGGCTGCACGTGGGCGACACCCCAAATCGCCGGTTACCGAGATAGGCCACGACGCCCTCAAAGCCCTTATCGATCACGACTGGCCCGGCAACGTGCGTGAGCTTCTCCACGCCGTCGAGCGGGCGGTTCTCTTGGGGCGAGCCTCGTCGGCCACGCCCGCCGATCTGCCGCCGAGCGTCGTCACGCCGCGCGCCGCCACGGCGACGCTGTTCACGGGCGACGTCATCCCCGCGCGGGACCTTCAACGAAAGTACGCGGCGTGGGCCCTCGAACAGCTCGGTGGGCGTAAAATGCTCACTTGCGAGAAGCTCGGTATCGAGCCGAAAACCCTCGCCCGCTGGCTCGAGCCGAGCAAGACGAACGACGAAGGGTAGCGGGCGCAGCCGCTTCGAAAACTACGGCCTAGTCGAGACCGAAGTGGCGGAGAACGTTGTCGGCGACGACGCGGCTCATCGCGCCGCGGGTCTCGTGGGTGAAGCTTGCGGCGTGGGGCGTGAGCACCACGTTGTCGCGTTTTTTTAGCCCCTCGGAGACGTTCGGTTCGTCCACGAAGACGTCGAGACCCGCGCCGGCGATGTAGCCTGCCTCGAGGGCCCGGACGAGGGCCGCCTCGTCGACGAGGGAGCCTCGCGCGACGTTGATGAGCACGCCCGCCGGGCCGAGCGCGCGGAGGACGTCGCCGTTCACCGATCGCAAGGTGGCCGGTCCCCCCGGCGCGCAGACAACCAAATAGTCGCTCGCATCGGCCAATGCCAAAAGCGACTCTTTGCGCGGAACGTCGGCATTCGCGACCGGGCGTGGTTGGTAGTAGCAAAGGAGCATTCCGCACGCCGCGAGGCGCGATGCGACGGCGCGCCCGATTTGCCCATAGCCGTAAATGCCGGCGACCTTGCCGGCAAGGCTCGACCCCATGGGCATGGGCCGCCGCTTCGGCCACGAGCCGTCGCGCGCATACCGATCGAGCGCGGGGAGGCGACGCGCGACGCTCATCGCGAGCAGCAGCGCGAGATCGGCCACGTCGTCCGTGAGCACACCCGGCGTCGTCGTCACCACGATGCCGCGGTCGCGCGCGACGTCGAGAGCGACGGCGTCGACGCCCACGCCGTTGACCGCGATGAGCTCGACGTGGGGCAGCTTCGCGAGAAGGTCGGCAGGCGCGCCCGCGACGCCGCCCGTCACGATGGCGCGAATCGAGCTGCCGACGTTCAGCAGAAGCGCCGCGCGCGCCTCCGCCGAATCGCCATACGTGCGGTGGAGAGTGACCTTCTCCGAAAGACGCTTCACGACGCTCTCGGGGGTGAGCGCCGTGAGGACCAGCACGTCCGGTTTCGCCGTCATTCCCCCGAGGCTACCAAAGGCTCTCGAAGCGCTCTCCGAGCGTCTTTCAGAGCATCAACCCGAAGCGGAACGACAGCTCGTGGAGCGCGCTCGCGGTTACGTCGTTCGCCTTGCTGCGTGCGCCGGGGGCGCCCGCTTCGTTCGACGGCGCGGGTCCACCGCTCACCGCCGGCGTGCCGGGGAACTGGTAAAGCGAATATTCGGCCGTGAGGCGAACGTGCTTCGTTGCCCAGTAGTTGACCGCCGCCTGAAACGCGTTGACGTCGATGTTCTGCGTCTTCCCCGAGAGGTCGCCCGCCGTGTCGCCTTTGTGGTCGTTGGCGCGGTAATTTAGGCGAATCGCTTCGGCGCGGAGGAGGAGCTGAAGGCCGAACGGCGCTTCGGCGCCGCGATCCTTTGGCTGGCGAACTTTGTAATAAAGGCCAGCCGGATTGCCGCCGATGCGGGGCGTACCGACAGGCCAATACGAAACCTGCGCGTAACCGCCGACGCCGCTCAAGCTGCCCGAGCGGAGCGTGGTGCCGCGATCGACCGCGTCGACCTCGCGCCGACCTTCGTCGAGGTAGACGACCTCGCCGCGAATATCGAAGCGCTCGAACGGCACATAGACCTCGCCTGCGAGGGCGAACTGGCTGCGCGAAGGGATAATGTGGATCTCTTGCGTGCCGCTCTTGTAGCTCGGCGACCAGTAGGCGTACCCGCCAGGCGTCGACATCGTCGGCGCGTCGTAGAAGACGTGGTTCGGGTCGCGGCTGCCGTAGCGGAAGCTGCCGCCAAAGTGGAACTTCGACGTTGCGTCGGACTGGCTCGCGAGCGGCCGAACGATGACGCGCCCTTCGGCGTCGACGCGGTTGTCGACGCTCGGGCGGTTCATGCCATCGCCACCGAGAACGCCAAGCTGGTATTCGACGTGGCCCTTTTCGGTCTCGCCCCAGCCGAGAAAGCCGATGTCTTTGTTGTACGGCGTGGCCATCGTGCGAACGCTCAGCGAGCGCTCCATGAAGTCGAGCCAGCGCGAGCTCGTCACGTTTTCCATCGTGACCGGCGCGTTGTACTGCCCTGCGAAAAAGCGCAGGTGCGGCGTCGCTTCGTAGCCGACGAAGCCGTCGTAGACGTTCGCCGAGCTCGTGGTCGCGGCGTTCGCGTCGAGCGTCGACGGGGCGAAGTTACCGCCGATCCAGAAGAACCATTTGCCGCGAATCGAGCCGCCCATTTCGAGAATGAAACGGCGGAAGAACATGTTCGTCGCGAGGCCGGTGCCGTTTGCGCGACGGTACGCTTCGACGCCTTTGCCGGCGAAGCCGTAGGTATCGATATGCACGCGGGCGCCCGGCGTGAGGATCACGTTGTCGTCCGCGCTTCGGAAATAGAAGCTGCCGTCGGAGTAGTCGAGGCGCGCGCGCGGGGCCGTGGGATCGTTCAGCGTGAGCGTGGGGGCGTACGGTCCGGGCGGTGCGGGCGGTGCCGGCGGCTCGGGAGCGGGGGCGACGGGAGCGACCGGCGCAGCCGGCGCGAGCGTCGGAGGCGCCGTGAGCTGCGGCCCCTCATTAACCGGGGCCGCGGGCGGCGGCGCGACCTCGGGGGCGGCCTGCGCGTGCGCCGCGCGGGGCGCTGCGGCGACCGCTGCGAGAGCGAGCAGAGAGGATACGGCGCCGAAGGAACGTCGGTGGTTGGTCTTCATGGGGTTCTTCACGGGCAAGTTCGGTGGAGGACGCGAGGCGAATCTCCGTCATCCACGTGACGCCAATGTGACGCCACGGAAAGCTCTTGGTGAGTTGCGACGGGGCGGCCGTCGCGTGGAATGCCTAGATTGAGGCCGATTAGCGGACGAGACGGACTTCGTAAACCTCCGTCACAATTCCGCCCCGCGCGTCACGGAGAACCACCCAGACGTGTCCACGTGCCGCAGCGTCGGGTGCGCTCCAAAGGTTCTCGGTCGACGTTGTGGCGTCGTCTTCGGCGCGCCCGGTCTTGTCGGCGGCGAAGGTTCCGAGGGTCGAGAACCACGAGACGCGCATCGCTTCGCGCCGCGTGATCAAGCTGCGCGATGCCGTGTCGAAGGCGAGGTAGCTCTCGGCGTCTTCGCTGGGCCATGACGTCGTGAAGGTCACCACCCGCCCCGCGGGGAGCGCGTCGAGGGGGACGGACACGCCGTCGACCCGCGCGTCGAGGGGTGCGAGATGGGGGTTGCGATTCGCGACATATTTGGCAGTGAACGCGCGCGCGATATCCACCGACGCATTGGCCAAATTGCATCGAATACGCACGAGAGGAATGGCGAGGACGCCGCCGACGTCGACGCGAACGGGTTGGTAGAACCCTCCCGTGCCGTCGGCGTCGCGGGGGCGAAAGCCGCCGGGTGGCGCGTCGGGGCCAAACAGCGCGCAGCCGTCGGTGGGCAGCGTCGCATCGACGCTCTCGGCGACGGCGTCGATGGGGCGAACCGCGGCGCCGCTCGCGCAGTCGACGCTTACCGTGCCGTTCTCCGTGAGCGGCTTCGGCGCAGCACAAAAGGCCCACTGTGCGCCGTGCGCGTCGACCGGACCGTCGCCGTCGGCGACCACAGCGCGGAGGGTGACGTTGGCGCCTGGGGCGGCCTCGGGCGGCTCGACGACGACCGCGAGGACGCGCGCTCCTACGACGAGCGTCGGTGCATCGCCGAGGTCGGGACGGCACGACGCGAGCGCGAGGGAAAGCGCGAGGGGGAGCGCGACGTCCATCACGATGAACCGCGTATTTGCCATTAGAGCTCGACCCGAGCCCCTGCGACGGCAAGCGTTGGCAGGCCGGTCACCACGCCGCGTGATCTGTAATCGTAACTGTACAAATACTCTTCGGCATTTTTGCGCGCCGTCACGTTTTGAACGTCGACGTAAATGGAGAGCCTCGCCGCGCCCAGCTGAAATGCCTTTTCGGCACGCAGATCGAGCTGAAAAAACGTCGGCAGGCGCTCCGAGCTTTGAATGCCGAAGATCGGCACGTAGCGATCACCTCGCGGGTCGTCATAAGACGACAGCACGGGGGTGCGCGGCATGCCGCTCGCCACGCGGAGGCGTGCGCCGATGGTGAAGGTGCCGACATCTTGGCTCGCGACGACGGACAGCACATGGGGCTGGTCGTAATCGAGGGGCCTGAACGAAGGGTCGCCGTAATACCGACGCTGGCTTCGGCTCGCGGCGTACGAAATCCAGCCAAAAAAGCCTCGCCAGAGGCTTTGGCGCATGAGGAGCTGCACGCCCATGCTCCGCCCTTCGCCGTCTTGAATGAGCGCGCGGGCGAGGCGCGGCGTGGGGAGACGCGTGCGCGCGACCAGGTCGTCGAAGCTCTTGGCGAAGCCCGTCACTTCGGCCGTCGTCGTGGGCGTCATTCGAAAGGTTGCGCCTAGGGTCAAATGGCGCGAGCGCTCGTACGTCAAATCGGGAGTCCCGAAGACGGCGCTCAAGTCTTCCGGCGCGGGCGCCTGGTGGTAATAGCCGGCGCTCGCCGTCACGCTCAGCGGTTTCGCGAGGTCGACGCGCGCCGCTATGCGCGGCTCGAGAGCACCTGCGAGCTGCGAAGAGCCAACGGGCGGCAGGTCACGCTGCGGCGGCGTGCTCCGTGTCGTCTCCGTCAAAAGGGCATTGGCGCGAACGCCAGGCGTAATCGTCAGAGGGCCGAGGCGGAGGTCGGCGCTCACGTAGGGGGCAATCTCGAGAATGTGTGCGGAGAAGTCGTCGGTATTCACGTCGTCGCCCGGGGGTTGGCCGAAGACCGAAATGTCTCCTTCGCGGGCGGGCCGATTGAGCGACCCCGCGCGGCGAACGCGCGAGATCGAGCCGAGCGCGTCGATGCCGTAGGCGACCGTGAGCGCTTCGAAGACGCGAATGCGGTGGCTCGCACGCACGCCGTAACGCGCCGTGCCGACCTCGAGATTCGCCGGCGTCGTGCCGAACGCGAGGGATGTGCGCGTCGTGTCGTAGCCGACGAACGGCGTGATGGAGACGACGCTCCCGTCGTCGCGAAGGTTCGTATACCGCAAATAGCCACGATGAAATGCCGTATGGGTCGATTCACGCCGCGTGCTCGAAGGGTCGCTCGCGGGGAGAGCGCGGGTGAGACTGTCGTCGGATCCGAGAAAGACGGCGGCGAGCTCGCCGTCGCGGCCGAGATCGAAGGTCGCTTTCGCCTGGTAATCGCGATACCGCGGAATACTGAAAAAGTCGCCGACATCGGGAGCGACCGCTCCTTGAAGAATGCGGTCGACGTAGCTCTGTCGGCCCGCCACGGCGACGCGCACGCCGTGGCCGAGGGACGCGCCCACCATCCCCGAGGCGTCGAGGAGATCGGCCGCGGCGTACCCGTGAGCTCCGGTCTCGGGGAGCGCTTTCGTTTCGAGACGAACGACGCCGCCGAGGCCACGTCCGTAGTCCGCGCCGAAGGCACCGGGGAGGAATTCGAGGGACCGAACCAGGTCGGCGTTGAGCGTCGAGCGAAGGCCGCTCCCGTGGTAAAGCGCTGGAATTTCGACGCCGTCGACGTAAATGCGCGTGTCGCGCGGTGCCGAGCCCCAGACGACGAGCTGCCCCGTTCCGAAGGCGGGCCGTGCGACGCCCGGAAGGTTTTCGACGACCTTCAGCGCGTCGCCCTGGGTGCCGGGAACGCGACGCCCTTCGTCGATGCTCACGACCGTCCCCACCGCTTCGCGCGGGGCTCGAGGCGCTCGAACGCGTACCTCTTCGACGTCGGCGGTGGAGACCGTCGTTGGCACATGCGCTTCGGGCGAGGGGGCGCCCGCGTCGGCGGTCACGGGCGGTGGATTGGCAACTTCGGGCGTCGCTTCTTTGGTGAGCGGCTTAAATTGGTAAAGATACGATATCTTCACGGCTGCCTTTTTGCCGTCGACCATCGCGGGCGAGAAAACGAGGCCGCGGGCGGCGCGAAGGGCCGCTTCGTCGAAGTCGTCTCCGCCTGATCGTGCAACCTGCACCTTGGTGACGGCGCCGTTTTGGTCGATCTCGAGGGTGAGCAGAACGTCCGCTGCGACCGACGCGTCGTCACGCCCCTCGGGGTAGAGCGCGGGGGACAGCGTGACGAGGGTCGGGGGCGTCACGACTCGCGACGGCGCCGGATCCGTGCCTGAACCGGCGGGGTTCTCTGCTCGTGCGGCTTCGGGCGCGCTCACGAGGAGCACGCTCGCGAGGACATAGGCGACCCTTCGCCGCCGCATCACGGCACGTCGAACTCCGCGGCCAACAAGCCGGCACCCGTGTCGTGGGGCGAGCGCGTGTCCCACTCGATGCTCTCGCCCGCCGACTGCGCGAGGGTGTTGCCGTCGAAGGTGACGACGACGCGCCAGGGCGCGACGTTGGCGCTGCACATCGAGAACGTGTCGACGCGCACGAGGTAATGCCCCGACGGGGGAGTATTTTGCCAAATGACGTTTTCGGTATCGAGCGCGTCGATGACGCACTTGGCATTCGAGTCGGTATCGAGAATGCCGCCATTCTCGGGGCCGTGGGGGTCGACCTCGTCTCCGGGCGCGGGGGGCGAATAGGAGTTGATGTTCCCTTTCGAGATTTCGACGCCGCTCGGATCGACGACACGCAAATCGAGATCGGCCTCGTTGGCCCACGACAGCGTGACGACGAGGCGCCCCGCGGCGGCGCCGCGCTGGGCGACGCGAACCGTGTGCGACGTCGCCGGGCCAAAGGCACCGCCAGGCGCAACGGCGTGGGCGACGAGCTCGTAGTCGCCCGGCGCGAGCCCTTTGGCGAACGCGAGGGTCGTGCTGAAGCTCGGGAGATCGGGCGCATCGATCTGCGGCTCGCGTGCGCGAACGACCCAGTAGCCAACGTCTCCCGTGATTCCAAGGGCGACGGCGCTGGCGGTGACCGCGAGGGCGCCGCGCACCGGCTTCCCCCTGGCGCCTGCGACCGCCGAGTCGGTGCCCAGGTCGAGGCTCGCGACGGCCAGCCCCGAGGCGTCGCCGCTCGGCGCGCCGCGAAAAAAGGTCGCACCGGCGACCTGCAATGCGGCGTCGTTCCCGGAGTCGGCGTTCGTTCCGTCGCCGCAGCTCGCGGAGAGCACGACCGCGAGGGCGGTCGCCGTGCCGACGCGCGAAACGCGAGGCATCAAAACGCGAGCTCCGCACGAAGCGTGAACGTGTCGTCCTTCAGGGTCGCCGCCGAGCCGTCGGTCGCGCGGCCGAGCGCATTTCGAAGAATGTCGTATTGGGCAATCAGGCGGCCCGGCGCATAGAGCGCTGCGACCGCGAACGTGAGCGTCGAGAACGTGCGGTCGAGAGGCACGAGCTTCGCGCCGCGCGCGTCGGTCGCGTCGGCGTCGGGGTTGTAGCGATCGTAGCGCGCGCCGACGAGGGCATAAGGGGTAATCCCCTGCGTGACCGAGACTCCCACGCCCGTTTGCCGTTGGTCGCGGCCCAGGGCGACGGGGTCGGAGACGACGAGGGCGCGATCCATGTTCTTTCCTCGATATATCTCGGCGGAGAGCGTTGAGTCGCCCACATGCGGAATGCCCACGATGACCCGCGCATCGGCGCCTACGAGAAAGCGTCGAAAGCTCGACGACGGCGTTGCCGGGGCGCCGGTCGTGACGTGAAGTTCCGTTGTCTCGACGATTCCATTTTCGTTGTCGTCGCGCCAGGTGAGCACGTCTTTCGTGGGCAACGAGCCCGCGTGGAACCCTTTGCCCGTGACGCCCGAAACACCGGCTTGGAACCGCACGCGCGGCGCCACGTCGGTATCGACTCCGACGCGCGCGAGCAGGTCGCGGTTCTCGTTCGGGTCGCGCCCCTGAAATTGCGATTCGCCCAACGGCGCGCCGTTCATGGCCGCCACGGAATACCGAAGAAACCGGTAGCCGCCGTGGAGGCGCGCGCCCAAATCGAAGGCGTTGCCGAACATCGCCCGGGCTGCGGTCGATCGCTCGAGGAACGACCGTTCGCGATCGGGCTCGATGACCTCGGTCCCGAACGGAATCCGCATTAGCCCGACAGTCGCCATAAGATAAGGGACGGTCTTGCGCTCGGCGTGGCCTGTCTCGGTCGCGAAGTTGGGATTCGTCCACGTCGCTCCGAGCCACCCTTCGATGACGCGAAATGCGGGCGCCTTCACTGTGTTGCCGTCGAGCATGAAGGTGGCCGATAAAAACGCTTTCTCGGCGTGCATGGCCAGCCGCGCACGGCGCAAGACGAAGCGTTTCTCGTTGAGCGCGTCCCCGGTCGCCGGGCTTATCTCCTCTTGGGACGACTGCCGGACGAGCACCAAATCGGTTTGCAAAAGGCCCGATAGGGTCATCGTGATACCCGCCACCCCCGGGGTCACGCTCGCCGCGGGCGCCGGCGAGGGCGACGGTGGCGGCGCCGGCGCCGTTTCGGCCTGCGCGCGCTTCACGGCTTCGAGCTCGCTTTCGAGACGGCGTAGTCGCGCCTCCATCGCCCCCATCGCGCTCGCATCCTCCGTGGGCTGCGTCGGCGGGGCGACGGCCGGCGTGGGAGCTTGCTCGCGACTCGGTGCGGGCGGCGCCGCCGTCACGTCGCCCGGCGCTTGAGCGAAGGCGTCGCCCGGCGTCGTCAAAATGCCGAGCGCGGCGGCCGTGACGAAGACGGCGCCGCGTATCACAAGCGACGTCGGCCTCTCAGTTCGGGAGCGGCGGGAGGCCACCATCGGCGTAAAGAAGCGGCAGCGTGGGGTTCTTATCGATCTTCTCCGAGTTGGAGCAGCGATTGATGATCTCTTCGTGAGTCTTCGGGTCGGGGAAGCAGTCTAGCGGCCCGGCGTCCGTGCCGGTACCGCCATCGGTGCCGGGGATCGTCGTCGAGCCCGTATCGCGCGCGCCCGAGTCGGCCACGGGTGCAACGGGGACGGTCTCGCGCGGGGTCGTGCTGTCGTCGCAACCCGCGGCGAGGGCTGCGAGCGCGGACGCCGCAATGAGCGCGCCCCCGAAGACGGCGACGGCGCGAATGCGAGACTTCGTATTTGCCATAACGGGCTTTTCGGTAGAGGCATTGAGGGCGTTGGCTGCGGGAGTCGCGTTGGATTTCGTCATCGGGGCGCCTTTCACCGTGCCTCACAGAAGCCGTGTCGGCACTTGCCGGCGCCGCACGTCGAGTCGTTCGTGCAGGCCGTGCACGCGGCCGCGCTCGCCGCGCCGACCTTCGTTTCGTAGTAGCAGTGGCAAGGCTCGGGCGCGTCGTAGAGCGAGAGATTCCCCGCTTCGACGCTGCGCGTGACCTTCATCGCGCAGATCGGAACGACGCCGGCTTTGATCACGTCTTCCTGCGGATCGAACCCGGCCGCCGGTGTCACGTCGTTGCCCATCAGCAGATCGAGGAGGTACTTCACCCGCGGATTGACGGGGACGCCCTGGGCATCGACTTTGGTGACGTACACCGTGGGGGACCACGGGAAATAAAGCCCATTGCGGAGGTTGAACTTGTCGAACGACGTCGACGTCGAGTCGGCGTAGTAGGCATACCGCTGCTTGTACGCTTTGAACGCCAGGGCCTTCAGCTTGTCGCGCTGAACGTCGTAAAGCTCGGCACCGACGATGCCGATCGTCTTCTCGGGCGTCGCCGATTGGGCGACGGCATTCAATACTTCGTTCGGGTCTTGGAGGAGCGTCCCTTTCCCCTTGGTCGCCGGGTTGATTCCCACGGCGAGCATCAGAGAGAGCATCGTGCTTCGGGTCGTGGGGAGAATGAAAATGAAGTTCTTGTCGGTCCAAGGCTGGGACTGGCCATTGCCATTGAACCCGAAGGTGAAATACCCCTCTGCCGCGGTAATCGCGGTTTGCGAGCTCCCTTTCGGGGCGACGAACGTATACGCCTGAATCGGCCCGTTGAAGGCGGCGAGACCCGCCGGCAGCGGCGCCGTCGTGCACGCGTCGAGGAAGACGTTCGAGTTCGCGACGTCGAGATCGGCGCCCCCCGCGATATCCATCGTGCACTGAGGCGCGGGCTTCGACGGGTCCCACGTGGGGTCTTGGGCGACCGAAGGGATGTAGCTCGCGTTTTGCGTGATTTTCGGCGCTGCCTTCACGATTTCGGCGACGTTCGTGCACGAGCCGGCCGTCCGGTAAATGATCGTCGTCGGCGTCGTCCCCTCGCGAATTCTCTTCCCGAGCGTCTTGATGAGCGGCTCTTGAGTGGCGCCGAGCAGAAGGAACACCGGGTTCTGCGTTTGAAGCGAGCTGCACGTGACGGCGGCCGTCTGCGCCTGGGCGGGTGCGCTCGCGAGCGAAAGGGCAATCCCCAACAAGGAAAGCCCTCCGAGAAGGAATCGTTTGGTGCGAGTCGTCATTGAAACATCTCCGTTCGCGTTTCGCGTTTCGCGTTTCGCGTTTCGCGACCCCAAGTCGAGCCATGCGCGAACTTGGCATTGTGACGCCCGTTTGCCTCGGACGGTGAGTGACACGTCGTTGTGAATTTGTAACCGTTTTATGGCACGCACACATTCGCGCCGGATCGCTCTCGCCTCGGCCCCGGGGCGCGCGCCATCCATCCTAAGGCGCCGCACGCCGCCTCCGCGCACGCAATGCGCACGCCGTGCCACACCGTTGACGCAAAATGCGAAATATCGAATTTCGTCGGCAAATGCCCAATGTCTTTTCAATGTCACAAGTGGTCGCAGGAATGTCGATGCCGATGTCCGATATATCGAGATAGCAATCTCGGTATGCGCCTTCGTTATGCTCGCCCGCTATCCGCGCTGTTCGTCCTTTCGTGGGGAGTTGCACTGGCCGTCGCGTGCAGTGATTCGGATTCGGGAACGACGATTCAGCCGGGCGTGAAGCCCGATGCGTCGACGACGACGCCCCCGCCCACGGGTGCCGATGCGTCCGTCGCCGATAGCAGCACCAATGCGCCCGACAGCGCGAAGAGCGATGCCGGCGCAGATGCCGCCAACGCCGTCGAACGTGGCCCGAAAGTCATTGCGTTCGCGGGCGACGCGAACGGGCTCTACTGGTCTTACGGCACGAGCCCCGCGCTGTACATCGCCGACGAAGCCAACGACCGAATCTCGAAATGGACCGATAAAGACGGCTTTTCCACGGCCGCCGAGCTCCCCACGGCATCGGGCGGAAAGGGCACCGGCGGCCTCGGCCAGGTCGTCCACATGCTCGACGGCACGCTCCTCGTCACGCGCTTCGGCTTCGGGACGGAGGGGGCCGTTGTCATCGTGAGGCCAGACGGTGGTACGGGGCTGATCCCCAATCTGGATCCGGCGCGCCGCCGTCTCGGTGTCGGACTCCTTCTCGATGGCGGTGTCGTCGACTCGTACTTTACAAAGGATGACGCGGGGCCGCAGGTGGGGGCCGTCGCCACGCTCACGCTCACCGGTGTCGAAACACCCTTCGTGACGGGGCTCACGAAACCCGTTGGGGTCATTCTCAACGACGGCAAGCTGTTCATTACCGATCAAACGAAAAGCCTACTCCTCACGACGGGGCTCAACGGCGGCGTCTACAAGCCTGTCAGCGATGCCGGAGTGGTCGACGCGGCAAGCGACGCCAGCGACGACGCGAGCGCAGACGCTGCGCCGGCCGACGCGAGCAGCGACGCCGCCACGGTGAGCGACGCCGCGGTGAAACGGGTCGACGTCGTCGCCACGCTCGATCAGCCCGATCTTCTCAGCCAGGGCCCCGATGGCTCGCTCTTCGCCGGGAGCAAGGGCGGAACGATCTACCAAATTGCTCGCGATGGCTCCGTGAAGTCTCTCGTTACGGGGCTCAAGGTGCTTCATGGCGTGGCGTACGACGGCGTGAACAAGCGCCTCTTCGTCGCCGAGCACGACCCGGCCGACGCCGGTGCGGTCAACGCGCTGCGCATCTATCCGATCGACTGACGACGAGCAGGCATGGGACGTGCGTAATCGGCTCTCATGAATTCGAGATTCCTCTCGACGGTCGTCGCGGTCAGCGCCGCCACGACCGTCTCGCTCCTCGCCTGTTCGCGCGACGAAGTTGCCAATCGCAAAGCGCCGTCCGAGGCAGCTCGCGTCTCCGCAGCGGCGGTCGCCGCGGCGACCCCGGCAGCGCCGGCAGCGCCTGTCGCGTCCGCCGGCGCGGCCGTCGGGATGCGTCTCGGCTTCGGCGTGACCTGCACGGCCGACGCCGAATGCGGCACCGGCACGTGCTTCCGCAAGGGGGCCACCGGCGGCGGTGGCGGCGCCGACAACGGACACCGCTGGCGGCCCAGGAAACGTCGCCTCGCGCAGCGAGTGGTCTGCAGCGCTTGCTCGATGCCGAGTTGGCTCGATTGCCCGG
>JANXMC010000337.1 GCA_025354825.1 Myxococcales bacterium
TGCGCGTCCTGCGGCGGGCGCTGTTCGGCGGGCCGCTGCATGTCCGGGTCGGCGAGACCTCGTTCGCGCTCGGGCGCCCGCTGGCGGCGCTGGTCATGGTGGTTTTGGTGGGCGCGGCGGGCGCGGCTGGCAGCGGCTGATGGCGAACGAGGGCGCGCGCCCGCCGGTGGTGGCGCTGATCGGCAGGCCCAACTCGGGCAAGTCGTCGCTCTTCAACCGCCTGACCGGGGGCTCCGCGCACGTCGGGATGTCGGTCAGCTCGGTCGGCGCCAAGGGGTCGTCCCTGGCGCTCTTGGCGCTGAAGCTCGCCGTCCCCATCGCGCTCGCGGTGGGCGTGCTGGCGGCAGCGCGCCTCCCCACGCGCGGGTCCACGACGAGCTCGGGGGGCGAGCCGAGCGCCCGCCCGCGCGTGGCCACCGCTCCCGCGGAGGCCTCGCCCCGCGAGCCTTCGCCCGAGATTCCGGCGGCGCCGCGCGCCCCTCGCGCAGCCGAACCGCTCCCTTTGCAGCACGACCAGCCGGCGGACCGCACCGACGCGCCGCGCGTTGTCGCGCGGCCGTTGGACCTCGGGCCGCCCGATGCGCTCGCCTCCGAGCTCGCCTACGTCCGCGACCTCGACGGGGCCCTTCGCCACGGCGACGCCGTGGGGGCGCTCGCCTTGGCCGACGCCTACGACCGACGCCACCCCGGGGGGAAGCTCCGCGAAGAGATCGCGGGTGGACGGGTGCTCGCGCTGTGCAGCGCCAAAAGTGACGCGGCCGACGCCGCGCGCGCGGACTTCGTCGTCGCCTACCCGCGCTCGCTGCTCCTGCCGCGGATCTCGAGGACGTGCGGCGACGCGTCGCATTTGCGCACCGGTAACGCGCCGCTCGGCCAATAGCGAAGAGAGACCCGTCACGGGGCGCTCGGCTTCTGGACCGCGCCCCTCCACCTTCCCCACTAAGAGAGCTTCCACCATGCGCACCAACCTCGTTTCCGGACTCCGTTCGACCCTCGCGGGCTTCGTCGTGACCGCCGTCTTCGTCCCGCTCGCGGCGTGCGGCTCCGCGGACCTCTCGCTCGGACGTGCAGCCGACAACCTCGCGACGCGCGACGCCGCCGCGGATGCCCCCGTCGAATGCGCCCCGTCGGAGCACACGTGCGCGTGCGCGACCGGCTCGTACTGCCTCATGGCCGGCGCGATGTGCATCGCGCCGCAGTCGCCGTGTCCGGGCCCTGTGGTCTCGCCCACGCCGGGTCCTGTGGTCTCGCCCACGTGCGGCGCGTCGGAGCACGCATGCGCGTGCGCGACGGGCGGGTATTGCCTAGGGATGGGCATGATGTGCATTGCGCCGACCGCGCCTTGCCCCACCGAAGGGACGCCCGCGCCGTCGACGTGCGGCGCGCAGGAGCACCCGTGCACGTGCGCGACGGGGCAATACTGCGTGGCTGCGGGCGCGATGTGCGTCACGCCCACGTCGCCCTGTCCGTGATGGCCGAAGAAGAAAGCCCCGGTCGGTGGACGGTGGCAAATGGACGAGACCTACATCAAAGTCCGCGGTGAAGATCGCTACCTTCACCGCGCCGTCGACACGAACGGTGACACGGTCGACTTCCCCTTCACCGCCCGACGCGATCTCGCCGCGGTGAACCGCGCGGAGTTCTTGGACGCGCCCTCGTCGTCGATGGGAACGCGACGCCGCCGCCGGCGATGACGGCTGCCCTAACGTGAGCTCCGCGGACGTTGTGATGGCTCGTCCGCGACGCCTAGTCTTTGGAGGCGCCCGCCGCGATCCAAGCTCGAATCGCGCCCGTCTCGCAGGCGGAGAGCGGCTTTGCCCCCGAAGGCATTCGCGTTCCGGTGGGGGGCGTGTCCTCGGACACCTTGAGAAAGAGAAAGCTCTCGTCGGGCGCGCTCGGCACGACGCGCTTGAGCGCGCTCGTGTGGGATGGAGTGCCCACGAGGCTTTGGTAGACGACGTCCGGCGAGACGTCGAAGGAGAGCCCCGCTTGGCCCGGCGTCGCGTGGCAGCCGGCGACCGCGCAGCTCGCGCTTGCGAGCACGCGGCTGCGGATGCTCGAAAACGTCGGGCTCACGTCGCACGCGGAGCCGCCGCCGTCCGCGTCGGTCGCCGTCGACGCCGCGTCCTGGGCGGGACTGCTACACCCCGCGGCTGCGGTCGCAATCGCCAACGCGAGGAAGGCGGCGCGCAGAAATTCATGGGCCATGGGATGACTCTCTAGACATTTTTGTTTCATGCAGGCTGTGGCTCGTCCGTCTCACCGAGACGAGCCGTCTTCGTCGGTCAGGCGATCGCTCCGGCGATGACCTTTCCGGTGGGAACGTCGGTCGCGACTTGTGCGTCCGCCACGCCGAACGCCTTGAGCGCCGTCTTTCCGAAGGAGGCGAGCGTATCGACGGCCTTGATGTCGCCGGTCATCGACATCTTTCCGGTTGCGGCGTCGATCGCCGTCGCGCCGAAGTCCGAGCCGACGGGGGTGAGGCCGCCGATGACGCCACCCCCGAACGGTTTGCCGATGGTGAGCGAGACTTGGTGGTTTGGGTTGTGGCTCCGGCCGACGTAGCCCGCCGATCGCAGCGTCCGCCCGAAGACGTTGAGGGACATGAACGTCACCTGATCGCTGAGGCCGGCCGATCCGAGCTGCGCCATCAGCGAGGCGATCGCCGCCACGCCGTCCACGGTCTCACTCGTCTCGCGCGCGAGATCGGCGTCGTTGTGATTGTCGCCTCCAAAGGGAATGTGAATCCCGACGACCGGCGTGACCTTCATGCGAATGAGGGCAACGGCTGCCGTGATTTGACCGGTCACGTCGTTGCTCTTGATCGACGAGAGGGCATCGAGAAGGTCTTGATGAATGGCCCGAACCTGGGCCTGGGACGTGACGAGCGAGTCGACGTACGCCTTCTGCGCGGGGCTCGCGCCGTTTTTGTAGATGTCATAGAGCTTGTTCATCGTCTGGTCGCGGAGCGGCAAGAGCGTCGACAAGGGGCCGGCGGGGTTGAGCAGCGTGGCCTTCAGAGAGAGCGGCGGCAGCGTCGGGAGCGCCGCCCCGTCGAAGCGGAGCCCCTCGGTCGGGCCCGCCGCGCCGACGCTAATCGGCTGCGCCTGCACCGTGCCGAGGCAGGGGGCCAGGCGCTTGGCGAGGAGCGACGGGAACATCTCACCGCGCGCGACGGCGTTCATGAGGGTGAGCACGTCGGTCTCCTTTGGGTGTACCGGCGTGTTCGTCATGAGATGCCAGAAGGTCGTCCTGTCGAGGACGCCCTGCGGCAGCGCCTTCCACGCCGCTGCGGCCGTGTAGCTCTTGCCGGCGATCGAAAGCGCGGAAGGCTTCATCGCGTCGGCACCGCTGTGGGCGATGCCCGGGTCTTCGTACGTCCCGGGGACGTTGGCGTTGATGGGGTCGCCCGACGCCGACGTCGCGAAGACGACGTACTGGGCCTTGTCCGCGGCGCCGCACGACGCGGGCGGAACTTGCGCCAGCGCTTTTCGTGGATTGAGCAAAAGGGCTGCGGGCAGCCCCGTCGCAAGGGTGCGGAGGCCCAGGAGGCCGCCCCCGAAGAGCGTAGAGAGCAGTGCTTCACGACGGCTAAACATGGTTTCTCTCACTCCTTCGCAATCACATGCCGATGCTGGCGGCGGTCGGCGACATGCACGCGGCGGTAAACGTCGACTTGAGGGCGTCCGAGGGGCTCGCTCCCGCGGCGATCGCCGCGTCGAAGTGCTCCCGCAAGACGGCCGTAACGGCGGGCGTTCGCGGATCCCCGGGCGTGAGCGCCATGACGAGGCCCACGAGCTCTGCGATGGCCGCGTCCGGCTGCGCGCCCGACCAGGCCTTCACACCGGGCGCGGGGGCGGCGACGTCGATGACCTGGGCTGCGATCCCCTCACACATGTTCTCGAGGGCCGCCCGGTAGAAGAGCGTCGGGTTGTTGGGGAGAACGGGAATCGAGGCGCCGCGGCCGTACCCGTCCGACGGGAGGCTCGAGGCGACGACGGAAATGTCGATCGCCCCCTTCTTCACGGGTTTGGCGACGAAGGCGTCGAGATCACAAATATCTGTGAGACCGAGACGCTTGTTCAAGGCAGCGCACAGGTGATCGCGGCGCGCGACGCCGATGACCTCACCCCGTACGGACGACGACTTGGTAGGGGCGCTGTTCGTCGTGAGGGGCGACGTGACGAGCTCACGGACGAGGGTGTTCCAGGAGTGCCCCGCGTCGTCGAACGCCTTCACCACGCGACGGAACTCGGGGTCGTCGGCGACACACGCCGCGGAGTTCACGTAGTAGCAAAGCTTCTGGGCCCACCCTTCGGCGAAGAGCGGGTGGGTCGCAAGCTGGGTCGCGAGATCGTAGACCGACGACACGTTCTGCGTGACGCCGCGGTAGCTGAAGAGCCCTTTTTGCGCGGCGATCGCCGGATCGTCTTGAAGGTTGTAGCTCCACGAGTACGTCGAGGAGAGCGCAGACCGGAGCGGATCGAGGGTCGCGTGGCAGGAGAAGCAGACCGTGCCCGGGCCCGCGTGCGCAGCGTCGAGCCCCGGCGTCGTCGCGGGGAGCGTCGGATCCGTACCGTCGACGAATGTCCCCGTCGCGACGATCAGCGCTTGGTTCATCGTCCCGCGCATCTGGTTGCTGTCGTTGGTTTGCCAATTTGCAAAGAACGACGGCGTCGTGAAGAAGCCGACCCTCGGCACGTTGAGCACGAGCTCGGTGGTCGTGCGGAGCGTCGCGAGATCGTAGAAGGGTGTGGGCTTCTCCCCCGCCGCCGGCCTGCGGATCGTCACCATCTTCCACGTCGTAAAATCGCTGGGGAGCATTTGAGGCGCGGCAGCCGACCCGCTCACCGTGCCGCACAGGCCGTTGGGCCCGTTGAGGAGCGGGATCGTCCCGTAGAGGATCTGCTGGAGATCATCGGCATTCGCGCGGTACTCGAGGGCTCTCCCAACGCACCCCGGGCTCGTTCGCGCGAGCGCGGCGGCCGCATCGGGGTTGTACCAATGCATGAACTTGGGGCTCGTAGGGTCGATCGATTGGGCGAGGGGAATGGGCCCCGTGGCGTCGATGACGATCGTCTTCCCGGCGAGCTCTTTGGCGAAGGCGTCCTTCGTCTTGCCGAGGTCACCTCGTTGGAGGTTGTCGAGGAAGCTGTAGAACTGCATCAACGCGGGGGTCATCATGAGCTTGCGCGTCGTGATCATTTGCTCGAAGGGGTCACCCTTCGCGGCGATCGCGGTGGCGGTGCGCGCAATGCTCTCGGCGAGGTTCTGCTGGAGCGCCGGCCGCGTGGTGGCGTTCGCGAACCTCGCAAAGGCTCCCGGCGTCTGATCGGCGAAGTCGGCGGGCGTGACTTGCACCTGCTGGAAGGCGAGCTCGAAGAAGACCCTGAGCTTCGCCTCGTATTCAGGCAGCTTCATCCATCCATCGACGAGCTCTCCGAGCCTCGTGGGGTCGGCCGTGACCGCGGCGATCTCGTCGCCCGTCGGCGGAAGGCCGACGAGGACGTTCTTGACCTTGGCAACGTAGACGGACGGCGGGTCCGCTTGAAACGGAAGGATGGGCGTGTCGCCCGCGGTTCCCGCGTCGCCGTCGGAGGGCGCGCCACCGTCCGCGCTGGCGCCGAGGGGGCCCGCCTTCTCGGACGACGAGCAGGCGACGGCGCTCACGACTGCGCCCGCCGCCACGGCAGAGAGTAAGTAGTGCGACTTGATCGACATCTCGACTCCTTAGGTGCGTTCGGCGAGCGAAGGAGCACACCTCGCGCCAACGCGGGTAGACGCCCCACGCGCGCACGAACGCCCGCGATTCGCGCGGGTTCGCGCGAATCGAGACGACCCGGCCGCGCGGGGGGGTGGACGTAGCTACGTGCACCTCGCGGCGTCGGACCTGCGCAGCGAGTTCTGGATCGCGGGCACGTCACGCGGTGATCGCGCAGCCGAAGAACGCACGCCGCGCGGCGCGCCCTTTGCGAAGGCGTCGCCTATGCGTATGCGTAAAGGCACCTCTGTCTCCGTGGTCTTGGTCGTGGTCCCCGCGCTCGCGTCGCTCTTCGCGCTCGGAGCATGCTCTGGCGGCACCGACGCGGCCGTCGTGAACGGTGGCGTCGCCTCGGACGCGGGCGACACTCCCATCGCCGATGGCTCCGCCAGCGCGGACGCCGGACCGAGCGAGACGTCCGTGCCCGGCGACGGCGCCGCGCAGACGCAAGCCGTAACCTTCACGTATGCGCCACGGTGGCGTGGCGTGACGTCCGTCACCGTCGTGGGGGGGTTCGGCCAGGCGGACGACTGGGACGTGAAGGCCCCGTTGGTCACGCTCACGAACGACGGCACGGGGACGTTCCGAGGGACGGCGCAGCTCCGCGCGGGGAGCTATCTCTACTTGCTACGCGCGGTGGGCGACGACGATGCGTTAATGCCCGCCGTCGCGTCGACGCTCGCCGTCGACCCCAACGCGCCGAGCACGGTGCCCTGTCCTGCGGCGTCGCCGAGCTTCACCGCCAAAGCTCCGAACCCTTGCTCCGTGCTGGTCGTACCGTCGACACCGACGACGCCCGCGACCTTTCACGTTCGCGGCGTCGTCACGGCGAGCGCGGGCCCGGCCAAGGGGTACCTCGTGAACCTCGATCGCTTCGAGACCGGCCAACATCATTTCTTCGTCAATCGGATGACGACGGCGGCGGACGGTATGTTCGATTTGACCGCCGTCGCGGGTCAGTACCGCGTGCGGATCGTCCATCCAAGCTCGGTCCTCCAGACGGACGTCGCGCGCGACCCTCTGGCGCTGAAAGCCTACGATACGGTCATCGCCGAACCGTTCCCGCTCGCCGCCGACATGACCGTGCAGACGCCCGATATGGCGTTTACCAAGTACGCGACCTACGCCCCGAACGGGGCAGCGCCCGGCGCCCTCCCGACGGCGTTCACCTTCACGACGGACGGCCCCGCGCGCTTCGCGTTTCTCCTCGCGAACGCGCAGGCGACCTCCGCGGCGGGCGACCCCGTGTTCACCTCACCGCCCGGCGCGGCGGGCGGCTTCGTGTTCGACGGGAGGTACAAAGCGGCCGGCGTCGCCGCGACCGTGACGCGCGGCGCGACGTATTTCTGGAGGACGGACACCACGCTCACGACGGCGTCGGGCGGCGCGTGGAAGGCGAGCTCGATGCCCTTTGCGATCAGGTGGCCCTGAAGAGGCTGCCGCATGATGGCCTCGAGGCTTTTCCCCTTCTTCGCCGCGGTGGTGCAAAACCCCGCGCGTAGGGAGTGCCCGCCGAGGGTCGAGGCGTCGAGGCCGGCGACGGTCGCCGTGCGCTGGACGATGAGGGCGACGCTACGATCGCTAAGCGCCGCCGCACTCACGTTGCCGTGGCGATCGATGCTTCGAAAAAGCGGCCCCTCGGTGATGGCGGACGCGGCGAGCCAGGCGGCGAGCGCGCGTACGGGGCATAACCACTCGGCTACCACGCGGCCCTTCGTCGACGCGTCGGGGGGCGTGCCCCCTCGAATCCTGACTTCCAAGAACTTCCATTTCTCGGAAGTCAGGATTTGGGGGCGATGGACCTCGCCCTCGCCGGGGTCGCTCCTCATGCCCCACGGCGCGAAGTCCCCTCGGTAGAGCATTCAGTCCCTACGATGGAGCATTAACTCCGCGGGATGGAAATGGAAAAGTGGCGAAG
>JANXMC010000345.1 GCA_025354825.1 Myxococcales bacterium
CAAGAAGGTCAAGCACCCCTCGAAGCTCCTCGAAGTCGGCCAAGAGCTCGACTGCCAGGTGCTCGAAGTCGACGCGAAGTCGAAGCGCATCTCTCTCGGACTCAAGCAGCTCGAGCCCGATCCCTGGACGCTCTTCACCGAGAAGTACCACCCCGGCGACAAGATCGCGGGCAAGGTCCGTTCGCTCACCGACTACGGTGTCTTCATCGGCATCGAAGAGGGTGTCGACGGCATGGTCCACAAGAGCGACATCTCTTGGACCGCCAAGGTCAACAACCCGAGCGACATTTATCACAAGGGTGATGACGTCGAAGCGATCATCCTCTCGATCAACCACGACGAGAAGAAGGTCTCCCTCGGTGTCAAGCAGCTGTTCGACGATCCGTGGCCGAGCATCTTCAGCGAGTTCCCGCCCGGTCGCGTTGTCCCCGTCAAGGTCATCTCGACGGTCGACTACGGTGTGTTCGTTCGCGTCCGCGAGGGCGTCGAAGGTCTCATCCCGTCGAACGAGCTCGTCGAGGGCAAGAACGAGGACGGCACCGTCAAGGCGACGAAGATCGGCGACGCATTCGACGCCGAGATCGCAAACATCGACACGCAGGATCGGCGCCTCACGCTGTCGATGCGCGTCGGTGAGAGCACGTCGGCCGCTCCGATCTCGATCTCGGTGATGCCCAAGGGCGTCGACAAGCCGGGCGCGCCCGGTTCGGCCAAGGCGTCTTCGAAGAAGGCCTCTGCGTCGGGTGAGAAGGCCGGTGGCAGCACCATCGGTGAGCTCATCAAGCAGAAGCTTGGCCAGAAGCTCGCCCTCGAGAAGGAAGCCGCTGCGGCGAAGGCTGCAGGAGCCGCGGGAGCTGCCGAAGCGACGCCCGAAGCGACGCCTGACGCGACGCCCGACGCGACGCCCGAGACGACGACGGACAGCGAGTGAGGGTCAGACGTTCTCGACGTGAGAACGTGAGAACGTGACAACGTGAGCAGCGCTCGCCAGCCTATCTGGTGAGCCTGCTCGGAGCGCGGCGCGGGGCCCTTGGCTTCGCGCCGCTGCTCTTTTGTGACGCGCGCTTTTCGGCTAGCGTCTCGCGTCGATGTCGAACCCACCCATCTGGGCGCCGTGGCGTATGGACTACATCACGGGCAAAAAGCCCGACGGTTGCGTCTTCTGCGCGATTCAATCGGACGATCGCGGGCCTTCCCATCATCGCGAAGACCTGGTGCTCGTCGTTCAAGAGCACGCCTTCGTCTGTTTGAACCGCTACCCCTTCGCGGCGTCGCACTTGCTCGTGATTCCGCGCCGCCACCTGTCGAACCTCTCGGACCTCACCGAGGCCGAGTACACGTCGACGATGCTCCTCGTTCGCCAGAGCGCCGAGCGCCTCAAGGCCGCGACCAACGCCGAGGGGCTCAACATCGGAATGAACCTCGGCAAAGTCGCCGGCGCGGGGATCGCCGAGCACCTTCACGCGCACATCGTTCCGCGCTGGTCGGGCGACTCGAACTTCATGCCCGTCATCGCCGACGTGCGCGTGATGCCGGAATACCTCGACGACTCTTGGCGTCGCCTCTACCCGTACTTCGCCGACCTCCCAGGCAGCCACGCGGACGCGCCGTAGCCGCGTACCAACAGCATGACCGACTCGAAGCCTCCGCCCACGACCCCGCCGTTTCCGCCCGCTCCCGCATCCATCCGCGAGATGCCGGCGCCGCCGTCGATGCGCGAGCTGCTCGGGCCGAGCACGTCGATGCCACCGTCGCGAAGCCGCGCTTGGCAAAGGCCGGTCTTTCTCAGCGTGAGCGCGGCAATCGTTCTGGGCGTCGTCGTCGTCGCCCACGAGGTGATGCTGCCGTTCGTGCTGGCTGTCGTGATCGCCTACGTGCTCACGCCGCTGGTCGCGTGGGTCGAGCGAAAGCGCGTGAACCGCGCCGGCGCCATTCTCATCGTCTACGCCGTCGTGCTCGGCTCGTTAGGCGCGTTCATCTGGGCGGCCGCGCCGCGCGTGGCCCACGAGCTAGGCAATCTGCGCCGCGAGATCCCCTCGATGGCGAACGAGGTGCGCGACACGTGGGTGCCCACGGTGCAGGAGAAAATCCGCGCCTTGGGTCTCGCACCGCCCGCGCCCGAGCCCGAGCCGCAGGAATCTGCACGTCACGAGTCGGCGCTGGTCGCCCGCCCGCAGCCCGACGGGAGCATCACCATCGACGTGGGCAGCGGCATCGCGGTGACGCAGACGAAGCGCGGCTTCGTTCTCGAGCCGGTGCGCGAGCGCAAAGACGAGAGCTTCGATCCGAACCGGATGATCTCGGAAGCTCTCGGCAAGACGTTCGCTTACGCGCAGCACAACGCGATGGAGCTCGTTCGGATTGGGCGCGACGTCATTGCGAGCGTCAGCCGGTTTATCTTCATGTTCTTCATCACGCTGATGCTTGCCGCGTACATCATGCTGACGCGCGAGAAGATCGTCGATTTTTTCGCGTCGCTCGTCCGCCCGTCGAGTCGCGCCTCCCTCGGCGGCCTGCTCGTGAGGATGGACCGCGGCCTCTCCGGCGTCGTCCGCGGTCAGCTCGTCATCTGCCTCGTCAACGGCGCCCTCAGCGCCGTGGGCTTCGCGATCGTCGGCCTCAAATACTGGCCCGTGCTCGCCCTCGTCGCGACGGTGCTTTCGCTCATTCCCATCTTCGGGTCGATCTTGAGCTCGGTCCCGGCCGTGATTCTCGGCCTCACGCAGTCGTTCGGCACGGCGTGCTTCGTTCTCGGTTGGATCGTCCTGGTTCACCAGCTCGAAGCGAACGTGCTCAATCCGAAGATCATGGGCGACTCGGCGAAGCTCCACCCGGTGCTCGTCGTCTTTTCGCTGCTCGTCGGCGAGCACTTTTTCCATACGATCGGCGCGCTTCTGGCGGTGCCGTGCATGTCCCTCGCCCAGAGTATTTTCATTCACTTCCGCCAGGTCGTTCAGAAGAGCGACCCAGAGCTCGCCGGAGAGCCGGTCGGCTCGCTGATTCCTCCTCCTCCCCCTCGGTAACCGCCGACGCGCGGACGCCGCCGGGAACGAGAGCGGCGCGCGCTTTCCGGAGATACGGCCCGCCGGGTCTGCGCCGCCGATTGCGCACCCGCAGGGGGCGAGGTACACCGCGCCGCCGTGACAGACGATACGAAGCCCCCCTCCGCGCGCCCGTCTCGACTCTCCAACACGCTGTCGGCGAAGGAGAAAAAGAAGCGCTCCGCGCTAACCGCGCAGGAGGAGCTTCGCGCCGCCGTCTCGCCGGCCCGCGATTCGAGCGTTCCCGAGAAGCCCGCGTTCGACATCAAGAAGATCTTGATCCGCGTCGGCGCCGTCGTCGCGCTTCTTTGGGTCGTCGCCATCGCGCTCCACTCGGCCTTCGAGACGCGCGTCCCGTTCTACGTGGTCGGCGTGGTCACCATCGCCGTTGCCGGCGTGGGGACGTGGGTCGCGAGGTACATCAAACGCTCGCAAGATCTCGGCGCACTGTTGAAGGGCGCCGACACGGCAGAAGGCCGGCAGGAGGCGCTTCGCAAGCTCGAGACCGATTACAAGAAGGACGACGTTCAGGCCCTCATCGCGCGCGCCCAGCTCGAAATGCAGGAAGAGCCGC
>JANXMC010000403.1 GCA_025354825.1 Myxococcales bacterium
GGTCGCGCCCGTCGCGCCGACGCCGGCCGCCGGCAGCACGGGCCACGCGGGTGCGCTCGATCCGGCAGCCTCCGTCGCCGCAGGTGCCGCCGCCGCCGAGGCTCAGCCCGCGGGCCCGCAGATTCGTCTGCCGCAGTCCGAAGCCGAGCGCGCAGAGGGGACGCCGATCGCGAAGATCGAGGTCACCGGCAACCGCCGCGTCTCGCGCGACGACGTCCTCACCTACCTTCGCGAGAAAATCGGCCACCTCTTCAAGGTCGATAACCTCACGAACGACGTCCGCGCCCTCTGGGACTCGGGCTTCTTCGACGACGTCGAGGTCGATCTCACGCGCGCCGACGCGGGGCTCACCCTCCGTTTCCTCGTGCGCGAGCGGCCGAACATCAAGGCGATCGAATACGAAGGCAACGAAGAGATCGAGCTCGAGAAGCTCAACGAGGCCGTCGAGATCAAGGCCAACACGATCTTGAGCGTGCCGGCGGTGCGCCGCAGCGTGCAGAAGATCAAAGATGGCTACGGCGAGAAGGGGTACTTCCTGGCCGACGTCGACTTCACGATCGAGCCGCAGCGCGACAACGAGGTCGTCGTAAAGTTCAAGATCGTCGAGCACGCGCAGGTCTCGGTGCGGCGCGTCTCGTTCATCGGAAACGACACGGTCCCCGACGCGGATCTCCGCGAGGCGATGCAGACCGGTCAGACGTCGATCATGTCGTTCGGCTCCGGCGGCCCGTACCGCCAGGACATGTTCGAGCGCGACGTGCTCATGTTGAACGCCCTCTATTACGACAAGGGGTACATGAGCGTGCAGATCGGCACGCCGCGCGTGATGCTCACGCCGGACCGCGAGGGGATCGAGATCGTCCTGACGATCCACGAAGGCCCGCGTTTCAAGATTCGTCAGATGCGCGTTTACGAGCGCGACAACGACGGCAAAGAGATTGAGCCCCTCGGCGGCCGCCGCCAGCTTCGCCAGCTGATCAAGGCGAAGTCGGGCGACTGGTTCAACCGCGCCGACCTCGTGAAGGATCTCCAGACGATCCGTACGCTCTACCGCGATGCTGGCTTCGCCAACGTCGAGGCCGAGCCCGAGACCGAGCTCGACCCCGTGCACAACGAGGTCGACATCGTGATTCCGATTCGCCGCGGCCCGCCCGTGCGCATCGAACGGATCGAGATCAAAGGGAACACGAAGACGCGTGACAAGGTCATGCGCCGCGAGATGGAGGTCTCCGAAGGCCAGCTCTTCTCGGAGACCGGCCTCGAGGACTCGAAGAAGCGCATCACGGCCCTCGGCTACTTCGAGCGCGTCGACGTGAGCACCGAGCAGGGGTCCACGCCCGATCGCATCGTCATCAACTTCGAAATTGCCGAACGGCCCACGGGCACGTTCCAGGTCGGCGCGGGTTTCAGCTCGATCGAAAACTTCATCGCGACGGCGCAAATTCAGCAGGCGAATCTCTTCGGCAACGGGCAGTCGCTCGCGTTGCAGGCGCAGATTTCCGGCTTGCGGCAGCTCGTGACGATTCGCTTTTTCGAGCCGTACTTCCTCGATACGGACTGGTCGATGAGCACCGAGCTGTTCGATCAGCTCTACGTCTTCACCGACTTTTCGCGCCGGTCGCTCGGCGGGTCGCTCACCTTCGGTTACGCCCTCGTGCAGCCGTGGTTGCGCCTCTCGCTCACGGCGACGATGCAACACGACCGCATCGACACCGCGTCGACGAACACGTTCTTCGGCGGTTCGAGCAGCGTCTCGAGCACCTACCAACGGCTGCCCCTCGCAAACCTCTTCAACTCGGGCCGGACGTTCTCGCTCCGCCCCGGCATCACGTACGACACGCGCGACAACCGCCTCTTCCCCACGTCCGGCGTCTTCCTCCAGGCGTCGACCGAGTTCGCGAGCTCACTTCTCGGCAGCCAGATCGAGTTCCTCCGCCACCGCGTGACGGCGCGCTTCTACTACAACCTCGGCGGCGGCTCCGGCGCGCCGGGCTCGGGCTTCGTCCTCAAGATGAACAACGAGTTCGGCCTCATCACGAGCCCCACCGCGTCGGGCGTGCCGATCTTCACGCGCTTCTTCCTCGGCGGCATTCTCGACATTCGCGGCTACCGCCTGCGAACCATTGGCGCGCGCCTCCCGCTCAATACGCTTCTCGATGCGAACTCGCAGCCGATTCCCCAAGGCGCGAACATCGGCGGCAATCTCCAGGCGTATACGAACCTCGAGTTCGAGTTCCCGATCATCGACAAGGTCGGTATCCGCGGCGTCGCCTTCTTCGATGCCGGCAACGCGTGGAACACCGAAGACCAGTTCTGCAAGACGACGCCTGGCAAGTTCGACCCGGTCGTGAGCCCCTGCTTCACGTCGAAGAGCATCGTGACGCTCCGCACGAGCACGGGCTTCGGTATCCGCTGGTTCTCGCCGCTCGGCCCGCTCCGCTTCGAATGGGGCTTCCCCCTCATGAAGCTCGACTACGAAGAGCCCTACGTCTTCGAGTTCACGATCGGTAACTTCTTCTGAGCGCGTGACGGCGTTCGCGACCGAGCGCGAGCGGCGACCGGCCTCTCACTCGACGGTGAGGGCTTGCAGCGCGATGCGCGCGAGCCCTCCTGTTTTTTCGCCGTCGGTCGATAGCTCGTAGCGGGCCCAGAGCTCATCGCCAACCGCGACACCTTCGAGGAACGTCTCGAGGCGTGTAGGCGTGACCACGGCCGACGTCCGCAACTTCGGGCCACCCCCGAGGGGAAACACGATGAGACCAGGCTGCGCGCTCCCCAGCTCGCCGAGCGGATCCATGAGCGTGCGATAGCCCTTTGCGATGCGCGCGCCCGTGTCGTTGGCCGGCGCCGTCTCGAGCCACGCGAGGTGAAGCCCGTCGGTCGCCACGCTGGGGAGCCGCACGTTCGCCGCGGTGCCGTCGACGAGGACGCGCCGCGCGGCGGGCGTCCCCGCCGAGGGGACCTATGGGAAACACGTAGTCCGGCTGCGAGCGCCCGCAGCGCTCCGAGAACGAACGCCGCCGATCGAGGCGTACGTAGAAACAGAGTCCCAACGCCTGCTCGCCGCGATCGGATGGGCATCCTTAAGGTCCGTGGCGGGCGGCGGTCAGCGTGACGTTGAACTGGAGGCGCCACAGCCTCCAGCGTCACGGTCGAGGCGGCGCGCCGCAGAAAATTGGACAGCTCGCGCGCCTCCGCGTGCGCGTCGCGGGGGGCTCGTAGGCGTGCTCGAACGCCCTGGGCCGCGCGACCGCAATCGTTGACCGTGGCGGCCATAGTCGGTAAACGCCTGGATCCACGTGAGCCGTACACCCACGAAAACGCCGCCCGTCGACCACGAAGACGCCTCGCCTCGCGCGGGATCGAAGAGGCGTGGGCCTCCCGGCGACGGGCCTCCCCCGCCTACGGCCCCTCCGCCGCCGCCCCCGAGCCCGGAAACGCCGCTCAGCGACGAGGCACGTGTTCGCTATCTGAATTACGCGCTCTCCGTCATCACCTCGCGGGCGCTCCCTGACGTGCGCGACGGCTTGAAGCCCGTGCAGCGCCGCATTCTTTTGACGATGCGCCGCGACTTGAGCCTCACGCCCGATGCGCGTTACCGCAAGAGCGCGAAGATCGTCGGCGACGTCATGGGCAACTACCACCCCCATGGCGACTCTTCGATTTACGAGGCCATGGTGCGCATGGCGCAGCCGTGGATCATGCGCGCGCCGCTCGTCGATGGACAGGGCAATTTCGGCTCCCCCGACGGTGATGGCGCCGCCGCGTACCGCTACACCGAGGCCAAGCTTCGCCCCATCGCCCTCGAGCTTTTGTCCGAGCTCGAACGCCGCACGGTCGCGTGGCGACCGAGCTACGACGGCACGAAGATCGAGCCCGTCGTTCTCCCGGCGCGCTTCCCTCACCTGCTCGTCAACGGCGCACAAGGCATCGCCGTCGGCATGGCGACGTGCATCCCGCCGCACAACCCCGGCGAGGTCATCGACGCGTGCGTCGCGCAGATCGACGCGGGCAAGGAGCTCCTTCCCACGAAGGCGCTGATGAAGTTCGTGAAGGGGCCCGATTTTCCAACGGGCGCGCAGCTCTTCGCCTCGAAAGACGAGCTTCACAGCGTCTACGAATCGGGCTCGGGCTCGCTGCGCATGCGCGGCGAGTACAAAACCGAGGATCTCAAGAACGGCACGCAAGTCATCGTCATCACGTCGCTCCCCTACGGCGTGATTCGTGGCGCGCTGGTCGAGAAGATCGCCGAGATCATCATCGGCAAAAAGCTTTCGCCGCTGCTCGACGTGCGCGACGAGTCGACCACCGAAGTTCGCATCGTCCTCGAGATCAAAAAGGGGACCGACCCGCAGCTCGTCATGGCCTACGTGTTCAAGAACACGCCGATGCAGTCGACGTTCAGCGTAAACCTCACCTGCCTCGTTCCGTCGGAGCAGCCCCCGCAGAAGCCCGACGCCGACGCGAAGATGCAGGCGTCGCGCAACTTCGAAGAGACCGTCCCCGCCGGGCCGCAGCGCCTCTCGCTCGGCGCGATGATTCGGTACTTCTTGGACTTCCGCATGCTCACGGTCGAACGCCGCATCGGCTTCGATCTCGGTCAGCTCCAGAAGCGGATTCACATTCTCGAAGGGTTCGCGAAGGTCTTCGACGCCCTCGACGAAGTCATCCGAATCATCCGCAAGAGCGACGGAAAGGCCGACGCGGCGATCAAGCTGATGGGGCGCTTCGGCTTCACCGAAGAGCAGACCGAAGCGATCCTCGAGCTTCGCCTTTATCGCTTGGCGAAGCTCGAAATCCTGGCGATTCAGAACGAGCTCGATGCGAAGCGCAAAGAGGCACGCACCCTCGAAGGGTTCTTGAAGAGCGAGGCGAAGCGCTGGGGTCTCATCAAGACCGAGCTGCTCGAGATCAAGACGGCCTACGGCGACAAGCGGCGCACGAAGGTCGTGGGCGCGGCCGACGAGCCCGAGTACGCGGCGGAAGACTTCATCGTCGCAGAAGACGCGAACGTGGTCCTTTCCAGCCAGGGTTGGATCAAGCGCGTTCGCGAGATCAAAGACCTATCGACGACGCGCACGCGCGAAGGCGACGTGGTCCTCGCGGCCATCGCCGGCTCGACGCGCGCATCCGTCGCGTTCTTGTCCAACGTCGGTGGCTGCTACGTGATGCTGATTCACGACGTGCCCAGCACCACGGGGTACGGCGATCCGATTCAAAAGTTCTTCAAGCTGGCCGACGGCGAGAAGATCGTCGCGATGCTTTCGTTCGATCCGCGCGTTCTCGACGTGCCGCCCGCGGCCGAATCGGGCGATCCGCAGCCGCCGTACGCCGTGGCCGTCACGCGAAGCGGACTCTCGTTCCGCTTCTCGCTCTCGGCCCATCGCGACGTGTCGACGCGCGTCGGTCGCCGCTACTGCAAGCTGAACGACGGCGACGAGGTCGTCATGGTCGGCGTCGTCGGAGGCTCGGACAGCGTGCTCGCCGTGACGAGCAACGGCTTTGCTCTGAGCGTCCCCGTCAGCGAGCTTGCGCTCCTCGGCGGCGCCGGCAAGGGGTCGATGCTCATCAAGCTCAAAGGCGAGCACAAGGTCGTCGGCGCCGGCATCGTGCTCTCGGCGCGCGATACGGTCGCGGCCGAAACGCCCAAGGGGAAAGTCATCGACATCACGCGCCAGAGCGTCCAAGGGCACCGCGGCGGCGAAGGAAAGCCCGTCGAAGGCGCCACGCGCGACGGCTTCGTCCGCGTGAACCCGCCGCCGCCCGCCATCCCCACGCTGGAGACGAACTGACATGGCGTCGTCTACGTACACGGCGAAGGACATCGAGGTCCTCGAGGGGCTCGAGCCCGTTCGCAAGCGCCCCGCGATGTACATCGGCGGGACGGACAGCCACGGCTACCACCACCTCCTTTGGGAGATCGTCGACAACTCGATCGACGAGGCGATCAACGGCTACGCGAAGCGCGTGGACGTCGTCCTCGACGCCGATCACAAGGGCGTGACGGTGACGGACGATGGTCGCGGCTTCCCCGTCGACATCCACCCCAAGTTCAAGAAGCCCGCCCTCGAGGTGATCCTCGGGACGCTCCACGCCGGCGGCAAGTTCTCGAGCGGGAACTACAAGGTCTCCGGCGGCCTCCATGGCGTCGGTTCGAGCGTCGTGAACGCGCTCTCCGAGAGCCTCGACGTCACCGTCTGGCGCGACGGGCAGGAGTACACGCAGAGCTTCGCGCGAGGCGTGAAGATGACGGCCCTCAAGAAGGGGCCGAAGGTTCGAAAGCGCGGTACGTCGCTGCATTTCAGGCCCGACGCGCAGATCTTCGGAAAGACCGCGAGCTTCGACGACGAGCGGATTCGCGAGCGCCTCGAGGCGAAAGCGTACCTCCACGGCGGGCTGACGGTTCACTACGTCGACAAGGCCACCAAAGAAGAGGCGACGTTCCTCCACCCGCAGGGGATCGCCGACTACCTCCCGATTCTCATCGCGCGGCGCGGGAAGGCCGTTTCGAATTCGCAGAGCTTCTTCGCAGCGCGTGAGACCGCCGGCACCGACGCCGTTCCCGCGTTCCGCCTCGAGGTCGCGTTCCAGTGGACCGAAGCGACCGACGAGGTCGTGCGCTCCTACGTGAACGGCATTCCGACCAGCAACGGCGGCACCCACGTGAACGGCTTCGGCACGGCGATCGTGAAGGCCGTGCGATCGTTCATCGAGACGAAAGGGATAGCCCTCCGCGGCGTCACGCTCACGGCCGAGGACATTCGCGAAGGGCTCGTCGCGCTCCTCTCGGTCTACGTGGCCGAGCCTCAGTTCCAAGGGCAGACGAAGGAGCGGTTGAACAACACCGAGGTCGCGGGGCAAGTCGAAGGGCTGGTGCGGCCGGCCTTCGAGCAGTGGCTCATCGCCAACGGCACCCTCGGCGAGCAGATCGTCATGCGCGGCCTCCTCGCGGCGCGCGCGCGCGAGGCACGCCGCGAAGCAACGCAGGCGGTGAACCGCAAAGGCGCCGTGAGCCACAGGCTCAACTTGCCCGGCAAGCTCGCCGACTGCTCGTCGACCGATCCGGTCACGAGCGAGCTGTTCATCGTCGAAGGCGACAGCGCCGGCGGCTCTGCGAAGCAAGGACGCGATCGCCGCACGCAGGCGATTCTTCCGCTGCGCGGCAAGGTGCTCAACGCCGAGCAGGCGTCGGCGTCGAAGATGATGAACAACAAGGAGCTCCAGGACATCATCCAGGCGCTCGGTTGTGGCTTCGGGGCGAACTACGACGGCTCGAAGCTCCGCTACCACAAGATCTTCCTGCTGATGGACGCCGACAGCGACGGCCACCACATCGCGACGCTGCTCCTCACGTTCTTCTACCGCCAGCTCCCGGGCCTTCTGCGCGGCGGCCACGTCTACCTCGCGACGCCGCCGCTCTTCCGCATCGACGCCGGCAAGCAGACCTACTGGGCCGTCGACGAGAAAGAGCGCGACAAGATCCTGGGCGGCCTCCCGAAGAACGTGAAGCCCGAGATCAGCCGCTTCAAGGGCTTGGGCGAAATGCCCGCCGAAGAGTTGAAGTCGACGACCCTCGATCCGAAGCGCCGCCGCGCGCTGCGCGTGGTCATCGACAGCGAGCTCGAGACCGATCGAATCTTGAACGAGCTAATGGGCAAAGACCCGCAAGCGCGTTTCCGATTCATCATGGATCGCGCGCGCGAAGCGACGCTCGACGAGCTCGACGTCTAGTCCGCGTTGACCTTTTCGCGCACGGCGCGTGAGCGGTCCTAGCGGCCTCGAAAATCGGCGAAGAACACGTGTGAATTCGCGCCCGAATTGGGGCGATTTCCCCACAATTTTCGCCAATTTTCGCTAGGGTCCGCAAACCCATGGCCGCTGACGTTCCGAGCTCCACGCACCATCAGAAAATCCCCGTCTCGATCCAAGACGAGATGCGGACGAGCTACCTCGATTACGCCATGAGCGTGATCATCGGACGGGCAATCCCCGACGTCCGAGACGGCTTGAAGCCCGTCCACCGCCGCATCCTCTACTCGGCCTACGAGCAAAAGCTCATGCCGGGTAGCGCGCACAAAAAGAGCGCCAAGGTCGTCGGTGACGTGCTCGCCAACTACCACCCCCACGGCGACGCGAGCGTCTACGACGCGATGGTCCGCCTCGCGCAGCCGTTCTCGCTGCGCTACCCGCTCATCGACGGCCAAGGGAACTTCGGCTCGATCGACGGCGATCCGGCGGCCGCGTACCGCTACACCGAAGCGCGCCTCTCGCGCATCGCCGTCGAGCTTCTGACGGACATCGAGAAAGAGTGCGTCGACTTCTCGCCGAACTTCGACGACTCGAAGGACGAGCCCACGGTTCTTCCGGCACGCGTCCCGAACCTGCTCATCAACGGGTCGGGCGGCATCGCGGTGGGCATGGCGACGAACATCCCGCCGCACAACCTCGGCGAGGTCCTCGACGCGACCATCCACCTGATTCAAAACCCCGAGTCGACCGTCGACGACTTGATGCGCTTCGTGCCGGGCCCCGACTTTCCCACCGCCGGTCTTATTTACGGGCGCGGCGGCATCGAGTCGGCGCAGCGCACCGGCCGCGGGTCGATCATCATGCGCGCGCGGATGGAGATCGAAAAGTCGCCCGGCCGTGGTGAGCGCGAGGCGATCATCGTCACGGAAATTCCGTACCAGGTGAACAAGGCGCGCGTGCATGCGCGCATCGGCGAGCTGATTCGCGAAAAGAAGCTCGAAGGGATCAGCGAAGTCCGCGACGAGTCGGATCGCGACGGCATGCGCCTCGTCATCGACTTGAAGAAAGACGTGATCCCGCAGGTCGTGATCAACCAGCTCTATCGAATGACG
>JANXMC010000450.1 GCA_025354825.1 Myxococcales bacterium
TATACGCATTGCCATTCTTCTCATGATGTGAGCTGCAGCACCCGCGCCGTTCGCATCGTGCGCGCTTCGAGCTCGAACGGCGTAGGGACGTCGTAGCGCGCCAGCTCCACGACGCGACGCGGAGCATAGGGTCGCCCTGAGTCGGCTGTAATTACTGTGAGGTTTGCCGCGAGCTTCCGAAACCACCGCCGAAAGCGCGCCGACGGGCCGGGCTCGTAGCTTCGAGGCTGTTCGGCGTGCATCGATCGTTTCTGTGAGAGAGCCAATTGGTATGCCTTCATCCGCGGGTCGCCGCCGATAGCCCTGAAGGGCAACGGTCGCGCTGCGACGCGGCGCGTGGCGCCTTACGGCCCACGCCGCGCCGACTCCTTGAAGTCTCAGAGCGCTCGAGCCCATCGAGACGCGAGCCACGGGTCGCCTGCTCCGTTTAGATACGCTCGCCGCGATTCCGCCCTTCGTCGATACGAAGGGCGAACGCAGGCCGTGAGTACCCCGCTCTGTGGAGGTTTGACAATGACGCGCGTGCATCTGCTTCGCCTGCTCCCGTTTGGTCTCGTGGCTCTCTGCGGGTGTGGAGCAGACAACGTCGAAGCGAGCGCGCCGCCGCCGCCGCTTCCGAGCGGCTCCCTCGTCGACGCGGGGGTCGCGCTGCCGGCACCTGGAACGCCGGTCGCCCCGCCCTCTCCGCCCGATGCGTCCGCCGACGCGGCAAGCACGCCTCCCACAGATGTGTACGGCTATGCGAACGGCTGTTTCGCCGTGAGCAGCGACGCCGGAAGGGTTCTCGCGGCAACGAGCGATGCCGGCGCGTTCTCGTTCGTGCCAGGCGATTCGTCGACCGCGTCTCGCTTCTTTTTGAAGGCTTCGGATCTAGGCACGTATCTCTTTTACGACGCCGAGAAGGGCTATCTCGTGTCGGAAGGGGGCGCGCTCCTAAGACAAACCACGCTCCAGTCCGATATTCTAAATGTCGACGACACCTATGTGTCGGGGGCCGAGTGGGAGCTGATTGCGACAGGGCCGACATCGGGCTCGGCGGCGCGCTTTCACCTTCGCCACTGGAAGACGAAGTCGTATCTGGGGACGACCGGCCTGGTCTCCGCAGAGAGCGCAGCGGCCCAAATCACGCTCGATCCGCGCACGGGCTGTACGCCGCACCCCGAGCTCACCCTCGACGCGACGGGGCAGGTGAAGCCGCAGGTCTTCGCCGACGGATCTCTCTACGGCATCGTCGAGACGCACACGCATATCATGTCGAATTTTGGATTCGGCGGCGGTGGGATCTTCCACGGAGCGCCGTTTCACAGGCTCGGCGTGCAGCACGCGCTCTCCGACTGCACGCAGTTTCACGGTGTGATGGGGCGCAAAGACTTTTTTGGATTCGGCTTCGACTCCCACGGCGGCTTCGACGCCGCGACCATCGTTCCGGCGATGCTCGCGGGGCAGCTTCCGCAGGACAACCACGAGACGTTCGGATATCCGTACTTCACGGGTTGGCCCAACGCGCCTCACAGCTCGACGCACCAGACGCAATACTACGCTTGGCTCCAGCGCGCGTACCTCGCTGGGCTCCGCCTCGTCGTTCAACATGCGACGACCAACGAAGCCATTTGCAATCTGATGGTAGGGCAGAATTACCAAAAGGTTCGCTACGCCTGCAACGACATGGTCGCGGTCGATCGGAGCATCGCCGAGACGTATGCGATGGAGCGGTACATCGACGCGCAGTCCGGCGGGCCGGGACTTGGATTCTTTCGCGTTGTAAAAACTCCGTCCGAGGCGCGCGGCGTAATCCGCGCCGGCAAGATGGCCGTCGTTCTCGGGATCGAAACGTCGAACCTCTTTAACTGCCTCTCTGTGCCGCGCGCGGGGTCCCCCGTTTGTGACGAGGCCTATGTCGAAAAGCAGCTCGATGCGTATTACGCCCTCGGGGTGCGGGCGATGTTCCCGGTGCACAAATACGACAACGCTTTCTCTGCGGGGGACGGCAACCGCGGCTTCATCGAGCTTGGTAACTTCTTGAACAGCGGGCAGTGGTCGAACTTCGTGCAGGACTGCCCCAACGTCCCCGCGGTGTTCGATCACGGCGACGTCTCGTTCGGCGGATTGAACGCCCCGCGCGCGCAGTACATGTCGACGCCGCCCGTGAACATGAGCACGTTCCCTGCGGCGCCTCTCCTCACGCTCACGCCGTACATCCCAAAGATTTTGCAGCCGGCGCTTTCGGGCGACTACTGCCAGAACGCGGGGCTCACGCCGCTGGGCGAATCGCTCCTGCACAAGATGATGCTGCGGGGGATGATCATCGAAATCGATCACCTGCCGCGCCGCTCCTACCAGCGTGCTTTCGAGCTCCTCGACGCAAGCCACTACCCCGCAGCCGCGACGCACGGCTCGACCTTTGGTGGGAAGATCTATGAGATTGGTGGCGTGTCGAAGGCGAACATCGGGCGTTGCCGCGATCCGAACCGGCAGGGCGCAATGCTGGACGATCTGCGAAACCGCGTCGCCGCGATCACCGCGAAAGGCGGCTACCCCGCAGAGGGGCTCGGCTTCGATCTCAACGGATTCGCCGGCGCGCCCGGTCCACGCTTTGGGAGCGAGGCGGGGTGCTCGGCGCCCCAGACCGATCCGGTGAAATACCCCTTCACCTCCTATTCGGGCGACGTCACCTTCACGCAGCCGCAAATTGGAAATCGCGTCCTCGATTTCAACAGCGAGGGGCTCGTCCACATCGGTCTGCTCCCCGAGCTTCTCGACGACGCGCGCCGCGACGCTGCGTCCGACGCCGATCTCGAGCCGCTGTTCCGCTCCGCCGAGGGGTACCTCCGCATGTGGGAGCGCGCCGAAGCGCGCGCGACGGTGCTGCGCTCGATGCCCTAAAGCGCGAAGGGTCGGCGCCGATCGGCGATGAGCACGCGATGAAGGGGCTTCGTAAAACTTAAACCGACCGGTTTGCTTGCGCGAACAGACTGGTCGGTTTAAGGTGACCGCATGGTGCTGGCTGCTCGCGAGAAATTGGTCGAGGCCGCGCAGGTTTCGATGTTGGCGAAGGGCTACTCGGCGAGCGGCGTCGACGACATTTGCCGCGACGCGGGCGTGAGCAAGGGTTCGTTCTACCACCAGTTCCCAAGTAAAGAGGCTCTGGCGATCGCCGCGTTGGGCGCCTTCTACGACGCGAGCCTCGCGAGGCTCCTCGCCATCGACCTGCGTGGCGTTCCGCCGGAGAGCTGCCTGCTCGCGCTTCTCGATGCGGTTGCACTCAACGGCCACGACTTCTGGAAGAACGGCTGCCTCATCGGATCGTTGGCCAGCGAAATGGCGCGGTCGAGCCCCGTGCTCCAGGCCGAAGTGGGGCGGCTCTTTTCGCAGACCGCGAAGGCGCTCGAGCCGCTGGCCGAGCCTTTCGTGGCGTCGCTTCCGGGGACGTCGCCAAGCGCGGCGGAGATCGCCGAGCACTTCTTGGTCGTGGTCGAGGGGGCGATCGTCCTCGCACGCGCCCACGGCGATCCGATGAGGATCAACCAGGCTGTCGCACGTTTCGCCGAGCAGCTTCGCGTGCTCTCGCGCAGCGCCGCACCCGAGACGCCCCGTCCCCGAAAAAAAGGAAAGAAGCGATGACCATGTCGATGTCTGTGCAAGAGACTTCGGGTTCGGCTCTCGGGCGCGTCGCCGTCTTCGCCTACGGCGTGGCGGCCTACGTAATGGGCGTGGGCTCGCTCGTCGCTCTCATTCTGATCATGGTGGGCGCGCTCCCGTTCACCGGTGGCCCGCTCGGAGAGCTTGCTGTGGGTCCGGCCCTCGCGCTCGATCTGGTGCTGCTCGTTCTCTTCGCGCTTCAACACAGTGTGATGGCGCGTCCGAGCTTCAAGGCACGCTGGACGCGCATCATCCCGCCCGCTGCCGAGCGGGCGACCTACGTTCTCGCGACTGGCGTCGTGCTCGCGCCGTTGCTCGCGTTTTGGCAGCCGATGCCTGCGATCCTCTGGTCGGTGCACGCGCCCGCGCTGCGGTGGTTGCTGCTAGCGATCGCCGTGGCCGGTTGGGCGTATCTGCTCGCCGCAAGCTTTGCGATCAACCACTTCGAGCTCTTCGGCCTACAGCAGGTCTACCAAAACCTCCGCAGTCGACCTGTCACCCCCGCGCCGTTTCGCGTGCGCTGGATGTACCGGTTCGATCGCCACCCCATCATGACCGGGATGGTCGTCGGCCTGTGGGTCACGCCTACCATGACCCTCGGCCATTTGATCTTCGCCGCGGGATTCACAATCTACATTTGGATTGGCGTCTTTTTCGAAGAGCGCTCGCTTCGGCGCCAATTGGGGCACACGTATGTAGAGTATTGCGCGCAGACGCGATCCATCGTGCCGACGTTCACGCGTCGCCGCTCTGTCATGTGAGGAGCGCGCGGACAATTGCGAGCTCTTTTCGCGCGCGCTCCAACATCGGCGCGATCAGCACGCGCGCACGGGTCTCCATACCGAGATCGATTGCCGCGGCATAGATTTGGCGCGTCGCGCGCCCGGATTGACGGGCCCGCCCCGTCTCCTGACACGCGCGTCAGGCGCGCTGCGTCATTTTTCTGTGCGCCGCGCTGCGTCGTGGGCTAACTGAACCGCGGTCAATTGACAGACCGACCGGTGAGGGGTGCTTCGATGCGAGTAGGCAATCGGGTTCGTGGGCTCGTGGCGCTGGCCACGCTTTCGGCTGCCGCGGGTACGACGATCGCGACGACGTCGGGCTGTTCGAGCAGCGACGTCGTCGCTGCGCGTCCTGCGCGCGGGACGATCGGCGAAGAGACCTACGGCGTCCTGTGCGACCGCATCGGCGCGCAGTCGCTCACGGAAGATCTCACCGGCGGCTCGTACCGCGACGTTTGCCATCGCAACGCCGCCGGCGTCTTCGCGACGGCCGTGAACGAAGCGGCGCTCCCGACGATGTCGGCCGGCCAAGGCGCGGCCGGTGGCGCCGCGACGCGCGCCCACGCCCGCGCGCGCATCGAAGCCCTCGTCCGTCATCGTGCGGATCTCATTGCCGCCCTCGACGCGATGATCCCCGAGGGCGACCTCGTCGCGGTGCACGATGACGTGTCGAACGCCGCCGCCGCGTGCAGCGACCACGGCACGCGGAAGCTTTCGACCGAGCTCGCGCGCGTCCTCGCAAAGATGTCCGAGGCCTACAACGACGGCACGATGCCCGATGCGACGCGCACGCTCGGACGCGTCATGGATGCCCTAAAAGCGTCGCCCGAGGCACAAGTCGCCCTCTCGCACTTCGCCTCGCGCGCCGGCTATCGGCCGCAAGACGTGGCTCTCGGCGTCGCGCGGCCGGCTCTCGCCTATGCGCGAATCCGCGAGCTCGCCAATGCGACTCTCGCCGTGATTGGCAACGATATCGACCCCTATTCGAAGAATGAAGAAGGAGCCCATGTCCCGGCGCCCGGTGCGGCCTATGCCGATTTGGCGGCGTTGACCGACGTCGCGGCCCACGAGCTTCGAGCCTCCACCGCTACGAAAACGCCCGATCGGCTCACGTTCACGAGCGACGCGCAGCTCGGCATCGACCGCATTTCGCGCAAGCGCACGCTGGCCGAAATGGCGATGACGCTGCTGACCGCCGCCGACCCCGCATTTGGCACTGGGACGCCTCGGTACATCGTTCGTCGCGACGTTCGCGGCATGGCCGATCTCGCACGCACGGTGAACGGCGCGGGCGCGCTCCCGTCCCCCTTCGTCGATCGCGACGGCGATGGTCTCGCCGACACCGACGCCTTTGGCCAGTTCGCCATCGCGCCGGGCCTCACGGTCCCGTCGCCATTTCCAACGCTGCGTGCGGCCGACGCGATCGTCGACGACGCAACGCCCCGCGACGCCTACGACCGCGCCCTCGACGCGCCGGGGGGGGCGCCCCTTTACAGCACGATCGACACGGGTCGGACCTTCGCGGCGGCGCTCCTTCGCGAGCTCACCCCCCTCGTGAATCCCGATGTCGATGCCCACCACGAGGCGCTGATGGATGCGCTCGCAGGCGCGAACGTGGCGCTCGGTCGCCGGGACGGATCGCCTGCCTCGCAGAAGACGTACACGACGCCCGCGGGCGTGACGTCCGTCGTGCGCTACGACGCCTTTCGCACCCAAGATTCGCCCGTTCTCGACCTCGCCCACGCCGCGCTCACGATGGCGGCCGACGCGAACATCGACGCCACGCTCGCCGTCGGCGCGACCCTCCTCGACGGCCACGAGAACGAGGTCGCGCGCGCCGCGGCCGCAGGGCTCGCGGTGAAAGCCGTCTCGGACGCGACGCCGACGGCGATGCTGCCGGCGACGTCGACGCTATGGGACGAGCTCATCGACGTGATGGCGAAGATCGCCGCCGTGACCGATGCGCACGGGGCGCCCGTGCTGATGGACGGCCTTCTGCGCGGCCTCGCCGACCCGAAGGCCGCGACCTTCGCCGGGACCCTCGCGACCTTTGCCGATCACCGCGACGAGCTCGACTACAACCGCGCCGACATCAACGGGCCGGCGATGAACGTGTCGACGGGGATCCTCGGCGGGCCGCTCGCACGCCAGGTCGATCACAGCAAGCCCGCGCGCGGCTTTGATCGGAGCGTGTTTCAGCGATTTTTGCAGCTAATTCACGACACCAACGGCGTCTCCGTTTGCAACCGGCCAGGCGCGCGGATTTTGGCGCGGATGGACGTGCCGGTGCTCGGGCCGACGGATGTGTCGATTCCCGATTCGCTCCTGGTACGGGCCTTTTGGGGCAAATCGTCGTTCGGTGAATGCGAAGTTTTCAAAATCGACGATATGGGCGCCTTCTACCTGCAGTCGATTGTCGGGCAGGCGAAGTACGTATTGCGCGATAAGCAACTTCGCGACGGCATTACGATAAACTTCGGAGTCGCCAAAGTCGACGCGAGCATTACGGCAACCACCGTGCACCTCTTGGAGCAGTCGGGTGAAATCACCGGCTACCAACCGCCGGGGACGACGGATCCGGCGCTGCGCACGGGCTTCTGGTCCCCGCCGACGAGCCGCGATCTGCTCACGCGCCCGCAGTGGCTCAATCGAAATCTGTTTTTTCCGAACGGCGCGGGGACCGCTCCGAAACCGGCGCGCGCCAAGGCGTTCGCCGATGCGCTCAATCCCGATCACGCGGGGACGGCCGTCTGCCCGAAGCGTCTCGTCAACGATCCGATTGCGCCGACCGATCCGAACTACACGCCCGGCGGGAAGATTTACCTCTCCGACTGCGCCGATGGCGATTGGCTCGATCAGCGCGATCCCCACACGGTGTTCGCCCTCGAGCAGAACGGGTTCTACGAAGCGCTCGCGCCGATCGTGAAGCCCTTCGTCGATGCCCATCGCGAAGACCTGCTGCTCGCCGTCTTCGACGCGCTCCACCGCCACTGGGCCGACACCAACGGCGACGACAGCGACTGCCGCCTCTCGGGCGCGCCCAACGCCAAGGCCTGCACGAAGGACGGCGCGGTCCACTACGAGCCGATGGTGGCCAAGGCGCTGTCGGCTCTCGTGCCCGCGGTGCGCGACGTTCTCGTGGTGCTCGCGCCGCCGGCGAGCGCCAGCGCGAAGGGGCCGACGTTCTATCTCCCGTGCGCGACGCGCAACGCGACGTCGTCGGCCTGCACGGGGGCGACGGTGGACGGCATTCGCGTTCTCGCCACCGCGGCGAAGGCGGCGGTGGATCCGTCGGAGGCGAAGCGCCGCGGCATCACGACGCGGGCTGGGAAGGCGACGGCGACTTGGAACGACGGCGTCACCGTCGTGCCGCAAGTGACGCCAATGTACCTGGTGACCGATGCGCTCGCGTCGGTCGATCGCGCCTTCGACACGTACCGCAACGAGCACCCGAGCGACGGCGATCGCCTGCCGACGTTCAGGCGGGCGCGCTCGCAGCTGGTCGATCAATTCGTCGGCGTCACGACGACGGCGGCGGGCTCGCGCTTCACCTCGCCGGTCCTCCCGCGCATTGCGAAGGTGGCCGCCACGACGCTTCGCCAGCAGCTCTGGGCGCGCTGCCCCGAGTGGCCAAGCGCGTCGTGCGCGTGGGCGCAAACGGGCCTACTCGCCGACCTCACCGAGACCGTTCATGGCCCCCTCGTGGCCCACGGTGTCGACGTGCTCGATGCGCTTCGGCGCGATACGGGAGCGCGCGTTGAGACGGAGCGGCTCCTCACATACCTTCTCGATCAGAACGGCGCGAGCGACGCGTGGGTGAGCCTCCTCGCGACGTCGGCCGATGCGATGCAAGTCGTGCAAGACGAGCCGAACATCGTGCCGCTCTTCAACGTCGTGGCGACGGCACTAGAACCTGTTTCACGCGGCGCCGGGAGGGCCGACGGCACGGGGGTCGACGCGTTTCTCACGCTCCTCGGTAGGCTCACCGGCAACGCCAAGGGCGCCGGCGGCACCGACGAATGTGGCCGCGAGATCGACCCGAACCAGGTGATGACGCGCTTGATGAAGGGGGCCGTGGAGCCTCTCTTGCTTCCCAACAAACGAACGACGACCCCTTTCGAGGTCGTCGTCGATACGATTGCCGATGTGAATCGCGAAGCGCCCGAGCGCCCTTCGAAAGACCCGCTCGCGGCCGCCGATTACGCGGGGATCGCCGACAGCGTGTCGTCGTTCCTCCTCGATAAGGAGAGCGGCCTCGAGCAGTTTTACGCCATCGTGAGAAACGCTACGCGGTGACGCGGGTCTCGCTTCTCAGACGATCCCCGGGATGATCTTGAACGGGACCTTTTCGCAGTACGTCTTCCAGTCTGCGCCATATTTAATGGCGCAGCGGTTGTCGTCGCGGAAAGCGCGATCGGTAAGGAGCGCCGTGAGGAAGACCACGTAGAAGTACGGGAGCACGTCCGAGAAGAGAGCCGGCAGCGTCCAGAAAAGCGCGCCGAGAATCTCGGGGACGTAGTGGAAGTGGCGGGCGATCCCCCACCAACCGGACGCGAGGAGAATGCTCTCCTTCTTCTCGCCCTTCTCCGTGACGTAGTGGCCAACGAGGGTGACCGGCGGCTTGCCCCATACCGTGGTGTTGCCGTTGGTCGCGCGCACGCGTTGGCGCTGCGCGTCGGCCATGTAGTTGATGAAGATGCTCGTGCAGCCGAGGGCGAAGATGGCAATTGCGAGCGGCAGGCCGAGGTGGTTGGGGTGCAGAACGAGGTAGAGCGTCGACGACGTATAGACCGACGGAACCCACACGAGGCAGCCCCAGCAAATGTAGAAGCCGGCGCGGTCGTGCATGATGTCGAGCGAGCGAAGGTAGCCCGTCTCCCACCAGTAAAACTTGCCGATGTAAACGAGCTGCAGGGCGACGGCGACAATCATGGAGTCGCTAATGCCGTAAAGCTGGTGCTGCTTCGCCGCGAACGAGAGCAGAATGATCGGCCACGCCATCATTCCGAATCTGCAGTTGGTGAACATCTTGATGTCCCAACCAAGAACGCGCGGATAGAGCTCCGTGCCCCAGTAGTAATCGAAGATCGGATTGCCACTTAGGCCGTGGTCGCTGCTCGAAGGGGCGAATCGCCCTTTGACGTAAAGCAGCCCGCAGAAGACGAGGCTGAAGACGTTGAGCGCGCCGAGGATGCCGCCGAAGTTGTCGTAGATGATCGTCGGCGAGAACAGGTGGAGCGGGTACGACGCGACGAAGAAGAGCGCGAGGGTCGTGAGGAACGCCGCGACGCCGTTCGCCTTGTAGAGCGGCACGTTGCCGTTCGCCGTCACCGGGCCCTGGAACGGCTTTCCCGGGAGGATCCGCATCAGCAGAAGCTCGACGAGGGCGAAGATGCCAATGGCGGCCCAGGCCGTGGGCGTGCCGAAGAAGACAGGGCGCCAGATGTTGGCGAGGGTCGTGAAGAACCCGTCGTTCATCACCATTTGGCCGAGCGCGCTCACCGAGCCCTTGAGGGCCGTGTGCGTGTACCAGACGACGATGGCCGTCGGCGGGCATATTGAAATCAGCGTGGCCGGAATGATGGTTTGACGGAGCCACCGCGGGCCAACCCGCTCGCTCTCGTAGGTATTCGCGAATCCCGTCGACGGTTGTGCAACTTGCCCCATGACGGCGGACTAGAACATGTTTCACTCGGAGTGCCAAGACGGCGAAAATACAACTAGACGGTGTTGTGACGTTGACCGATCGGACGTTGCTCGCATTTCGGATTGGACACCGCTTTATCCGGCACTCGTAGCTGCAACGCGTTTCATGGATTGGGGCTCGGGCTCTTGGCCAGTGCCGACTCCGCGTCCGAAGGCGCGCCCCGACTCCGCGATCAGGGCCCTCGTGGCGACGTCGATCGATGACAACGCGAGCTACGTCCGCCGTCGTCGGCCCTCGGTCGGAGCTTGGCGCGCATGCGCGGGTTCACACCGGTCGCGCTCCCGGCGATCGTCGGTGTCGTCTTCGCGCGTCATCGCCGCCGCGAGCTCTCGCTTCTCGCGCCGCTCTTCGGCGCATTCATCGTGGCGAGCGAGTTGAGCGCGATCGCAGAGAGGCGCGGCTTCCGTCGTTCGTAAACGGGTATGCTCTCGGCCAATGAGCGCACGCGAAAATCTACCGACGCTCGTCGTCGTGGCGCTCTCGTGCAACGCCGTCGTCGCGGTCGCGGCGGCTCTCGTGGTGCGATCCGGCTCGCCATTTCCCGAGCTCCCGCCCGAGCATACGTCCCACGTCGAGGCGCGCCCAACGCCCAACGTGCTCCTCGCCGTACGCGAGCTCTCACGCCTCGAGGGGTCGCAGTTTCATATGGAACGCGTCGTCGAGCTGTCCGATGACCAGACGCGTCTCTTCGGTCTCGTGAAAGCGAAAGACGCGATTCTGCTCGTCGCCGTGGGCGACGTGACCGCCGGGGTCGATCTCGCGAAGCTCGACGCGAAAGACGTTAGCGTCGATGCCTCGCGAAAGCGCGCCGTGCTACGCCTGGCTTCGCCCGAGGTGTTCTCGGCCGCCATCGACAACGCGAAGACGCACGTCTACTCGCGCACGACCGACCACCTTGCCGCACGGCGGGAAGACCTCGAAGGGCTCGCCCGCACCGAGGCGGAGACCGGCATGCGCAAGGCCGCCGTCGAAGGTGGCATTCTCGACAAGACGCGCGCGAGCGTGGAGCGGACGCTGCGAGCCCTCCTCGCGCCCCTGGGGTTCGACGACGTAGCGATCGAGTGGAAGCCATGAGCGCGACGATGAAGATCGACGGAGAAAAGCCCCTCGAGCGTGTCGGCGGATACGACGTGCTCTCGCTCCTCGCCGCCGGAGGGATGGCCCACGTCTACCTCGGGCGGCGTGTCTCGGACGGCGGCGAAGTTGCCATTAAAGTCATCCGCCCCGAGCTTGGGCGTAATCCCGA
>JANXMC010000495.1 GCA_025354825.1 Myxococcales bacterium
CCCCGTCGACGTCGAGCCGGCCCTCGTCGACGCGATGAAGTCCCACGCGTGGCCGGGCAATGTGCGCGAGGTCGAGAACACGGTGGCGCGCCTGCTCGCCCTCGCACCGGACGAACGGCTCACGCTCGCCCTCTGGCGATCCCTCGCCGAGCCTTCGAGCCCCAGCCCGGGCTCTTCGCACGGCGGCGGCAGCGCCGGCTCCGATCCCGGCCCCAGCCACCCTCTCCGCGCGCGCGTCGAAGCGTTCGAGCGGGGCATCATCGCCGAGCAGTTCGAAACATCGAACCGCAACCAGAGCGAGACGGCACGTCGTCTCGGCATCTCCCGACCCGCACTCATCGAAAAACTGCACAAATACACGCTCATCGGATGACATTTTCTGAAACGAAGAGCCGGCGCCCGTCGCGTCCGCTCCCTCTCGCTCTCGTACTTCTCACCTTCGTCGCGCTCGTCGCGGGCGTGGCTCTCGACGCCGCCTGCGCGCGCACCAAACCCGCTCCGCCAGCAAGCGATGCGGCCATCTCCGCGCCGCGCGTGGTGTCGCTCTCGCCGTCGACGACGGAGGCGATTTACGCCATCGGCGCCGACGCTTCGATCGTCGGGCGATCGCGCTATTGCGACTTCCCACCGCAGGCCCTCGCGCTCCCCGTCGTGGGCGGCTTCGTCGACCCGAGCCTCGAGGCGATCCTCGGCCTCTCGCCCACGCTCGTCGTGGGCGGGCGCGGGCCCGCCGGGCAGAAAATCACGGACATTCTCGGGCAGCACCGCATCGCCACGTACTTTCCCCCCACCGAAACACTCGCCGACATCGACACGATGATCCTCGAGTTGGGGACTCGAACGGGCCACGCAGACGGCGCGCGCAAGGCCGTCGACAAGGTCCACGCGCGCATCGCCGACGTCGAGAACGCCGTACGAGGCAAGGGCAGCCCGCGCGTCTTGCTCGTGTTCGGCCTCGACCCGATCTCGGTCGCAGGGCCGAAGAGCTTCCCCGACGAGATGCTCACGCGCGCAGGCGCGACCAACGTCATCACCGAGGGCACGGCCTATCCCATCGTCGGAATCGAGCGCATTTTGGCCCTCGATCCGGATGTCGTCCTCAACGCGGCGATGGGCGAAGCGCGCTCCCAAGAGCGCATCACAGGCGGCGCGCCCGGCTGGAAAGAGCTTCGCGCCGTGAAGACCGGCCACGTCGTCGCCATGAGCGACGAGAGCGTGCTACGCCCGGGCCCCCGAGTGGGCGATGGCCTCGCGGTCATCGCGCGCGGGGTGCATCCCGACGTAGTCTTGCCGTAAGACGCTCCCATCGTGCCGAAAGTCCGTTTAGACCAGCTCCTCGTCGACCGCGATCTTGCCCCCACGCGGGCGCGCGCCCAGGCGTTGGCACTTTCCGGAAGCGTGTATGTTGCAGGTCAACGCATGGACAAAGCAGGCGCCCTCGTGCGCGAGGACGTGGAGCTCGAGGTCCGCGGCTCGGACAACCCCTACGTTTCGCGGGGCGGGCTGAAGCTCGCAGGCGCGCTCGACGCGTTCGCGCTCGACGTGAAAGGGCTCACCTGCCTCGACGTCGGCGCGTCGACCGGCGGCTTCACCGACTGCCTTTTGCAGCGCGGCGCCGTGAAAGTCCTCGCGGTCGACGTGGGCTACGGGCAGCTCGCCCACAAGCTTCGCGTCGATCCGCGCGTGGTGAATCTCGAACGGACCAACGCGCGCACCCTCGAGCCCGCAACGCTCGGTGGTGAAGTCGACCTCACCGTCGTCGACGCGTCGTTCATCGGCCTCGGCAAACTGATGGAAGGGATCACGCGCTGCACACGCCAAGGCGGCGCGCTGGTCGCGATGATCAAGCCCCAGTTCGAAGTGGGGCGCGAAGAGGCGACGCGTAGCAAAGGGGTCGTGCGCGACGTCGCGATTCGCGCCCAAGCGATCGCCGGCGCCGTCGACGACGTGCGCCATGCCGGTTTCGTGGTGCAGGCCGAGTGCGATTCGCCTCTCTCGGGCCCCAAGGGGAACGTCGAGGCTTTCGTGTACGCGAGGAAAACGTGACAGCGGCGGCGGCTCCCAACGACCCGTCCGCATCGACGACGAAGGGGCGAAAGCCGTCCCTCGGCGCGATTTTCCTTACGATCCTCTTCGATCTGTTGGGCTTCGGCCTCGTGCTGCCCTTCCTCGCCGAAGAGGCGCGCGACACGTTCCACACGACCGCGCTCACCGGCACGTTGCTCGGCTCCACGTATTCGCTGATGCAGTTTCTCTTCGTGCCCGTGTGGGGGCGCCTCTCCGACCGCATCGGCCGACGCCCCGTGCTCATTTGGTCCGTCGCCGCAACGGGCTGCTCCATGTTGGGGCTGGGGCTCTGCCTCGCCTACGGCCAGTCGGTCGCGTGGCTCTTCGTGATGCGCATCGTGAGCGGCGTCGCGACAGCGAACTTGGGGACCGCCAGCGCGTACATCGCCGACATCACCAAGCCCGAAGAGCGCGCCCGCGGCATGGGGCTCATCGGCATGGCCTTCGGCCTCGGGTTCATTCTCGGCCCGGGCGTGGGCGGCATTCTCGCCGCCATTCCGGTAAACGGCCGCCACGGGCCGATTGCCTGTTTCGCCGCCGCCGGCCTAAGTTTGATTAACGTGATTTGGGTCGTCGCGGGATTGGCCGAATCGCTGCCGCCCGAAAAGCGCGACACCACGTCGAAACGGCGGCTTACGCCGCTCGATTGGCAGGCCGCGAAGGCGACGTTCTCCGATTCGGGAATCGCATTTGCCATTCTGGTGAACTTCATCATTCTTTTGGCATTTACGAATCTCGATCAGACATTTCGGTATTTCACGAAAGACGTCTTCGCGATGTCGCCCGTGCAAACCGGCCTCACGCTGGCGTTCATCGGCGTTGTCGCGGCGGGCGTTCAGGGCGGCCTGATTCGGCCCATGGTGAAGCGCTTCGGCGAGGCAGCCCTCGTGCGCGTCGGCTCGGCGTTGCAGATTGCAGCCTTTGCGCTGATGGCGGCGTCGCCCAAGCTCGGCGTCGTCGCGCTCTTCGCGGCGGGCGGCCTTTTGGCTCTCGGCAACGGCTTCACGCAGCCGAGCACGTCGGCGTACATCTCCAAGCGCGCGTCGGCTTCCGCCCAGGGCGAAACCCTCGGGACGAGCCAGGCCGTCGGCAGCCTCGCCCGAATGTTCGGCCCGGCCCTCGGCGGCTTTCTTTACGGTTTCGGCCCGTCGTCGCCCTACGTCTTCGCGTCCGTGGGAATGCTCGTCGCGTTCGCCCTCGCGACGCGACTGCGCGATGCGCCGGCGGCTACTTCGTAAACGTCGTCAAAAGACCAATACCCAAATATCGTACAGCGCGTGAGCCCACACGCCGGCGGCGAAGCCGCGGGTGACGTAAATGAGGGTGAGCACGATGCCGAGGACGAACCGGAAGAGGAACGACGCAGGCTGAAAGGCGTCTCCGTAAGGGCCGATGTAGTGGACGCCGCTGAAGACGGCAGCCGACACGATCGCCCAGCCGAGGAGCACCAGGAAGGCGCGAACCGAGAGGTGCGGCGTGGGGACGACGAGGCCGATGCGCTCGGCGGACAGCAGGTGCACGAGGGCCTTCGCGCCGAGGCCGAAGAGAAGAACGCGAAACGTCAGCTCTTCATAGAAGCCGGCGCCGAGCGACATGATGAGGCCGACGAACGGGCCCTGGCCTTCGATGGCGGTGCCCGCGAAGACCTTCGTCACCACGTAGGCGCCGGCGACGCGCATGAGGATCGCGTAGGCCGCGCCTTCGATTGCAATCTGCACGAATTTGCCGGGGCGGAACGCCTGCCCGCGACCGAGCCACGCGAAGATGCCGGCGAAGACGACGCCGATGGCGGCGGTGAACAGGAGGTAGATTCCGCGATCGCCCGCGGCGAGCTGGAGGAGCTCGCCAGTGACGAGATCGCTCCCGTTGCGGACGCGCAGGAAGATGACGCCAAGGTGGTAGGCGATGAAGATCGGCAGCGTGAGCCCGAGCTCGACCCACGCGCCCGGTTTTGAGAAAAAGCCGGGGCGGGGCGCGGCCTGCGCGCGCGTCAGGTCGTTCGACATGGGAGCCCGTCTTTCGCGCGAATGGGGCTTCTGTTCGTGACGCCGTTCACGCCGACGGACGGAGCCGATAGACAATCGCGACGACGACGACGACCCACAAGCACAGGTTGAGCACGAACGGCACGTCTCGCAACATTTCCTGTGTGGGCGATTCGGCCTTCAGGCCGCGACCTGCACGGCCGGAAACGAGGAATAAAAAGCGGACGATGCCGAACACCGTGAACGGCGCGGTGAGCCAGAGTGCGTCGGAGTGGAAGAACGCGCGGGTGGTGCCGTCGAGCGTGTACGCGACGTACGTGATGGCCGTCGCCGTTCCGGTGATCGCGAGGGCGATGTTCAACGACGTCGACGTGTACGCCTCGAGGGCCGCGCGCTGCTTGGTGGCGTGCTCGCTGGCAAGCTCGTGGCGACGCTTGCCGAAGCCTAAAAACAGCGCCAAAAGCGCTGTGCAGCTC
>JANXMC010000518.1 GCA_025354825.1 Myxococcales bacterium
GAAGAAGCGCGTCGCATGGGTTTGCCACGTGGAGAGCTCCACGCGTGCGTCGGGGCGCTGCGCGAAAACGGTGAAGCACGCCGTGCGCGGCGGCGCGTCGAGGGCGCCCGGGCGGAGGAGACCGCGCGCGTCGAGGGCGTCGCGAAGCGCGTCGTCGGTGGGAGAGCACCAAGCGGCGAAAGGGTGAGAAAGCGGCGCGTCGGAGGGGCTCACAACGGCGACGGTAGCACCGCGCGGCGTGCGACTGGCGGTGCCGCGCGCCTACCGCGTGAGCGTGATCGGCAGCGTCGCCGTCACCGTGAACGGCGTCGCGGCGGTCGATCCCGAGCCGCCCCACGTGCCCGTGGCCTCGATGACGACGTCGTACGTCCCCGGCGGGAACGGCGCGCCATACGGGCTGTTCGTGTCGGACGGGCCGTTCCACGATGTGCCGTTCCACGTGAGCGGCGCGTCGATGTCTGACGCCGTGTAGCCGGGGTACCCGCGCGCGTACGTGCCGGGAGTGAGCGTGACGGGCGGCAACACGCGATCCTGACAGAGCCCGTAGTCGCAGTTGCAATAGCGGTGGTCGTGCGCGCCGATGTGACCCGTCATCGACAGCCCAGTCCGCGTGTCGGGGGCGAAGCAGCCGTTCCCGGTGGGTGAGCCAGCCACCCCCGGCGTCGCCGCAGTCACGTCGACGACGTACGGGAACTTCACGCCTACGCGCCCCCGCCACGATTGCCAATCGGGCAGCTTTTAGCGGTCCGGCGATGCCGAAACGTGCCACGGCCGATCGCGCTGTCGCGCGCGTTCACCAGGCGACGCTGTCGACGAAGCAGCTGTTCGCTGCGCCGGCCGACGTCGTCAGCTCGACACCGAGCTCGTACAGCGGCGCCGCCGCGTTCGCCGGCACCGTGACCGTGACCGCGTTCCAGGCGCCCGACGTGAGCGTCGACGCCGCGCGCCACGCGCCCGTGTACGCCCATCCGCCGGCCGCACCCTGTTGCGCGTACGGCTGCACGGCCGTGACGTTGCTACCTGCCGGGCACTGCACGCGGAACGAGACCGTTTTTCCCGCAGGTGTCGCCGGGGACGCGACGCGCACGTTGCTCTTCGCCGCCGCGCCCGACAGCCGCACTTCGACCGATGCGCGCCCCGCGAAGGCCTTGGCCATGCTTGCGACGAGCGACGTGATCCCCGCGCCCGTCGACGTCCACGGCGCGACGCCCGACTCGAAACCGTATTGCGAAGGGTCGCTCGACGCAGGCGGCGGCGTGGTCGTGCCCGCATCCGACGTGGGCGTCGGCGGCGTGGTCGTGCCTCCGCCCGCGCCCAGCGTAAGGCCGCCCACGTTCACGAAGGCGCCCGCGCGGCTCTTCATGAACAGCTGCCCATCGGTGTATGTATCGTTGGCATATCCCGACATGCCACTTGCGCCGGCGCCGAACAGCAGCCCAATGACGCCGGCTTCGGCGAATTTCGCCAAATGCGCGTCGCGCGACGGCCCGAAAAAGTACTCCGGCCGGTTGTCTTTGTACCCGGCGCGCGGCGTGCCATCGTTTGCCTTGTTCAAGTGGTTCGAATTGCCCAGCGGTATTTGCCAAAGCATCCACCGCTTCGCAGCCGCCACGTTGAAGAGTCGAAGCCATTCGGCGAACCTGTTGAAGCTCTTCGACGCGACGGGCGCCGTGTCGCTCGCATCCCACGTGCGGTCTTGGCCGAGGGCGACGCGGTAGTAGTCCGAATCGCGATCGAGCGGATCGGCCACCATGACGTCGAAGGTGGTGCCCGTGACGTTGGCCGCGAGGCCCATGGGCGAAAGGAATTTGTAGACCTTGTCGACCTCGGGCTGGAGCGCGTCGGTCACCGATCCGTACGCGACGTCTTTGCCACTCGCCCAGCCCGACACATGAGCGCCGAGGACGGCGTTCGTCGCCCCCATGCTCTTGCGAAGCTGCAAGAACGCGAGCCCCCAGCCGGCGGCGGTATTGGGAATCGTCGCGAGCTCGGGGAGGCCGCTCGCCGCGATTGCCGAATAGGCATTGGGGTTTTCGCCCGACTGCTGCTCCATGTATGCGAACCCGTCGGGCTCGAGCAGCACGACGACCGGCTTTCCGAAGTCTTTCGCGCGCTGCATGAGGATTTTGAAGTCGGCGAAGTAGTCGGCCATCGTCGCCGGCGTCTTCGTCTTGGCGTAAAACGAGGCTTCGCCGCCGCCGGGCTCGCCGTTCATGATGTAATAGCTGAAGACGGGAGTCGCCCCTTGGGCGTCGCACTCTTTCATGTAGTCGAGGGCAAACGATCCGTCGTTCGCGCTCCAACCCCAATTGTTCGACCACCCCATCGTGAGATAGCGATACCGCGCATCCCACTTGGCGCCGCTCGACTTCATCCACGTTCCGCCGGAGTCTTCCATTAGCCCGATGGCAAGGCGCGACGGAAGCCCGGTGGGAATTTTGCCCGGCGTCGTCGCCGCGGCGAGGGCCGATTCGGCTTCGATTTGCGGCTCGTCGGCGCCAGTGGACGAAGCACCCGAGCACGCGACGAGAACGGTCGCGGCGAGCGCGAGAGAGACCTTCTTCATTCGTACCTCACAACTGCGAGCAGACGCTCGCCCTCACGCGCGAACGCATGGGAGCGAGCGCCGGTGGTGACGTGCGCCCACGTGCCGAGAACACCGCGAGACACGGCGCAGGGCAGGGGACGGGCTCACGCCGTCGGCTGCAGATTAGGTACGAACGGATCTGTGATCCGTCGATTGGAATTCACGATACCGAAATGCGTTTTCCGCTATTTCGGTATCGATCGACGGTCGCTGGACGAAATACGCAGTTTCGGCGCGTCCACCGCACGCACGGCGCGGGTGTCGGGAACGGCGCGCGTCAGCCGCGAATTTGCTTCACCGCGACGGCCACGTCGGGGCCGCCCGCTTCGAGGCCCAACGACTTGATTTGCTTCATCGCGACGCCCGTCGCTTGGCCGTCGTTGCGCGCCGCCTTAATCGCCTCGAGGACGGGCGCGAGGGCTGCGACGAGGGCCTCGACCGACATCATCGCCGGGAGAAGCGCGCCGAGGATCGCGATCTCGTGCTCGAGGGCCGTCTTCTGCGCGGCGTCCGTGGAGAGCGCGAGCGTCTCGCGGTTCGATTTCACGAGCTTGCGGACGATGGCGACCGCCTCGTCTTCGTTCACCGGGCGGTTCTCGCGCGCCTCGGCCGTTTGCATCTCGCCGAGGGCGAGGCGGAGGACGTCACGAGCGACGGCGTCGCCCTCTTTCATCGCTTGCGTGAGGCGGAGCTTGAGATCGGCTGAAAGCATGGCCGACACGTAGCACGACCGCCCCCCTGACACGTGGCCGCCAAGCCCGAGCCCGCCCGTGCGTCGAGTCCCGTCGAGACCACCCGAGACACGTTACGAGCGGTGCTGTAGAAAACGTGAATGCCCACAAGCGTCGTCAGCCTCGTCGACACGCACTGCCACCTCGATCCGCAGTACTTCCCGGAGGGCCCCGAGGCGCCGCTCGAACGGGCGCGCGCGGCGGGCGTTTCCGGATTCATCGTCGTGGGCGTCGGGCGCGACCTGGCGCCCGCACGGGCCGCCGTTGCGCTCGCACGAAAGCTCCCGCTGCGCGTGGGCGCGGCGGTTGGCGTGCACCCGCACGACGCGAAGTCGCTCGACGACGCGGCCTTCATCGAGCTCGAGCAGCTCGCCATCGATCCCGCGGTGGTCGCGGTCGGCGAAATGGGGCTGGACTATCATTACGACCACTCGCCACGCGACGTGCAGCGCGAGGCGTTCGCGCGGCAAATCGCCCTCGCCCGCGAAGTGAAGAAGCCGATCGTGATTCACACACGCAACGCCGCTGCAGACACCCTCGAGCTCCTCGAGAGCGAGCGCGCGCGCGACGTTGGCGGCGTCATCCACTGCTTCAGCGAAGACAGGGCGTTCGCCGAGCGGGCCATCGACCTCGGATTCTATATTTCGTTCTCGGGCATCGTGACCTTCAAAGCTGCCGAGAGCGTGCACGCCGTCGCCGCGTGGGCGCCGCTCGATCGCATTCTCGTCGAGACCGACAGCCCGTACCTGGCGCCCGTTCCGATGCGCGGAAAACCGTGCGAGCCGGCCTACATCGTCCACACCACGACGCGCATCGCCGAGCTACGCAAGCAGCCTTTCGAGAAGGTCGCCGAGGCGACGACGGAGAACGCGGAACGCCGCTTTCGCAGGAGCTTCCCGCGCGGATAAGCCATTATCGCGAGGCGCGCGGTCTAGCGCTTTGGGCGAGATGACGCATTCTAGAGAGACGGAATGCCGGCGTCTCCTTTCACCCCGTCGTTTTGGCCCGCGGCCGAGGCAGCGGCGGCCTCACCCCGTCGCTCGCGAAGCCGGCACATGCTCGGCTTCATGGCAGCGGCATCGGTGGCGCTTCACGCCGGCATCGTCGTTGGCGTTGGCTACGTGGCACTTCGCGGTCTCGACAACGACGCGCGGCGCGGTCTTGCCAGTGCGCGCGCCGTCAGTGTCGCCCACGCGCGCCCCTTCGAGCTGCCCGTCGTGTCGGACGGAACGATGCTCGTCGATCGCGAGCCCGATCGAACAGGCGATCCGGTGCGCCCGGCGGGCGGCGACGCGGTTGCCCATCTCGACACGGGCGAGAGCGGGGCAGGGGGCGACGTCGCCGTCGACGCGCCCGCGCTCAACCTGGCGAACAAGAACGACCTCGTGCGCCTGTCGCCAGACGAGGTGAGCCGACTCGATCGCGATCAGATTCAGCGTATTCGCACCGGCAACGAGCGCGCATCGTGGGAAGACCGGCGCGCGACGACGCACCCGACGGAGCTTACCTTCCTTGCAACCGGCCTCGGCAAGCACGAGGAGCGACGCGCTGTGAGCGCGGCGAACCCGAGCCGCGGCGCAGTCTCGGCGAATGCCGCCGAAGTCCGCGGCGGTGAGCTGGGGGCTCCGGCCAACGAGACGGCCACGCGCTCGAACGAAGCCACGCCGCGCATCGGCATGGCCGTCTTGGGCTCGCTCGGAAGCTCTCCCGGCGTCGGGATCCGCGAGGCGCAAATCGGGCTCGATCACCGCGCCAGCGCCGCCGTCGCCCACGCACGGCCCGATCTCGTCGAAGGTCCCGTCGCGACCCCGGCGCTGCTCAGAGGCCGTGCCCGCGACGAAGCCGATACGGATCAAGAGGTCGCCACCGCCGTGCGCGCTCTCGTCCACGCAAGCACCGCGGGCGGAGCGCGTGGAATCGGTCGCGGAGGCAACGGCGCTGGCGGCGATCCGGGCGCCGGCGCCGAGAGCGGCAAAGGCTCCCACGCGCGCACCCTCGGCCTTGGCGTGGGCGACTGGCTCGACTTCGACACGAACGATCCGCGCCTACTGCCCTATTTCCGGCATCTCCACGCGAAAATCGACCCGCTCTGGCGCAGCGCCTTCCCGAAGGAAGCGCTCGCCGAATTAAAGCAGGGCACGGTCATCCTCGACTTCACGATTCACCAAGACGGCAGCGTCTCGGTCACGTGGCCCCCCACGCGCCCCAGCGGCATCGACGAGTTCGATCGCAAATGCGCCGACGCGATTCGCCGAGCGGGCCCCTTCGAGGCGATCCCCAGCGAGCTCGGCACTGCGCCGCTGCACATTCGCGCGCCGTTCACAGCACGTAACCCCATCATCCACTAACCCGCGAGCCAAGCTCTCGTGAGCCACGCTCGCTCCCGTTCTCGCGGAGCCCGAGCTGTGGCGTCGCTCGGAGGTGCACGCCCCGCTTCACGTGGGAGCTTGCACCTCCGACAGACGACCGACTTTTCATTCGCCTTCGTGCGAGTAGGGGTGCCGGAGAAGGGAGTCGAACCCCTGACCTAGCGCGTATGAAACGCCCGCTCTAACCAACTGAGCTACTCCGGCCCGGAGCGGCGCGGAATATGTTCGGGGGCGGGCGTTCTGGCAAGCGCGAAATGGTCGAGGGGCCTGCGCTTCGTGACGTTCCTGCGGCGTCGCGCCTGGCCGCGCGACACGCGACACGCGACGTCAGTACTCGCCGAAGAGATCCTGAATGCGCGACTCGAGGGCGAGGGCGATCTTGTAGAGCGACGAGATCGACGCCGACGACTCGGCGCGCTCGATCTGCGAAAGCAGCGACACGCTGAGCCCCGTGCGGCGGGACATCTGTTTCAGCGTGAGGTCTTTCTCCTTACGCAGGTTGCGGATGGTGTCGCCGATGACGCGGTGAAGCTGCTCTTCGGGCGTGCGCGCGAGACCCTTCTTGCGCATCACGCGCGCGATGACCTCGCGGAACTCGTCGACGTTGAACGGCTTCTTGATGTAGTCGACGGCGTCGAGCTTCATCGAGGCGACGGCGCTCTCGAGGTTCGGGTAGCCGGTGAAGATCACGACGGCGATGTCGTTGTCGATCTTGCGGATACGCCGAAGCACTTCGATGCCGTCAAGCTTCGGCATCATGAGATCGAGGATGATGAGGTGGAAGCCGCCTTGGCGGACCTCCTCTTCGACGAGCGTGGGGTCGCCCGCCGTCTTCACCTGGAACCCGTCGCGCTCGAGAAGCGTTTGCATGTATTCGCAGATGGCGCGGTCGTCATCGACGATGAGAATCTTCACGGCGGGCAACTCGGGGGGCATTGGGCTCTCTCCTTGATGTCGCGAATGCGCGCTCTCGCCGGGTGCGGGCGCTGCGGCTCGGATGGGTTGTGACAACACGACGCCTGAGGTTTCAGTCAGTGCAAGACGACCGCTTTTCCACCCCCGCGGATTCTTGGCGCAGCCGTTACAGTGATGCTTAACACCCACCCCGACCTTCGTGAAGGGTGCTTCCGTCAGAAATTGGTTGCATTTTCGTATCCTTGCAGGATTCGCCGGTGAGTGGATTCCACTCGCACCTTGTCGCCCTAACGGTACTCACTTCGGGGCCAGCGGCCCCCGATGACGTCGCGTGAGGCACAACCGGCTGGATCCGAGGCGTCCGCCGCCTAATTTCGCCGACCTGCGACAATCGTTGAGATTTCTGGTTGACGGGCGGCGCGCGGCCCGCCATAAGCCGGGACCTGTTTCGGGGCGTAGCGCAGTCTGGTAGCGCACTCGGTTCGGGACCGAGGAGTCGAAGGTTCAAATCCTTTCGCCCCGACAGATGGTCACTGACTCCGCGGAGAAACCCGCGGGGTCAGCGACCCCAGCTGGCCGCGGTTTCGCCGCTGACTGCCGGCACCCACGCCGCGCTCGCTGCGGCCCAGCCTCGCTGACGGCGCTTTCGCCGACGGGGCGATGTCGGGAACACGTCGAGCCCCGCGCGAGGGGCCGCTCTGACCGTGCTCCCGTCGCACGCCGAGGGCGGGTCGGCCAGCGGACGGATGGCAAGCGCGACGCGCGTCACGCACGTGACGGGCGACCCACGGCCCCCCCTTGCGACGTGCAGCCCGCGTCGACGCGTGCGACCCGAATCCCAATTACGCGATTCTTGCCTATAGGGGCCTCGCTATTTGGTATTCCACCTCCAACTTTCGCTATTTGTTATTCGCGAAATAGGAATTTTGCGCGGCGGTCCTCCCGGGTAGGACGCGCGCGGACACGATGTGGCCGTTGGGTGGCCACTCGAGGGTAGAACTACGCGGCTCACGCCCCCCTTCCGACGTCAGCCACGCAGTGATCGCCGTCCGAGTTGAGGTCTGCGCACTGCGGGACGCGACCCTCGTTGATGCTTGCCGACAGCAATGGGTTTTTCGGGGCGAGTAAGCGCTGTTCTCCACCCGTTCGCCCCGCCCCCTCACACCCCTTCAGGGCGGTGTCTGGCGATTCGTGCCGGTTCTTCGAGCACGCTGAATCGGCGTGGTTCTACCAAGTAAAATAAGGGGTTTGGCCCTCGGGTTGCAGCGTTGGAGTTTGGACTACGGCTTATGCACCACGAAAGGTTGATGATGGGGACGAACGTGAAGAGTGACAGCCCCCCGGATGTAGGTGGACCCGCGACGCAGACGAAGATTCGTCTGAGCGAGACCATGGCCGCCGGCCCCGCTTCGAACAGCAAGTTTCGACTCGTCGCCGAGCTTGGGCGCGGCGGCATGGGGAATGTCTATCTCGCGGTGGTGAGCGGGCCTGCGGGCTTCAACAAATTGCAGGTCATCAAGCGACTTCGGCCAGAGCTCGCAGAGGATCCGGACTCCGTCGCCATGTTCCTCGACGAGGCCCGCCTCGCCGCGCGCCTCAGCCACCCCAACGTCGTGCAGACCAATGAGGTCGGGGAGGACGGCGCCAACTACTTCATCGCGATGGAGTACCTCGACGGCCAATCGCTCGATCAGACGCTGAAGCGCGCGCGGTCGACGCCGACGGGAATGCCCCTCGCCATCCACCTTCGGGTGCTATGCGATGCGCTCGCCGGTCTCCACCACGCCCACGAGCTGACGGATTTCGACGGTGAGCCGCTAGGCCTCGTCCACCGCGACGTCACGCCGCAGAACATCTTCATCACCTACGACGGCGTATCGAAGCTCCTCGACTTCGGCATCGCCAAGGCGGCGACGTCGTCCCACGAGACCCGCTCCGGCACGTTCAAGGGCAAGTGCGCGTACATGCCCCCGGAGCAGATCGTGGGCGACCGTACCGATCGCCGCGCGGATATTTTCTCCGTCGGTGCCGTCCTGTGGCAGGCGGCCACGGGCGAGCGCCTCTGGAAGGGCGAGTCCGACATCCGGATCTTCCATCGTGTCATCAACGGCGAGATCCCGTCGCCGCGGACGGTGAACCCGAACGTGCCCGAGAAGCTCGAGGCGATCTGCATGCGCGCCCTCGCGCCGCGGCGAGACGATCGCTACGCAAACGCGCTGGAAATGCAGGCAGCCCTCGAGGACTACTGCAACGAAAGCGGTCTCGTCGCGTCGGACCGCGAGGTCGCGCGCTTCGTGCAAACGCTGTTCGCGAGCGATCGGATCGCCATCAAGACGGCGGTCGACGCGCAGCTCCGCGAGCTCGCGCGCGTGAGCGACTCGCGCCAGCTCGCCCCCGTTCCGATGCTCGGTCCTGCGGGCGACGACCCGGCGGCGCACTCGAGCAAGCGCGGGCTTTTGACGAGCAGCACGCCCCCCGTCGGCTCCTCGCAGAGCTCACTCCGCGCAGGAATGGTCGTCTCGACCCTCCCGTCGATCGACATCGGCGTGCGGAACCACGGTCGCATGCGCATGCTCGCAGGCGGCCTCGCAGGCGCTCTCGTCCTGGGCGTGGTCGCCTTGTTCGCGCGCCCGTCGACGTCTCCTGCGCCCGGCCTCACCCCGGTAGCGGCCGCTGCGCCACGCCCGACCGCACGCGATGCCGACGTCATCGCCGTTCGCATCGCGGCGGTGCCGGCGTCCGCGCGCGTGTACGTCGACGACGCGCCCCTCGCCACCAACCCCGCCG
>JANXMC010000564.1 GCA_025354825.1 Myxococcales bacterium
GGGGCCGAGATCGCCCTCTTTTCGGCCGAATCGCGCGGTCTGCTCGGCCGTCGCCCACTCGTCCCAAATGCGAACGCCCTCGTCTTGGAGCGGCGTTACGTGGGTATCGCCACGTAGAAACCAGAGCAGCTCGTGGACAATCGACTTGATATGCAGCTTCTTCGTCGTCACGAGCGGAAAGCCGCGTTGGAGATCGAAGCGCATTTGGTATCCGAAGATTCCGCGAGTCCCCGTGCCGGTGCGGTCGCTGCGGTGGCGCCCTTCGTGGAGGGCGAGGCTCAGGAGCTTGAGGTACTGGTCCACGCGCGAGTCCTCTTCCAATCGCGTCGCGGCCGCAACTTCCGCCGCTTGGGCGAACGAATCCAGCCTATTCCACGAGGATCCACTTCACATGCCGCATGACTTCGAGGTGGAAGTGATTGTGGTGCGGCACGTCGTGGTTCGGCGTGAGGTAAACGTTGAACGTTTGCGCCCCAACGGCCGTGCACAAGATGTCGCGGAGCTCGGTCGCATCTTCCGTCACAGGGTTTGGCCCCGCACCGTCGCCACACGTCTTCGCGCCGATGCGGCCGCGGTAATCGTCTTCGATGACAATGCGCGCGCCGTCGGACCGCGTGAGGATGCCGAGGTCGATGGCGAGGGCCGCCTCGTGCTGCCCGCGGTGCTTGCCCGCTTCGAGCGGCTTCGTGGGCGGGCGGTATATGCTCATGTGCTGCGCCTCGACGATGCCATGGGCCGCGAGAAGCACCGTGAAGTCGTCGAGCGCGAGGGCGAGCCTGCAGTCGATAATCTCATAAGGGGATTTGTCCCGCTCGCGAGGGCGGTCACCGTGGACATCCACGCCGTGAAGCCGACCCTTCAAGCGGATCGGCGTGTCGACGCCGCGCGCGTGGCCGACGCGGACGAAGGGGATCGCGCGCCGCGAGAGCTCGCGAAGGCACGCGCCGCCATCGAGGTCGCCATAGATCTGCGCGGGGAAATGCCCTCTTGGATTTGGAAACGAGAGTTTCCTCGATTCGCCCTCGGCGTCCGGAGTCGCTTCGACGGGCGCCGTTGCGGCCGTCGTGTCGAGATTGGGGACGACGAACGCGGTGACGGGCCAAGGCGCCTTTTCAAGCGTTCGCGCCGCTCGTTCAGGCGCGGCGCTCTCGGGCCCGCCGTGGCAGCCCAGGAGCGAGGAGATGGCAGCGACGGCGAAGACAGAGCTGTGGGACGTCCACGTCACGCCTTTTCAAAGTAGCACTCCTGAGATTGCGGACGAGCGTCGTATCCAAAGTTTCAGCGACGCCGGATCGATCCACTGAGTCACTTCGTCCTCACCTCTGCATTCTTTACCGAGGTGCGATCTCGAAGCTCACGAAACGCAGATGAAATCGGCCCCTTCGACGAATCCCATCCCCGCGAGACGACCACGCACGGTTGCGCGCGCGCCCCGTGCACCGAGCGCGACGAGCACCGTGTAGGCGCCGCGAACGAGGCTCTCGGGGGCGGAAATCGGCGCCTCGCGCGCCGTGCGGCCGATCTTCCGTGGGTCGATATCGATGAAGCCCGTGGCGGCGATTCCGTGCGCTTCGAGCGCGCGCGCGAAGACGCGACCGGTCTTTCCCGCGCCCCACACGACGATAGGCAGGTTCATCGCGCGTAGCCTGGGCGCGAGGTAATGGGCTTTCGCCTCCGCGAAGCGCGCGCGTGCATAAACGGGATTCGTAAAGGTCGCGCGCCCGCCGTGGTGGCGCCACGAGAAGAGCACTTCGGGGAGCTTCGCGAGGACGAAACCGGCGGCATCCAGGCGCAGCCAAAGGTCGTAGTCCTCGGCCCACGGCATCTCGCGGAAGCCGCCGACCGCCTCGAGCGCCGCCCGCGGCATCATCACCGAGGGGTGGCACAACGGCGCTTCGACGAAGAGGTCGCGCGCGTGGTCTTCGGGGGTCACGAGGGCATTTTGCCAATCGATGTACGCCCGCAAACCGCCTTCGACGGCGTCGTCGGGGAAGCCTCGCACGCGCACGCCGAGGGCGCCGATTCGGTCACCCGATGCGAGGGCCGCGTGGAGCACATCGCGCTGCCGCAGGAGCCGCGACGGCGCGCAGACGTCGTCCGCGTCCATTCGCGCAATGAGCTCGCCCGTGGCCGCTGCCAGCCCCGTCGTGAGCGCCGCCGCGATGCCGCGCCCGTCGCTCGCGATCGGCTTCACGCGCGCGTCGCCCCGTGCAAGGCGCCCGAGGATCGCCGCGCTCTCGTCTGTCGAGCCGTCGTCGATGGCGAGCAGCTCGAGGTCGACGCTCTCTTGTGCGAGCACGCTCGCGACGGCCTCGTCGAGATGCGCCGCGGCGTTCCGGAAGGGCATGAGCACGGAGATCACGTCCGCGACCTACCGCACTGCGCCCGCCGCCGCCGTGCGCGTCGACGACGAACCGTCAGTTATTTGCGTTCTGGCGCCGCCTTTCTTTAGGGTCGCCCAACCCCGGAGAAACGCCATGAGTCGCTGCAAATCGCCCACAATGTACGAATGGTCTCCCGAGCTTCACGCCGCTCTCGCGGAGCTGCGCGGCCCGTCCTCCCGCGAGGCGCCCCAGCCCGTCGCGCAGTCGGGGCTCCTCCGCGCCTGCGGCGTTGCCGTCGGTGCCACG
>JANXMC010000587.1 GCA_025354825.1 Myxococcales bacterium
CGCGCGCAAGGCGCTCGAGGCGTTCCACGCGAGCACACAGGCGGTTGCAGGCGAGCTCGTAGGCTTTGAAGAGCGGCTGTCTGCGGGCCGCGCCGAAGGGGCCGAGGCGCTGGGCGAAAAGCTGGGCGAGCATGCGCGCGCGCTCGGCGACGGGCTCACGCAAGCCGGCGTCGCCGTGACCGAAGCGGCCGAAGCGGTGAAGGTCGGCGGCGCGGAAATGGCGAGCGTCGCGGAGCTGTTCTCGGGCGCGGTCGACCGGTACCGCGCGGCGAACGACGCGTGGATGACGACGCTTGGAAAGATGGAAGCCGAGATCGAACGCCACGCCGCGGACGATGCCGGATCGATCTTGGGCGGGTACCTCGATCAGACGCGCGAAGTCTTTCACGAGTCGCTGCAGTTTCAGCGCGAGCTCTTTCAAGAGCTGCGCGCGCTCAAGCTCGCCATGCCGCTGCCGACCGACCTGCCGAGCGAGTCGCGCCCGCGCCACGATGAGGCGGACAGCGAATGAGCGAAGAGAACCAAGACGACGATGCTCTCGAAACGGCTGCGATTTGGCCGATTTTTGGCGATCTCATGGCGTGCCTCTTCGGGCTCTTCGTTCTCTTTTTCGTCTGGGCGATAGCCTTTCAGGTCGATCTCACGAAGGCGCTCGCCATCGAGAAGAGCGAGCGCGCGACCGAGTCGGCGCGTCTTCGCACCCTCGAGCAAGCGCTCTCCGTCCCTCTCGCCGAAGGGACCATCACGCTGGTCGACGGCACCATCGGCATTCGAGGGAGCGTACTCTTCGCGCTCAACTCGGCGCAGCTTCGCCCCGAGGGGATGGCGCTGCTCGAGCGGATCGAAGAGCCGCTTCGAAATTACCTCACGGGTCGCGACGAGCTCATCATGGTGAGCGGTTTCACGGACGACCTATCCCTAGGCCCGCAGGCCGGTTTTAAAGACAACTGGGAGCTTTCGTCGGAGCGCGCGCTCACCGTCACGCGGGCGCTGACGGCGTCGGGGATGCCGGAAGACCACCTGTTCGCGGCGGGCTTCGGCGCGAGCCACCCGGTGGCGCCCAACACGAGCAGCGAGAGCCGCGCGAAAAATCGACGCGTGGAGATTTCGACGATCCCGCGGTCGCGTAGGGCCGAGCCGTGAGCGAAGAGACGCCCGTCGCTCACGACGCGCCCATCGTGCAGGCGAGCGCGCGCGCGGCGGCGCTTGCGGCAACGGGATGCCGTGCGTTCGACGGGCCGGCGCTCGCGTGCGTCGAGTCGCTCCTCACCCGTGCGAGAGCGTTCGGTGGCGGCGCCGGAGCGCGGCTCGCGGCGCGCGCATCGCTGCGCCTCGACGATCTCGAAGCGGCGTTCTCGGCGGCGCGTGCGGCGTCGAAGGCGCAGCTCGACGCCCTCGCGGTGCAAAAAGCGTCGAACGCCGAGCTGATTCGCGCGTTCAGCCTCGGCGACTTCACGACGGTCCTGTGGCATGCGCCGCGGCACGCGCGCCATGCACGGAGGCCCAAGCGGCCAACGGCGCCGCGCCACACCGGCGCTCGCGCGCGCTTCCGTGCGTCGGCCGCCGAGGCCAACGCCGCGCTCACCGTCGCGCGGGCCGAGGCCGCGCTGCCGAAAGATTCGGGGGCGTACAACGCACTCGCACTCGCGGTGAAAGCGCTGAAAGAGCTGTCGCGGCTGTCGTCGCCGTTCCTCGCCGTCTACTTGGGCGCCCTCGAAGATCTCTCGACCGTGACGGCGCTGCCGGCGCTCTCGCGCGTGAGCCCGAGCGTGCGCGGGAAGAAGCGGCGGTAGCTCCCGCGCGACGTCACCCGACCTTCGCGAGAAACTCCTCGAGGCGCGCGGTGAACGCCTCGGGCGCCTCCAGGCTGCTCATATGGGCGGCCCGCGGCACTTCGAAATACTCGGCGCCTCGAATCGCGTCGCGCATCGTCCGCGCGACCGCCGGCGGCGTGAGCGCGTCCTCTTCGCCCACCATGACCAACGTCGGCACACCGACCCTCGCAAGGGACGCGGTCGTGTCGGTGCGGCTGGCGAGCGCAAGGATGGCGCCGCGTAACGCCGTCGGCGACGCCGTCTCGATGAGCGCCCGCGCGTCGTCGACGACGCCGCCGCTCTTCGCCACGTTCGACGCGGTGAAGGCCGTCTTCACGAACGCTTTTGCGAAGGCCGCAATGCCGTCGCTCGCGATCGCGTCCATTGCGGCGGCGCGCTTCACTTTTGCTTCGTTCGAGTCGGCTTCGGCCCGCGTGTCGGCGAGCACCAGCGCACGCACCCAATGGGGCTCACGCTCGGCGAGGCGCAGCGCCACGTAGCCTCCCATCGACAATCCGCACACCACGGCACGCGGGATCCCCAAGCGCGCGAGCAACGCCACGACGTCGTCGACGAAGTGCTCGAGCGTGTGTTGCCCATCGCCGACCGCGCTCGCACCGAAGCCGCGAAAGTCGCAGGCGATTACGCGGTACTTCGGCGACAGCGCCTCGAGCTGCGGGCGCCACATTGCGTGGCTTAGGGGGAACGCGTGGAGGAAGAGGACGGGCGTCGCATCGCGGGGACCGAGGTCGACGTAGTGAAGGGCGATGGCGGTCATGGCGACCGCCAAGTTAGCGCGAAGCGGTCACCCTTCGAAGAGATCGAGCGTGCGGCGATCGGCCGAGGCGCGTCGGGCGCGCGTCTGCCCCCACGTGCGTAGCGCTTGAATCTTCTCCTCGTAAAGCGTCGCCAGCGGCACGACCTCGCGCGCCGCGCTTCGCAGATCGGCATCGGCGACGTCACGGCGCTGCGAGTAGGCGCGAAAGAGCGCGCTCGAGACGATCTGCTCGAGCTCGGCGCCCGAGTAGTGGTCGAGCCCTTTGCAAATGTCGGCGATGGCAAAGGTTGCGGCGTCGCGTCCGCGCCGCGTGAGGTGGAGCGCGAGGATCTCTTCGCGCTCTTTCGGCGAGGGGAGATCGACGAAGAAGATTTCGTCGAACCGTCCGCGCCGCGCGAGCTCCGGCGGGAGCCTGTCGACCTCGTTGGCCGTCGCCGCGACGAAGACCGGCGCACGCCGCTCTTGAAGCCACGTGAGGAACGCCCCGAAGACGCGCACCTGGCGGCCGTCGGGCGCGTCGCCGCCGAGCCCCTTTTCGATCTCGTCGACCCACAAGACGACGGGCGCAATCGCTTCGATCACGCGCATCGCTTCGCGCACGGCGTGCTCGGGCGATGGCGTCGAGAACACCTCGGCGAAGTCGAGGCGCACGAGCGGCAGCCCGAGGACCATCGCCGCGGCTTTGCTGACCATCGATTTGCCGCACCCCTGCACGCCGCAAACGAGCATTCCGCGCGGCTCGGACAGACCAAAGGCGCGAGCGCCATCGCCGAAGGCAAGCACGCGCGCGCGGAGCCACCCTTTCAGAACGTCGAGACCGCCCACTTCGTCGAGCCCAATTTCGGGGGCGATGAGCTCCAGCGTCGAGCTCCGTCGCAGCACGCGGCGCTTCTCCGAGATGATCCGAAGCAGACTCTCTTGCGGCGTGGACGCGGCCTGCGCGAGGCGAAACGCGCGAGCCGCTTCGGTTCGCGTGAGGCCAAGGGCGGCGCGCACGAAGGCCGGGCGATCCCAGGTCGGCGGCGCATCGTGGCGCGCGAGCTCACCATCGAGAATCGCCGTCATGTCCGTGGCGGCGGGGAGGGGGAGATCGATGACGGCGACGTCGCGCTCGATCTCGACGGGGATGTCGAGGGACGGCATCACGAGGACGAGCGCGCGCGGCTTGCCCGTGACGGCGTCCCGTGGCGACGCGCAGACGTCGCGAATCGCGCGAACGACGCGCGGATCGCCGAGGAACGGGTGGAGATCCAAAAACACGACCACGCCTGCGCCGAGCTTCGTGCTCCGCAGCGCGGCGAGCGGTTCCTTCAACGTGTCGTCGACGACCCCTTCGATGCCTCGGGTCGACGTCCACGACGTCATGCGCATCGCACCGAGGGCCGTGCGCAATAGCTCGAGGGCTCGGGTCTCTTCGTGGGTGACGACGACGATGACCGGGAAGCCCGCCGTGAGGCTCGCCCGCACCTCGGCGACGAACGGATCGACCGGCGCAGCAGTCGGCGTCGCTGTCATGTGTCGACCGTCACGCGAAGGACCTCTTCGAAGCTGGTGAGCCCCTTCGCGAGCTTTCGAATCGCCGCTTCACGCAGCGTCATGAGGCCGTCGTTTCGACCTTGCTTCAAGATCTCCTTCGAGCTCGCCTTCGCGATGATGAGCTTGCGAATCTTGTCGTCGACGTCGAGCACCTCGAACACGCCAGTGCGCCCGAGGAGGCCGGTCGAGCGGCACTTCACGCACCCTTCGCCCGTCGCCACCATCAGCTGCGGCGACTCGCCTTGGCCAAGCTCGGTGACGTCGAGGCCGATGAGCGACATCTGATCGGGCGTGAGGAACGTCTCGATTCGGCAGGTGGGGCAGACGAGGCGCACGAGGCGCTGCGCGACGACGCCGACCAACGTCGACGAAAGGATGAACGGGTCGACTCCCAGCTCGAGGAGCCGCGTGATCGCCGTAGGCGCGTCGTTGGTGTGCATCGTCGCCATCACCAAGTGGCCCGTGAGCGCGGCCTGCACCGCGATGGTCGCCGTCTCCGCGTCGCGAATCTCGCCGACCATGACCACGTCGGGATCTTGCCTAAGCACGTGGCGCAGAAGCTCGGCGAACGTGAGACCGAGCTTCGTCTGCACCGCGACCTGATTGAACACGTCGACGATGAGCTCGATGGGGTCTTCGATCGTGACGATGTTCACCTCGGGCGACGCCACGGAACGCAGGGCTGCATAGAGCGACGACGTCTTCCCGCTGCCCGTTGGGCCCGTCACGAGGAGCAGGCCGTTCGGCCGCGCGAGGAAGCGCTCGGCCGTTTCGAGCTGCTTTTCGAACATGCCGAGCTCGGAAAAATCGCGAAGCACGTTCTCGGGGTCGAAGACGCGAATGACCATCTTCTCGCCGAACGCGGTGCTGATCGTCGAGACGCGAAGCTCGACCTCGCGATCGCCTCGGGCGGTCTTGATGCGTCCGTCTTGGGGCCGGCGCTTCTCGGCGATGTCGAGGCGCGCGAGCGTCTTCAAGCGCGAGACGACCGCGGGGTGCACGGCCTTGGGGAGCGAGTGGACCGGGTGAAGGACGCCGTCGATTCGCATACGTACGGTCGACTGATCGCGCCGCGGCTCGATGTGAATGTCGGAGGCGCGCTGATCGAGCGCGTAGTGCAGCAGGTACTCGACGGCGTTCACCACGTGACTGTCCGTGGCTTCAATTTCTTCGACGCGCTTTAGCCGCACGTAGCGTTCGAGATTGCCGATGTCGACGCCGCCCGTGACCTGCTCTTCGGCGGCCGCCACGGCGCCGCGGAAGCCGTAGAAGTCGGTGATGAGCCGCTGAATGTCGCTCGGCGTCGAGATGACGAGCTTAGGATTGCGGCGCACGTACGTGACGAGATCGTCGACGAGGCTGCGGTTCAACGGATCGGCGACGGCGACGGTCACCGACGCGTCGTCGGCCGCGATGATGAGCGCCGTGTGGCGCCGCGCGAAGGGGCGCGAAAGGAGCTGCGGCGCGAGCTTCGCGTCGATCTTCAGCGGATCGAGATCGATGAACGGCAGGCCGACCTGCCGCGCCACCTGCTGCATCATCATGCGCTCGGTGAGCGGGTAGCGCGCATCGCCCGCCGCGCCGTAGCCCATCGCCGCAAGCAGCTCGGCAGGGTGAATCGCTTCGTCGACCGAGCCACGCTTTCGTGGTCCGCCCGCGCGCTGACGAAGGAGCCGCGCGCGCTCGCGCTCTTCGCGTACCGACGCATCGCGAACCTGATCGGACGTGAGCAGGTTCGCCGTGAGCAGCAGCTCACACAAATAGTCGAACGTGAGCGCGCGTCGTTCTATCGCCACCCCACCACGGTGCAGGGGTGGCGGGGACGGCGTCAAGGCTTAGAGGGGCGCTTACGCTTTGCTGATCGCGATGAAGAGCATTCGCCCTTCGCGCTTAACTTTCAGCAACACCGGCTTCGACGCGTCGGCTTTCTTCAGCACGACCGCCGCTTCGGACGCCGCGCGTACCGGAGCGTGGTTCGCTTCGACGATGACGTCACCGGGCCTTAGCGCGTCGCTGCCGTCGTCGTTTCCCGCACTGCGACGTACGAGCGCGCCGCCGCCGGGAGCGTCTTCGAGATCAAGACCGAAGTCGGGCGTGCGCCCTTCGGAGTCGCTCATTTGTGCGCGTGCGCCCTCTTCCTTGAGCGCTTCGAGCGTCACGCCAATGTCGCGCGTCGCCGTCTCGCGGCGCACCTTCACCGAGACCTGCGAGCCGGGCGCGTGGCGCGCGATGAGGCGCGGAAGGTCTTGCGAGTGCGGCACCTCGGTGCCATCGACGCCGATGATGAGATCGCCCGACTTCACGCCGGCGCGGTCGGCAGGCCCACCCGGCTCGACGTCGGCGACGAGCGCGCCACGGGAACGGTCCATCCCGAGCGCCTTCGCCATCGTCTCGTCGACGGGCTGAATGACGACGCCGAGGCGACCGCGTGCGACGCGACCCTTGGTAAGCAGTTGCTGGAGCACGTCCTTCAGCGCATCGGAAGGTATGGCAAACCCTATGCCTTGCCCGTTGGGGTTGATCGCCGTGTTGATGCCGACGACCTGGCCGTTCAAGTTGAAGAGCGGCCCGCCGCTGTTCCCAGGGTTGATCGACGCGTCCGTCTGAATGAAGTCGTCGTACGGGCCTGCGCCGATGGAGCGGCTTTTCGCACTGACGATGCCCATGGTGACCGTGGCGCCGAGGCCGAACGGATTGCCGATGGCGACGACGTATTCGCCCACGCGAAGACCCTCGCTCGAACCGAGCGACGCTTGCGGCAGATCTTTGGCGCCTTGAAGCTCGAGGACGGCCAGATCAAGGCGCTCGTCGCGCCCTTTTACCTTCGCAGCGAACTCGCGATCATCCGCGAGCCGCACCTTGACCGAGTCGGCATCTTCGACGACGTGGGCGTTCGTGACGACGTGCCCTGCGTTGTCGACCAAGAAGCCCGACCCTAAGGCCTGCTGCTTGCGCACGCGATCGCCGCCACCATTGCGCGGCTCGTCGCCGCGGCCGAAGAACTCGCCGAACGGATCGACCGCGCCGCCTTGACCCGTCGCGGTGCGGCCGCGCGCTTTGATCTGATGCGTGGTCGTGATGCTGACGACGGCCGGCTTCACCTTTGCGACAAGAGCCGCGATGTCCGGCGTGCCCGAGAGAACGGGCGGTGTGGCGAAAGGGGCCCCGTCCTTCGTACCCGTCACGCTAGCGGTGTTGGGCGGAGAGGCTTCGGCGGAGCCGCGGTGACAGGCACCGCCGGCGATGAGAACGGTCGCGAGCTGAACAGCGAGAAGGGTCTTCTTCATGTGTCTGTCGTCGCAACCCGCGACACATGCAACTCGTTCCCGATTTTCGAAGTGCGGCTCTGCGCGCTCAGCTCGCCATCGACTCGATCCTCACCACGCCGTCCTCACGGACGATCGATCGCACCTGTGCGTCGGCGAGGCTTATCGCGCACGTCACCTGATGAATCAGGAGGCGGAGCGTGTCGTTGAGCGCGTTCTGCCCGCGCTTTCGGGGACGCTTCGGCTCCGCCATCTGCACGAGCACGAGGGCCCGTGCGTAGTCGTCGCGGATCGCCTCCACCGCCGCGAGGCTCGGTGCGGAGCGCATCTCCCGGGGCACGGGCGCCTTCGAGGAGACGCCGCGCGCGCGCGGTGTGCTCTTGCCGCGCACCTCCGCCGCCACGGCAACCTTCGCGCTCCGACGTGTGGGTGTTGCGGGCTGCGTTCTCATGGCGATCAAGAATGCGAAGGGCGTACCGCGACGCTCATCGGACGCACCGAAACCCAACGGTGAAGTCGCGCCGCGCGGGCTTCATTCGAAAGCGGAGCGACGCGCGGAGATCGTTCGGCTCATAGGTAATCCAACTGCCTCCGCGATTGACGCGATGGGTGGTCGAGGGATCCGCTGTGTAGGAGTCCGAGTAAAATGCGGATGTCCACTCCAGCACATTTCCCGCCATGTCCACGGCGCCGAAGGGGCTTTTCCCGCTCGCGTGGCTGCCGACGGCGCAGGTTCCGTGGCGTGAGCCCGAGAGCAGGTCGGACCCCGGCCCGTCCCAACAGGCTTGCCCTCTCGGCTCTGCAGACCCCCACGGATAGCGCTCTGCCTCGGAGCCTCGCGCCGCGAACTCCCACTCGCTCTCGCTCGGCAGGCGCTTGCCGGCCCACCCGCAGAACGCCGTTGCGTCGTCCCACGACACGCAGTTGATCGGGTGATCACCGCGCGCAGTGCGTTTGGCCCAGTTGCAGTACGAATCTTCTCCGGCCGCCGAGCACGCGCCCGCGGCGACGCACGCGGCGTAGCTCCGCACGGTGACTTCGGTTCGGTCGATCTCGTAGGCGGCGAGCTCCACGGTGCGAAC
>JANXMC010000595.1 GCA_025354825.1 Myxococcales bacterium
CACTACGTGAACGACCACCGCATTCCGCTCGAGTGCTGCCCGTCGTCGAACGTACAAACGGGTGCGATTCGCGACCTTCAGAGCCACCCGCTAAAGCTCTATTACAACCTCGGTTTGCGCGTGACGGTGAACACCGACAACCGCCTCGTGACCGACACGACGGTCTCGAAAGAGCTCTGGTTGTGCCACACCGAAATGGGGTTCACCGCGCGGGATCTCAAGCAGATCATCTCGAGCGGCTTTAAGAGCGCCTTCCTCCCGTTCCACGAGAAGCAGGCGATGCTTCGCAAGGTGAACGAAGAGCTCAAGACGTTCACGGACGAAACGCTCGAAGGCCCCACGCGAGAAAGCATGGCCCCGCAGGAGCTCGCGGGCGTACGCGCCTAGCACGCGTGGCCATCCGCCTGCTGCGGTCACGCTGGCGTCGGTCGACATCGCTCAACGCCCAGAGGTCGTCTCGCTCCGTCGCTCTAGCCAACGCGCCCTCGCTACGGCGGCTGGCCACGCTTTTTGCCAGTTAGGTGAATAGGAAATTAGGCAATCGTGGAAACGCGATTGCCTAATTCGTTTAAGGCGTGGCGCTGCAGTAGGAGAAGCCGCTGACCTGCGAGCTGTCCTTGCAAAAAGGCTTCGTGGCGGGGCAGCCCGGGGGCGTGGCCGACGATCTGCACATCTCTAGGTTGTCGTTCCCCGAGCCCGAGTTCGGCGAAACGCACTTTGCCGCCGTGGTGCAGGCGATCTTCGTCCACTTGCCGCCGACCAACGTGCCGCAGCAGACTTGATTGCCGGCGCAGTCGTCGGCGGTCGAGCAGCTGACTTGGATGTTGCCGTTGCACCCCTGCTCGCACGAGAGGACGACGGTGCTGCCGGAGTACGCGCCGCAGCAGACGAGTGGGCTGGTGCATTCGAGCGAGCCGTTCGAAGTCGACGAGTCGCCGCAGTAGGTCGTCGTGGCGGGCCCCCCCGTGGTGCCACCGCCGGTCGTGCCGCCGCCCGTGGTGCTCGTGCCTCCCGTGGTCGTGCTAGCGCCTCCCGTGGTGGTGCTTGCCCCGCCCGTCGTCGTGCTTGCGCCTCCGGTGGTCGTGCTTGCACCGCCCGTCGTCGTCGCCCCTCCCGTGGTGCTGCTCGCGCCTCCCGTCGTCGTCGTCCCGCCGCTCGATGCGCCGGGCTCGAAGAGATCGCTCGCCGTGGCGCCTCCGCAGGCGCTGGCCACGGCCGTCAGACCCAGGAAAATGAAGGGGATCGTGGTGCTTCGCATAAAGATGGGGCTCCGAGCTAGTTTGCCTCGCACGTGAGGCTCAAGGGGCGCAGACGGAATAGTCGAACGTCTTGTCCGCGCTTGCGGCGCAGGTCGCGCTGCCGGCAGTGTTCGGGCACGAGGTCGCGATGTTCGCGTAGGGGTCGCACAAATTTCCCCGCGGCTTAATGCACGCGCTCGCGGCGCGGCAGCTCACGTCGCTCACGGCGCCGGTGTTGCTCGCGGCCGTGTAGCAACAGAGCTGACCCGGCGAGCCGAGGGCCGCGCAGTCGGCCGCGTCGTCGCACGGGATCGTCAGCGATTGGAAACCGAAGCACGCGCCCTTTGTCACGCATGTGTAGGTCGGGGCGCCCGTGAACCCCGACGTGCGGCAGCAGTCTTGCGCGGGCACCGAGCACGTGTCTGAGCCGCACGCGATCTTCGCCACGGGATGCGTGGGTCCGGCGTCGCGCCCCGCGTCGACTTTGCCGCCGGCGTCCCGCGTCGCGCCGCCGCTGTCGACTTGGACGGCCGCATCGCGCACGGGTGTCGCTGCGTCGGGGCTGTCGTTCGCGTCGTTGGTCGGCGTGACGCTGCCGTCGTCGCCGCTCGGCGTGCCCACGCTTGCGTCGAGGGTGGCGGAGGCGACGCCGTCGAACAGGTCGGTCGCGTTGGCGCCGCCGCAGGCCGACGCCAGGGCCGCGGCCGCCACGGCAACCGCGAGCGTCGCGAAGCTGCGCGACGTGGGCGCTATCGTGCGTGAAAGCAAGAAATCGCGAGCTCCTTCGGAAACTATGGCCTGCCGCCGCCGCGCCGCGCAACCCGGCGAGGTCCCGGGCGCGCCGCGCTCTTATGCTCGCATGCAGGTCGAGAGGCAGCATGCTAGAAGCTCCCCCCCTTTCGCGCCGAGACGCTCTTTACGCGCTTCTACCGAGCCCCCCGAGCCTATGCACAGCGATCCGCCTCCGCCCCAGCTCGTCTCGCAGCCTCTGGCACCGCCGCCGGCTCAGCCCGTTCGCGACGTGCAGCCGCCGCGCATCGATCGGGCAATGGACGCCCTCGACGCCGCGGCCATCGCCGCCGAGAAGGCCGAGGCGCCGCCGGTCGCGCCGCTCGTGATGACACGTGAAGATTTCCTCGCGGCCGCGCGCCTCGATGCGCGTGCCGTGCGTGCTCGGCTCGATCGCGTGGTGATGGGTACGGATCCCGAGGTCGGCCTCGACGCTCTCCTCGCGGCGGGCGCCCTCGACGCGCTCTTCCCCGAGGTCCACGCGATGGTCGGCTTCGGCGACGGCGAGTGGCGCCACAAGGACGTGTGGAAGCACACGAAGCAGGTCGTGCGTCAGTCGATCCCGCGCCTCGAGGTGCGCTGGGCCGCGCTCTTCCACGACATTGGCAAGGTGAAGACGCGCAGCATCTCGCCCGACGGCAAGGTCCACTTCTTGGGCCACGCCGAGGTGGGCACGCGCATGTTCGACAAGCTCGATCGCAGGGTCGCGCTCTTCTCCGCGACGGACGACAGCGCGCTCAAAGGCACCGTTCGCTTTCTCATTCTCAATCACCTTCGCGCCAACCAGTACGATCCGAACTGGACCGACAGCGCCGTGCGCCGTTTCGCGCGCGAGCTCGGTGAGCACCTCGAAGACCTCTTCTGCCTTTCACGCGCCGACATCACGACGAAGCGCCCCGAGAAGAAGCGCAAGGGGCTCACGAATCTCAAAGATCTCCACGACCGCATTCTCAAGCTCGCCGAAGAAGACGCCGTCGTCCCGCCGCTCCCCTCGGGCGTGGGCGACGCGATCATGAAGGCGTTCGCGCTGAAGCCGTCGCGTCAGATCGGCGAGATCAAAAAGCTCCTCGAGGAGGCCGTCGCCTCGGGCGAGATCGAAGGTCAGCTCCCGATGGACGCGTACGTCGCGTTCGTTGGAGACCAGCGCGCGCGCTTCGGAATCTGAGTCACGAGCGCCGGCGCGGCCCGCGGTCGCGGCTCACCGGTTCTTCGTTCGCTCGTCGATCGCCTGGATCGTTTTTTCGAGCAGCAAGTCTTTGTGCATGCACGGGTAGCAGTCTTTCGCGTTCACGAAGCCGCACCCCTTCGCCGAGCGGAACGGCTTGAGAACCGCGAGCGTTCGCGCGTCTCCCACTTCGCGAGCTCGCGGCAGCAGCGCGCGTTTGCCGTCGCAGCCCGGAGTGTTGCGAAGCTCGAGGGTCACTTGCAAGCCGGGGCTCGCATGGCCGCGCACTTCGGCCCGCGAGACCGCGTTGCGTGAGCGCGCCGAGAGCGTCGTGTTGTTCCCCGCGCCGTTGCCGTAGGCAAAGTCGTAGAGGACGTCGACGCCCGTCGTCCCCATGTGGTTCTGCAAAATGGTGAACGCGAGCTCGGGCGCTTCACGTCCCACGGCGGCGCTCCGCACGTCCTCGATGACCTTCGAGTCTTTCGCGGCGCCCGGGTCGAGCTTGAGCCACGTCTCGGTCTCTTTCATCGAGTCCTTCGTGCTGCCCGTGTTCGCATAGGCGCGCGCGAGCAGGCGATGGACGTCGACGCGATCCGGATAGCGCTCGGCCAGCGGCGTCAGCGTCGAGATCGCCGATGCGTCTTCGCCGCGCGCGAGGGCCGTGCTCGCGTTCGCGAGGATGCGATCGATCGACCCCTCGTCGACACGGGGCGCGGCGCTCGCGGCGGCGGCGGGGTCGGCGCTCGCGCTCGCAGACGCTGGCGGCGCTTCGACGGCGGTCGTCGTGCCTGCATCGAGGAGCGCGGCCGGCGTGGGCGGCGGCGGATGCTTGCCGGTGAGCAGAAGGACCGCCACCGTGATGACCGCGCCGAGGCCCAACGCGCTCGCGCCGACGACCGCGAGGCGCGGCTGACGGCGCGCATTTTTGAGCACCGGAAGCGGCGCACCCGTATGCGCGGGCGTCACCATCGGCCGCGACTGCTGGCGCGGCGTCGTCGGCGACGAGCCTCCGCGACCTGGACGCGACCCGACTCGTGCGGTGGACGGCTCGGCGACGGGGACGCCCATCTCGCTCGGGTACTGCGCGATGAGGTCTTCGAGCGACTCCAAGAA
>JANXMC010000607.1 GCA_025354825.1 Myxococcales bacterium
CCTCCGCCCGCCGTTCGCCACGCCCTTCTGCCGCGCATCGTCGGCGCCCTCACCGGCACGCGTCTCCGCGCTCGCATCGCCCTCGGCGTCTGCGCCGCGATTCTCGTCGCGCTTCCCATCGTCGGTTGGCCCCAGGCCGGCGGCGCGGTCGTCGCCGTGCGTCCAACGGGCGTCGCGGCCATGACGACACAAGATGCAATCTACACCTTGTTCGGCGGGCGCGCCGGGCAGTGGGTGGTCGTCAGCACGGACCGCGATCCGTCGCTCGGGCCCGCGCCGACGCGGTCGCCGACGCGCTCGACGTTCTCGAAGGGCGCGGCGACATCGCCGGCTTCGACGCGCTCTCCGCGGCGCTCCCCGCCGATGCGACCATCGCTGCACGGCTTCGGGCGCGCGACGCGCTCGATCTCCCGACCCACGGAAAAGAGCTCGAACGCGCGCTCATCGAGACGGGCTTCGACGTCGAGGCGTGCGCGCCGGCGCTCGCCGCGTTCGCCCATCCGACGGTCGTCGTCCCCGACACCGAGGCCGAGATCGGCGACGGCGCGGCGTTCCTGCGCGCACGGCATATCGCGGTCGATCAAGGCGACACGCTCGCCGTGAATTACGTCCGCCCCAAGGGCGACGCCGCCGCCGACGCGCGCGCCCTCGCCGCCATTCGCGCCGCCGATCCGGGCGTGGTGGTTACAGGCTACCCGGCCCTCGAAGCCGCGCTCAAGGACACGCTCTCCCACGACCTTCCGCGCATCGCTTTCGTCGCGTTCGTCGTCGTCGCCATCGCGCTGCGAGCGGCTCTCAAACGGCTCCGCGACGGCCTTCTCGTGCTCGCCTCGGTCATCGTCGAGATCGCCGCCCTCGGCATGACGATGCGCCTCGCGGGGATCCACTGGCACGTCTACAACGCGCTCGTTTTGCCCGTGCTTCTCGGCATCACGCTCGACGAAGCGATGTTCCTTCTTCATGCCGTCCGCGAGGGGGAGGGAGAAAAATCATCACCGGGCGAAGGCACGGTGTCCGTCTCCGAGAAAATTGACGCTGCCCTTGAGAAGCAAGCGCCCCTCGTTACGTCGACAGCGCTGACAACCGCCGCGGGCTTCGGCGCGCTTCTCACATGCTCCTTCGGCGGCCTCCGCGACATGGGCGCCGTCGGCCTCTTGGGCGTGCTTTTCGGCCTGGTCGCCGCCCTCATCATCGTTCCGGCCGGCTTGCGCGCGTTCGACTGAACGCTGTTTGCAGATCGTTGGCGCAAGGCCGGTCGGTAGGTGTAAATGTAGGACAATGCCGCCAATTCAGCTTGCACTCTGCATGTGAAGCGTCATGGTTCAGGGCCGCGACCTTTGACGCGTCGCGTCTTTACATCGCATATCGGCAGCGTGAGGGACGGGGAGCTCCGAGGTGCATGAGGATGTCGAAGCGCGCGCGTGAGAAGTCGATGGCGAGGTCGTTTTCAGTCGCGTTCGCAGCGGCCGCGCTCGTCGCGGTCCCCGCATGCGGCATCGAGACGCAGGGGCTCGGTCCCAACCCGCCGCCCGATACGTCAACCACGCCCACCGCAGGCTCGGGCGGCACGGACGACCCGCCCGTCACCACGCCCGCCGGCCCCACGCCCGATCCGCCCGACGGCGGCGCAAACCAGAGCGACGGCAGCGCGCAGGGGCACGTCGACAGCGGCCCGCCCACCGGCGAAGCGTGCGACGGCGACCACGACAGCCACCTCGCGGTCGCCTGCGGCGGCGACGACTGCTGCGACACCGACGCGAACGTCCACCCCGGCGTGACCGCATATTTCGACACGAAAAACGCGTGCAACGGCTTCGACTACGACTGCAACGGCGCCGAGGCCTTGGAGTTCCAGCTGGCCGTCTGCAAGGCCGGCTTCCTCGCCTGCAGCGGCGATGGCTTCGCCGTTGAAACGCCCTGCGGGCTGCGCGCCGAGTTCACGACATGCTCGTGGTCGGCCTTCGCCTGTGCCGAAGGGAAGACGCTGCAGACCCAGCGCTGCCACTAACGAACAGGCGCGCGGCCGTCGCGCTTCGGGCCGGGCGTGAGGTTGCGGACCGCCCGCCCTTCCCTTACGAACCGCCCAAACGATGCCCGACGAACGCCGCGCGACGCCACCGCGAACCACGAGCCTCACGTCGAGCCTTGCCGAACAGGCGGGCGACGCCTTCCTCGCTTTCGCCAACGCCGCCGCAGCCGACGCGGAAGAGCCCCCGGATCTCAGCCTCGGCCCGCCCCTCGCGCCGATTCTCCCGCCCGAGGGCGTCGTCGCGGTTCGCGTTCCCGAGGTCGTCGCGAAAGCGCTCGCGCGCGGGGCGTCTCGCGTGGATGTCGCAGGCGTTCGCGGCAGCGCAGGCGCGCTTCTCGTCGCGTCCCTCGCGAGCGCGAGCCCCCGCGCCGTCGTCCTCGTCACCAGCGATCTCGAGGCTGCGCGCCGCGCCGCCGACGACGTCTCGTTCTTGCTTCGCGGCAGCAGCGGCGACGACGAAGCCCAGGCCGAGGACACCGGCCAGGGCGACGTGCTGGTGCTCGCATCGAACGAGTCGTCGCCCTACGCCGACGTAAACCCCGACAGACGCGCGGCGATGAGCCGCATGGCGACGCTGTTCCACTTGGCCAGGGGGCTCGCGTTCCGCGTCCTCGTGGTCCCCGCCGCAGGGCTCACGCGCAAGGTGGTTCCGCGCCGCGTCGTGCGCGAGCACACGTCACGGATCGTCGCCGAAGACGAGCTCGATCGCGAAGCGTTGGTCGTGCGCCTTTCGGACGCCGGCTACCTGCGCGTGCCGGTCGTCGAAGACCCGGGGTCGTTCGCGGTGCGCGGCGCGCTGCTCGACGTGTGGCCGCCCAACGTCGACTCGCCGCTCCGTGTCGAGCTTTACGGCGACCTCGTTCTCAGCATCAAGCCGTTCGACCCGCACGAGCAGCGAACGAAGAAAGACAACGGCGCCGACGTTCTCGTCAAAGACGTGTGGCTCCCGCCCGCGCGCGAGGCGATCCTCACGAAGGACGCAGTATCCCGCGCAAAAGACGGGGTTCAGGAGCTCGCCGACAAAATCGACTGGCCCACGCTCAAGGCGCGCGCCCTCATCGACGACGTCACCAGCGGCCGTGCGTTCTTCGGCGCCGAAGGGTTTCTCCCCGCGTACTACGAGCACCTCGAGCCGCTCGCGAGCTACCTGCCGCCGGACGCGCTCTTCGTCCTCGAGGATCCGGCCGCCATCACCCGCGCCGTGCGCGACGAGCTCGAACGCGCCGACGCCGACGTCGCCGCAAAGACCGGCGTGTTCTATCCGCGCTCGGCGTTCTACGACGACGAGGCGACCATCGTGGCATCGCTCGCCGTGCGCACCGTCGTCACCCTTCACGGCACGCCTGTCGTCGGCATCGACAGCGACGCTGCGAGCGACGAAGCGCCGAGCCTGGCGACGTACGAGTCGGCCGAGGGCGCGCTCGATCTCGCCGCGCGCGACCACGACGATCTCCAACGCGCCGTCAAAGCCGCACGCTCGACCAAGGGGAAAACCGGCACGCTCGTCCCGCTCACGCGCCGCATCGCGTACTGGCAAGAGCACGGGCTTCGCGTCTTCATCGCCGCCCGCGCGCAGACCCAGGCCGAGCGCCTCACGTCGCTCCTGCGGCATCAGGGCGTGCCCACGCGTGTGCGCCTCGGCGCATTCGATCCGGCCTGGCTCACGGGCAAGGGCGAAACCAGCGACACGAGCAGCTACGAGGGCGCGCAGATCGTCGTCGGCGCCCTCACGCGCGGCGTGATCTTGCCGGCCGAAGGGTTCGTCCTCGTCACCGAAGAAGAGATCTTCGGCGCGCGGGCCCATCGCCGCAAAGAGAAGAAGGCGTCGAACCTCTCGCGCCCGTTCCTCGAAGACCTGCGCTCCCTCGCGGTGGGCGACTTCATCGTCCACGCCGAGCACGGCATCGGCCGCTATCTCGGCCTCGTACACAAAGAGGTCGCCGGCATGACGGTCGACCTTCTCGTCGTCGAGTACACGGGCGGCGACAAGCTGTACCTGCCTGTTTACCGGCTGAATCAGATTCAAAAATACTCGGGCGGCGAGAGCGCGGCGCCCAAAGTTGACAGGCTTGGCGGGTCAACATTTGCCAAGACGAAGTCGCGCGTGAAGAAAGAAGTTCGCCAAATGGCGGACGAGCTTTTGCGCCTCTATGCCGAGCGCGAGGCGCAGCCGGGGTTCGCCTTTCCGGACATCGACGACGACTACCGCGCCTTCGAAGCGACGTTCCCTTTCGACGAAACGCCCGACCAGGCGAAGGCCATCGACGACGTCCACGGAGACCTCGGCAAGCCGCGCCCGATGGACCGCCTCGTTTGCGGCGACGTGGGCTTCGGCAAGACCGAAGTCGCCATGCGCGCGGCCTTCCGCGTCGCCATGGCGGGCCGGCAGGTCTGCCTTCTTTGCCCTACGACCGTGCTCGCGCAGCAGCACTTTCGAACGTTCGAAGCGCGCATGCGCGACTACCCGATCACGATTCGCGCGCTCTCCCGATTCCAAACGAAAAAAGAGTCGGACGAGACGCTGCAGTACATCAAAGAGGGCAAGGTCGACATCGTCGTCGGCACGCACCGCCTGCTCTCGAAGGACATCCACTTCAAAGATCTCGGCCTTCTCGTCGTCGACGAAGAGCAGCGCTTCGGCGTGACGCACAAGGAGCGCATCAAGCAGATGCGCGCGCAGGTCGACGTGCTCACGCTCACGGCGACGCCGATCCCGCGAACGCTGCAGATGGCCGTCACGGGGCTGCGCGATCTGTCGCTCATCTCGACCGCGCCGGTCGACCGACGCGCCGTGCGAACGATCGTCACGCGCTTCGACGACCAGGTGCTGCGCGAGGCGCTCACGCGCGAGCTGTCGCGCGGCGGCCAGGTTTTCTACGTCTACAACCGCATCGAAGGGCTCTACGAAAAGGCCGCGCGCCTGCAGACGCTCATGCCGCAAGCGCGCATCGCCGTCGCCCACGGGCAGATGGCGAAGGAGGGTGTCCTCGAGCAGACGATGCTCGACTTCGTCGAAGGTCGGTACGACGTTCTGTGCGCAACGGCGATCATCGAGAGCGGTCTCGACATCCCGCGCGCCAACACGATCATCATCGACCGCGCCGACCTCTTCGGCCTCTCGCAGCTGTACCAACTTCGCGGGCGCGTCGGCCGTGCGAAAGAGCGCGCGTACTGTTACCTCATCGTCCCTCCAGCCAATGCGCTGACGGACGACGCACGGTCGCGCATCGAGGCGCTCGAGCGCCACACCGAGCTGGGGAGCGGCTTTCAAATCGCGTCGCTCGATCTCGAGCTGCGTGGCGGCGGCGATCTGTTGGGCGCCGAACAGTCGGGGAGCGTCGCGAGCGTCGGCTTCGATCTGTTCTGCCAAATGCTCGACGAGGCCGTTCAAGAGATGCGCGGCGAGCCCGTCGTGCACGATGTGGATCCCGAGCTGTCGTTCGATGTGCCGGCGCTCTTGCCAGAGGACTACGTCGGCGACGTCGGCGTGCGCCTCTCGCTCTACAAGCGGCTCGCGAGCGCGCTGGATGAGCAAAATGTTTCCGAGATCGCCGAGGAGATGGAAGACAGATTCGGCCCGCCGCCCGACGATGCGCGGCGCCTCGTACAGCTCTCGACGCTCAAGACCGAGCTCCGTCGAATGAAGGTCCTCGGCTGCGAGGCGAACGCGAGAAGCGTGACGTTGCACCTTCGAGAGGACACGCCGCTCGATCCGAAGAAGGTGATGGATCTCGTGCGACGTCCAAAGAGCCCCTACAGGCTCACACCGGACATGCGCCTTACACGCAAGTTCGACGGCGAGGCGAACGGCCTGGTGAACGCGGACAAAGTGCTGGCCGAGCTGACACCGTGCCTAAAGCCGGGGGCGTAGGGGTAGATTCAGCGCATGGCGAAGGTTCTGGTTCCACTGCCCGATCGCGACTTCGACGTGACCGAGGTTGCCGTTCCGTGGCGCCTCCTCACGCGCGCGGGGCACGAGGTGGTCTTCGCGACCGAGGCCGGTGCAACGCCCGCGGCCGATCCGCTGCTGCTCGCGGGCGTCCTCTTCGGGCAGCTCGGCGCCGATGCCGAGCCCAAGGCGTACTACCGCGAGATGGAGAAGGATCCGGCGTTCCAGTCGCCGATCCGCTGGAGCGCCATCGTCCCCGACGCCTACGACGGGTTGCTGCTTGCGGGTGGCCACGCGCAAGGGATGAAGCAGTACCTCGCGAGCGCAGAGCTTCACGGGAAGGTGACCGACTACTGGGGCCTCGGGCGCCCCGTCGCCGCGATCTGCCACGGCGTCGTCGTCCTCGCGCGATCGAAGAACAAAGGCACGGGCAAGAGCGTCATCGCCACGCGACGCACGACGTGCCTTCCGAAGTACATGGAACGCGCCGCGTTTCTCACGACATGTTGGAAGCTCGGTCGCTACTACCGGACTTACCCGACCTACGTCGAAGACGAAGTGAAGGCGGCCCTCGAGGATCCGGCACGCTTCGAGCGCGGACCCATGGCGCTCATGAAGCGCGGCACCGACGCCAACGACAGCGCCGCCTTCGTGGTGGAAGACGGTCGCTACATCTCCGCGCGCTGGCCGGGGGACGCGTACCTCTTCACGAAGCGGTTCGCCGCGCTGCTATAGACCTGTCGTGAATCCCGAATCCATCGCCTTCGCGCGCGAGCCCTTCGGCACGCCCCGTGGTGGCGGGCCAGGCGGCGGCGGCGTGACGGTGCAGTGGCTCGGCACTGCGGGCTTCGCGATCACGCACGGCGATCACACCGTGCTCATCGATCCCTACGTCACGCGCGCATCGCTCGCGGCTTGCGCGTCGGGGCCGCTCGTCAGCGACATCGCTGCAGTCTACAAGTATGCGCCCCGTGCCGACGCCATCGTCGTGGGCCACACGCACTTCGACCACGTGCTCGACGTCCCCGCCATCGCGCGCCACAGTGGCGCGACGGTGTTCGGGTCCCGCTCGGCGAGCGCCCTCTGCCGCACGGCGGGCCTCCCCGCGGCGCAGGTGCGCGACGTCGAAAGCGCGTTTGGCGGCGAGCCCGTGACTGCCGAAGTAGGGCCGTTCACCCTGCGCTTTCATCGCAACGCGCACTCCCGAATGCTGCTCGGTCGCGTCCCGGCGCCCGGTGACATCACCGACTGCGACGAGGTCCCTCTCGGCATCGGCAGCTACCGCTGCGGCACGGTCTTCGGCGTCGAGATTCACGTGGCGGGGCGCACGCTGTTTCATCTCGGCAGTGCGGAGATCCTCGATGCGAGCGTGCGAGTTGCAAACCTCGATCTCGCCCTCGTCTGCGTCGCCGGATGGACGTCCAGCCACGCGTTCCCCGAGCGCGTGATGCGCGCCCTGTCGCCCCGCGCGATTCTCCTGTCGCACTGGGACAACTTCTTCGCGCCCCTCGATCAAGCCGCCCGCGCGTTCCCCCGCATGCAAATGCCGAGGCTCGTCGACCGTCTGGTGAAGTCGTCGCGCGATGCCACGGTGGGCACAGTGCGGATGCTCGAGAGCGTCGTTATCTAAGCGCCTAGCGGCAGAGGTTTACATTTTTCACGCGTTGCAGTCTCGTCGCTTGCTCGAAGCGATTGGCGGGTTAAGAAAGCCCCCTTTTGTAATGAGCCCGAGATCCGTGCGCGAAAAGCGCAGCCGCGGCTCTCGATTCGCCAAAGGACTCTTCATGACGACGACGAACGATGCACAGGTCAACGTGGGCACGCGCACAACGACGGGCCGCAAAGGCCTGCGCTGGTGGCGCCTCGCGACGCTCCTCGCAGTGGGCACCAGCGCTGCGTGTGCAGCGGTCGGCTGTTCGAGCGAAAACGGCACCGAGGCGCTCGGCAGGTCGGCGCAGGCTCTCTCGCAGGATCTCGTGATCAGCGCGTATTACACGGGCGGCGGCAACGCCGGCGCGACCTACACGAACGACTACGTCGAGATTTTCAACCGCGGCACGTCGACCATCGCGCTCAACGGCTACTCGGTCCAGTACGCGAGCACGGCGGGGACCACGTGGGCGTCGTTCCCGCTGTCGGCGAACGCCGCCAAAACGCTCGCGCCGGGGCACTACTACCTCGTGCAGCTCGGAGCGGGCACGGTGGGCGATGCGGGGCCGCAAGGTGTCGCGTTGCAGGCGCCAGACGACGTCAACCTCGGCACCGGGTCCAACTCGCTCAACATGTCGGGCACTGCGGGCAAGGTCGCGCTCGTTCTCGGCACGGCGCCGCTCACGTGCCGCACGATTGATGCCGGCCCCGCAGACGCCGGTCGCTGCTCGGACGTCGCGGTCGACATGATCGGCTACGGCACCACGGCTTCGGATTGGGAGGGGCTCGTCCGCGGCCCTGCCCCCTCGGCCACGCAAGTCGCGCGTCGGCTCTTCGAAGGGTGCTCCGAGACCGACCAGAACGGCACCGACTTCCTCGCCGCGGACTACTCGGCGCTCATCACGCCGCGAAACAGCGCGTCGACGCCAGTCAACTGCTCGCTCCTCGTCGACGCGGGCGGCGGCACGGTCGTTCTCGACGGCTCGCTCGACGGCAGCATCATCGCGATCGACGCATCGCTCGGCCTCGACACGGGCATCACGCTCGACACGGGCGTCACGCTCGACACGGGCGTCACACTCGACGCGGGCGGCGGCACGGGCGTCCTCGACGCGACGGACGACGGCCCGCCCGTCACGCTCCCCGAAGCCGGCCTCGACGGCGGCACGATCCTCGACAGCAGCACCGGCATCCCCGATGCGAGCACGGTCCTCGACGCGGGGCCGGGCGCAGACGCGGCCGCGCCGACGGACGCGGGTCCGTCGACCAAGGGTGCAGGCCTCGTGCTCAGCGCCGTTTACGGCGGCGGCGGCTCGACGTCGGCCTCGGCAACCTTCAAGCAGGACTACGTCGAGATCTTCAACCGCAGCAGCGCGGCGGTCTCGCTCAACGGCCTCTCGGTTCAGTACGGCAGCGCGACGGGCACGTTCGGCGGCGGCGCCGACGACGCCGGCGTGTTCTCGAACGTCGTCGCCCTTCCGAACGTCTCGGTCGGCCCCGGGAAGTACTTCCTCCTCGGCACGGGCACGCCCGGCACCGGCGGTGCGGACTTCCCCGCGAACGCGACACCCGACATGAGCGGCGCGGCCAACCTGGGCGGCACGAACGGCAAGGTCGTTCTCGCGAATGTTACGACGGCTCTCGGCTGCGGGGCGGCGACGAGCCGCTGCACGAGCGGCGTGGTCGACATGGTCGGCTACGGCACTGCGACGGACTTCGAAGGCGCGGCGGCGACCGCGGTGCTCAGCAACGCGACGGCGGCGAACCGCAAGTCCAAGGGCTGCGTCGATACGAACAACAACGGCACTGACTTTGACGTCGCCGCCCCGGCTCCGCGCAATAGCGCGACGGCCGCGACGGACTGCTCGAACGTGCCCGTCCCCGACGCGGGTCCGACTCCGACGACCGACGGCGGCACCAAGCCCGACTCGGGCACGACGACGGCGGACGCGGGCAAGCCGACGGACGCGGGAAAGAACGACGCCAGCACGACGCGCCCCGACACGGGCACGACGACGACGGGCGGCGACGACACGACGACGGACGACTCGAGCTGCTCCTGCCGCACGGCCGGCGCGCCCGAGAGCTCGTCGCGCAGCACCGGCGCCTTCGGCATTCTCGCGGCCCTCGGCCTCGCCTTCGCAGGCCGCCGCCGCCGCGCACAGCGCTGATCGCGACGCCACCGCGTGAATGAAAAACGCCGGGCACCCGAAAGGGTGGCCCGGCGTTTCTCTTATTAGCGAACGAGATTCTCACGCGCGCCGCGCGCACGGCGGCTCGCGCGGAGCGGTTTACAGGTGGCCGCCCTTGTCGCGACACAGCTTCGCGAGCTTGTCGCCGTCGGGCCGATTGCCGACGGAGTACAGCAGGCGCGCATTGGCGCACTCGCGGGGCTCTGCGCTCGCAGGTGGAACCGTCGGCACCGTCGTGGGGATCGCCGTCGGCACATGCGTCGGCAGCGTCGTCGGAATCGTCGTGGGCATGACCGTCGGAATCGTGGCCGGTGCACCGCCTGCATCCTTCGCCGGCGTGTGCGTCGGCGTCGACGTCCTCGTCGGCGTCGTCGGCTTGATGGGGTCGAGCGACGCATCGAACGCTTGCGCCACGGGCGCAGCCGTCGCTTCGGGCGTCGGCGTACCGATGTCGGTCATCGGCGCGCTCGTCCCCGCGTCGTAGCCGGTGAGGTCGAGCCCGCCCGTCGACTTCGAGCTGCTCCCCTTCATCGCGAACACGACAGCGCCGATGCTCAGCAACGCGATCACGCCTGCGACCGCGAGGAGCGGCCCCTTGCCGCCACCGCCACCGCCGTGCGTTCGCGGCCCAGGGCCCGCGGGCACGCCCACGCCACCCGCGTTCATCGCGTGATTCCCCGCCGGCGGCGTCCCGTAGGTCGCCTGCACCGGCGCGCCATAGTTCCCGGCGCCTCCAGAGCCCGGCGGCGGCCCGTAGCCACCGCCCGGCGGCGGCCCCCCGTACCCGCCCGCGCCCCCGCCAACGGGCGGCGCGATCGGCGTCCCCACTTCGGTCCGCCCACGCGCCCCCGCGCTGTCGACGTTCGCCGCGTACTGCGGCGCACCGCCCGATCCGGTGAACGCCGCGAGGAACTCGGTCACGTTCGCGAACCGATCTTCCGGCGCCTTCGCGAGGCACCGCGCGATCGCCGCCTTCATGCGCGGCGGAATGTGGGGCCCCGCCGGCGTCAAATCGATCGGCGCGGGCTGCGCCGTCATGTGCGCCGTCGCCCATTCCCACGCGGTATTTCCGCTGAACGGCAAGCGACCGGAGAGCATCTCGTAAGACATCACGCCGAGGGCGTAGATGTCGCTTCGCGCGTCGACCGGCTTCCCCGTGAACTGCTCCGGGCTCATGTACGGCGGCGTGCCGAGCACCATCCCCTGCTGCGTGAGCTTCGCTTCGTCCTTGTCCTCTTCCGATGCGCGCTTCGCGATGCCGAAGTCCAAGACTTCGACCCAGTCGGTCTGACCGGCTTTGTTGCACAATACAATATTGTCGGGCTTCAGATCGCGGTGCACGATCCCGTGACCGTGGGCTTCGGCGAGTGAGCCTACGACCTGCGTAAGGATCTTCTCGACGCGGCTCGGCTCCATCGGGCCGTCCTTCTCGAGGATGTCCGCGACGCTTCGCCCCTCGACGAACTCCATCACGATGTACAGCGTCCCCTCGGCCGTTTTGCCGAAGTCGAAGACCTGAATCGTGTTCGGGTGCTGAAGCTCGGAGACAGTGCCGACCTCGCGCTCGAAGCGCGCCAAGATCTTCGGGTCGTGGGACAGGTGCGGGTGCAGCGTCTTCACCGCGACTTTGCGCGCGTTCGACCCGAGCTGCTGCTCGGCGACGTAAACGCACCCCATGCCGCCCTCACCGAGCTTGCTGAGGATCTTGTAGCGACCGCCGATGACCGTACCGACCAGCTTGTCGGGGGCTTGCTCTTGCTGGTTTTCGAAGGACATTTCAGAGACCTCGTGCCGTCAGACGTTCGGCGTGGCCGAAAGAATCTCACAGGTTGACGTTGAAATCCCGATCTCGACCCATACGCCGAGCCGTCACCCGGGCTTGGGGGCGTTCCCCGGCGGCGTTACGGGCTGAGGTGACGGCGGCGAGGTGCCAGGCGGCGCCTTCGACTCTTCGGGCGGCCACGGCATCGGGAAGCGCTTGTCGGTCATGCGGTCCCAAAGCTCGAGGCGCACGCCCTTCGACGTCGCGGGGAACATCACGCCGATGCGCGTCGTGAGCTTTCGTTCGAACGACGGAGGCGACATGTAACCGCCGTCGAGATTGTCGCCCGTGCCGAGGAGCGGAAAGTCGAAGCGCACCCGTTCGATGAGCGCGGGCCCCTCGTAAAGCTCGAGCGCGAAGCGCCCCATCACGCGCGGTGTTTCTTGGGCCGCGGGGAGGTTGATGCGGTGCACACCCACGAGGAACACGTCGCCGCGGTCGTAGCGGAGGTCGAAAATCCACTGGCCGCGTTCGCGCATCGCCGGCGGATCGGGCGGGATTTTCGAGAGAGCGCCCGAGTCTTTGTGCGGACGCGCGTCGTGAGCGCCCGCATCGCCCGTGGGCGCCGAGCCGTCGACTGCGCCGGCGTCGAAACCGCCGGCAGCGTCGGCGGGGCCCGCCAAGAGCAGCGCGGCGAGCGGCATCGCGACGAGGGCGAACGCGCCCGCGCGAGCGAGGGTCAATCGGAAGAAGGCGCCGGAATTTGTAGGGTTGGAAGAGGGCACGCCACCGCCGTATCCCACGCGGACGGCTCGCCGCCAAGGAGCCGCCACAGATCGGTGAGCTCCGTTGGAATCGGCGCACGGAGCGGCCAAGGCGTGCCGTCGCGTCGTGGGATGATCACGTGGGCCGCGTGGAGCGCGATGCGCGCGAAGGGGACGACCTTGCCCGTCGGAAGAGTGAGGCTCGCGCCGCCCGCGTTGGGCCTGCGTGCGCCGCGCGCAGGCGGTTTGGCGTTCGAGGCGACCGGTGCAGAGTACACGCGATCGCCCACGAGGGGCGCGCCCGCATGGGCGGCGTGGACGCGCAGTTGGTGCGTACGCCCCGTCACCGGCGCGAGGGCCAAAAGCGCGTAGACCCCGGCCGTTGCGACGACCGCGAAGTGCGTCTCGGCGTGGGTCGCATTGCGGCCGAACGCTTGGCGATGGCGCGGGTCTTGGGCGCGGCCGATCGGTACGGACCAGGTGCCCGCGAGCGGCTCCGGCGCACGGGTCGCGATGGCGACGTAGCGGCGCACGTATACGTTTTGTTCGCGAGCCTTCGCGAGGCGTTCGCGCGCCTCTTTCGAAAGCGCGAAGACGACGACGCCGCTCACGTCGCGATCGAGCCGCGAGGTGGGGTGCACCGACGCTTCGGCAACACCGAGCATTGCGGCGACGCGGGCGACGAGGGCGTGGGATGCGCCGCCATGATCGGGAATCGTGGGAATGCCCGCGGGCTTGAAGCACGCGACGACGTCTCCGTCGCGGGCGATCATGGCGACGTCGTTCGTGGTCGCGCCGGCCGACGTGGGCGTGCTCGCCGCAACCTCGGCGATGGTGACTTCGTCGCCCACCGCCACCGTGTCCGCGTCGGACGTCGCGCGCTTTCGCCCGATGAAAACGCGCCCGTCGGCCACGGCGCGCGCGTCGCCGCCGGCTTTCGCGACGATGGCGCCGACCGTGGTGACCGCGGCATTCGTCACGAGATCGGCAGCGCCGACGAGGAAGCGTTTCACGCGCGCAGAGCCTCGCGGCGCGGGCCGACTTTCTCGACGACGCCGCGATCGCCATCGAGACGCAGACGGTCGCCCGTGCGGATGGCCATCATCGCGCCCGTGACGTTGACGACGCTCGGCACGCCGAACTCGCGCGCGACGACGGCGGCGTGGGACAGCGGTCCGCCGAGCTCGGTTACGACGCCCGCGGCGATGAGAAACAGCGGCGTCCAGCCGACGTCCGTCGTGTGCACGACGAGGATTTCGCCCGGCTCCAAAAGGCCTATTTCGTGCGCGCCGTACAGGACCCGGGCCGTGCCTTCGACGACGCCGGAGCTCGCCGGGAGGCCGCGCAGCACGTCACCTCCGGTCGGCGGAAGACGCACCGGCGGCGGCGCGCCGACGAACGTCGCGGGCGGATCGGGGCGCGCTTGATCGCGTGCGAACTCGGCACGCCGCGCACGCACGAGGGGCGCGAGGTCGGCGCGGGCGGTCTTGAGCGCGGTGGTGAGCTCGTCGGCCGTGAGGAAGAACGCGGGGCCAATCGCAGCGAGGCTCGACCCCTTTGCGACGAGAGCTTTTTGATCGGCCTCGAGCTCGGGATCACGGCGCAACAGCCTGCGATCCGCATCGAGCACCGCTTGGCGCAGCATGCCGAGAACACGCGTCACCCACGAGCGCATAAGCTCGCGGAGGCGCGCCGACTTCTGCGCGCGCGCCACCAGATGCCGCACCAGTGTCTGCTCGACGAAGTTGAGCCGCGGTACGAGCTTGCTCATCTCGGCATCGGCCTGGGTGCGTGCGCGAAGCAGGGCCGCCTCGACGTCGCGCGCTTCGCCTCGCAGCGCGATCCGCAGCATCGTCAGCACCGCCCGCGGATCCTCCCCCCATCGCGGCGTCGACAGCTCGGCCTCGCGTACGGCGCGATCGCCATAGAGCTCGAGGAAGCTCAAGAGCGCGCGGCGTGTCTGCCCTTCGGGGATGCCATCGAGGCCGGTCGTGGCCTCGCTCAAGATCGCCGCGCGAGCTTCGGGCTCACGCCGCGCGAGGTTCGCGACGCGCAAGATTCCGATGGCGGGCCGTGCGCTTTCGAGATCGCGAATGCCGCTCGTGAGCGACTGCGCGAGGTGGTCGGCGCCGATGAGCGAGACGCGCTGAAGCACCGTTTTCAGCGCCAGGTGGCTCGCGAGCGCGCTCGATGCGCAGGTGAGCATCACGGTGCCGGTGCGTTCGAGGAGCAGCTGCACGTCGCGGATTTTTCGCGCGACCCCTTCGTCGGGCAAGATTGCGAGATCGAGCGCCGTGTGGAGCTTCTTCGCCTTCTCGGCCATCGCTTCGAACTTCGCGACGTCGTCGTCGAGGCGCAGCTGCTCCCGCGCAACGCGCGTCGCGGTCATTGGAAGGCGCGCCACGAAGCCGCGCTTCGAGACGTCGACGACCTGCATCGAGAGCTCGTCGCCGCCCGAGCCGCCGCCAAGCTCGACGAGGGTTCGCGGATCGAGAAACGGCACCTGCGCGGCGATGCGCATGAACTGCGTGAGGTTCAAATAGAAGCGGCCGTGGACGTTGCCCACGAGGCGCGCGCTCTTCGGAACACGGCAGCCCAGGCTCGCGAACGCGCTGCGGAACCCCTCTTCGCTGAACGCGCCGGCGACCGACCATGTGAGCGGCGTCGCGACGCCGGGGAGCGCCTCACCCACGTTCACGCTGCTCCAGACGGTCTCGGCGTCGCCCTCGTCGGGGAAGCCGAGGCCGGTGACCGGGCGTGCCTGAACGACCCACGTTTTCTTCGCATCGCAAGCGAACTCGACGTCCCACGCGGCGGGGTCGAGCTTCTCGAGGACGACGGCGATCTCGGCGAGGCTCTCGAGGCGCGCGCGGGAGAGCGCTGGCGCGTCGGGAGTTGACACGTCAACCTCAGTCAGCCCGTCGGGGCCAACGACGAGGCGCTTGGACTTGTGCGCGATTATCGACTCGATGAGCCGGCCGCGGTCGTCCATTCGCAAAACGTCGGGCGTCGTGATGCCGTCGACGACCGGCGCGCCGAGGCCGAGACCGACGTTGATGATCCGCTCGCTCACCCGTTCGCGGCGGCGATCGGGTGCGCGCGTGAACATCACGCCGGCGGCTTCGGCCTCGACGACGCGCTGGAGGACGACGGCCATACCCACGTCGCGAACGCCGTTGGCGGCCAAGTAGGCGAGCGCGCGCCCCGACGCGATCGACGCCCACACCGTGCGAATCGCGGCCTCGAGGCCGTCGACGCCGCGCACGCCGAGCTCGGACTCGGCGAGCCCGGCCATCGAGACGAGCGCGCCATCTTCGCACGTTGCGCTGGAGCGGACGGCGAGACCCCACGGCGCACGCGGTTCGACCGTTTTCCACAGCGCTGCAAGCTCCTCGCGAAGCCCCTTCGGAAGCGGGGCCTTGAGGATCTCCTGCCGGGCCTCGGCGGCGCGCGCATAGCCCGTGCGACCCGACGCCGCGCGAAGCAGCGCTCGCGGCTCACAGCCCGGCGGTAGCTCGCGCACGGCTTGAACGAACGCGTCTTGCGGAAGGACCCACGCTTCGGGGACAGCGAGCTCGTTGCGCACCAGCCATACCAGGCGCGCCGCTTTGCCGCCGACGGCGCGCGGATCGTCGCCACCGCGGCGTTGCGCGAGCGTGTCGAGCGGGACGAGCCAGCCACTCATCGGCCGCATCATAGCCACGGACGCGGTTCGCGAACGCGGTTCCTTCCGGCGCTAGCCTCGCGCGAGGACGTGGTCGTGCCAGATCAGCAGCTCGTACGAGCCTGGACCGCGGTTGAACGGGTAGTCGTGGGGGCCCGGGAGAAGCAGGTAGTCGTGCTCGATGTTGGCGGCGCGCCACGCTTCCGACGTTCGCGTGACGTCGCTTCGAAACGAATCGTCGAGGCTCGTGAGCAGGCGCAGTTTGAGCTTTGGGTTGCGCGCGCGCGCGGCCTTCGCGAGGTCGGTCCACTGGGCCGCTTGTCCTTCGCCGATGGCGGCTTGAATCGCCGACACGTCGCCGAAGACGTCGGGATTCGTAAGGCCAATCCGCAGCGAGAACGCACCGCCCTGGGACACGCCGTCGATGCCGACCGAATCGCGGCCGACGAGGGCGGGCGTTTCGGCGAGGAGGCGCGGGAAGACTTTTTCGCGGAGGAACGGCGCATAGGCGCGGAACTGCGCTTCGCTGCGAGCGTTCGTGTCGGACACATATGGGCAGACGACGATGACGCCGCGGTACGGGCGCGCTTGAAGCTCGGCGTTTTTCGCCGAGAGGTCGTCGGCGGTGACGAACCCTTCGAAGTCGGCGGTCGTGAGCGGAGGGTTTCGGAGGCGCGCGTAGGCGTGAGCGAGCGCGTAGTCGCGCGGCCAGCCCATGGCCCCTTCCCACGGCGACTTGAGCGCCTCGCCGCGCCCGTGAAACGCAAAGACGACGGGAAACTTTTCGCCCTGCTCACCCCACGTGGGGACGAGAACAACGGCCGCCGGCGATGGATCGTTGGGCGCGAAGCTCCACACGAGCATCTTGGTGGCCGGGCGAAGGTCGACCACCTGCTCGGACAGGATCATCCCGTTCGATTCGCCCGATTCCCGCCGTGCCCCCGCGTCGACCACGGCAGGCGACGCCTCGCGGCGTGTACACGCGAGGCCAACGAGCGGAAGGCCCGCCAGGAGCGCGCGCCGCCGAATCAATCGTCTTGCGGAACCGGAACCTGCCCCGTCGCGCCGCGAACGAGGTCGGAGAGGGCCGGGTCGGAAGAGAGCTTGTCGCGCAACATGCGGCGGATGGTGTCGAGCTCCGAAGGCTTGAGCCCTTGGAGGTGCGACGTGGCCTCGGAAACTTTGAGATCCATGTAGCCGTTCACGTCGATATGGCCGGCGCGAAGACTCGCGAGCGGGGTCGCGGCGGGTTTTACCTCGCTCACGGTGCCCGGTGCGGGGGGCCGATCCGAGCGCTTAACCTCGAAGGTTTGGCCGGTTGATGAGGGCGCGGTGGGGGCGCCTGTGCCAGCGGCTCCTGAGGGGCCACTTGCCCCTCCACCTTTGCCAATACGGTCGATGCTCATGAGTGACTCCGAATCTACCCCTAATTTCGAGGGGGGGCGAGATCAGCGGATGTTGCCGATGGCGGTCTTGACCGTGTCGTGCTCGGCCTTGAGGACGTTCGAAAGTGCGGTGAACGATCGGTTCTGGGCGTTCACCTGCTCCTGAATCTGCAGGTAATACATGTTCATGTCTTGCGACTGAGCGAGGGAAGATTCGACACCCGGCTCGGCGCCGGCACCCGAAATTCCGCCGGCTGAGCCGGATGCGCCCGCGGAGGGCCCTTCCGCCGCCGACATCCCGAGGCCACCGGTGGCGCCCTTGGGCGACGCGCCCATCGTGTTGCGCAGCGCCAGAGCGACCATGGGGCCGCCGGGAAGCGCCGTCACTGCGGTCTCTGCGCCTTGGACGAGCGTGCGAGCGCCGCCGGCGAGAACCTGGGCGAAGGGGACACGCGCGGGCTGCGGCGTGACGCGGACGGTGCTGGTGACGGAAACGGTGTCGGGGCGGGCGGTCGAAACGGGGTCCATGATGTCCTCGGCGGCGGGGAGTGGGGGGGTGCAGCAATCTGCTTTCTCTCTCCCTTCGGTCTGACCCTCCGAAGCGTTGCGCCGAATCGTTCACGGACCGGGCGAGGCTATTCGTTCACACTGGCGCTCGAGGTCGACGGGCGCTGGACGCGGCTGCTCCAGCCGAGCGCGATGCGGCGGGCGCGGCGGTCGTCGTCGACGGGGCCGTCATCGTTGAAGAAGAGGGCGTCGCCGGAAAGCGCGAGGACGACGTCGAGCGATGGCGGCCCGTCGAGCGTGAACACGGGGAAAAACGCGGGTGCGCCGTGGGAACCGGGGACGGCCTCGGCGGCGTCGAGGACGACGGCGTTGGGCGTGGCCCGCGCGAGGGCGACGTGAACGCCACCGTCGGTTGTCGCGTCGATGGCGATGGCGACGGGCGATCCGGGCGCTGCGCCGAGGACGCGGAGCGGCGACCCGATCGTGCGGCCGGCGCCGTCCACCCACGCGATCATGCCGCCGTAGCCGCTCGAGCCGCGCGTATCGACACCCGTGGGCGACTCTTCGATCCAGCCGATGGCGACGCCGTCGCCCGCGGGGGCCAGGCACGGCGAGCGCGAGTGGGCGGCCGTCGCGAGGACGCGCTGCTCGGGGGTCGCGCGCTTGGCGTCTCGGGCAGAAAGCGTCGTGAGCAGAATGTCGCCGAAGCCGTCTTCGACGTTCTCGCGCGGGTCGGACCAGGCGAGCCAGACGGCGTCTTTGTGGGCGAGAAGCGCGATGCCGCTCGCGTCGCCGGGTGCGCGCGTGATGCGCTCTTCGCGCGCGACGCGGCGAAGCTCGCCGTCGACCTTCGTCGCGTAGACCTCGCCGTTGCCGTCGCGTCCGTCGACCCAGGCGACGACCCAACCGCCGTCGGCCCACACGATGGCGACATCGGACGCGTCGCCCACCGCCGTCGTGAGCTGAATGTCGTTCATGCGGCGCCCGAGCTTGTCGACGCGCGTGACGTGGACCTGCGGATCGCCATTTTCGCGGGCGACCCACGCGATGGCCGCGCCCTCGCCGCCGCGGCCGGCGCCGGCGATCGCGACGCCGGCGATAGAGAGCGCGCGCGTAGAGAGCACCGTGGCCGGCGCGGACGTGCGTCCGCGCGCGTCGAGGGGGAAGACCTCGAGCTTCGCGCCGCGTGCGGGGGCGGACGACGGAGGTGCGCTCTTGCCGCGCGCTGCGGGCGCCGTGGCTGCGACCGAGTCGACGGCGTCGGTGACGAGGGCGACCAGGCTCCCGTCGGGCGTGGGTGCGACGCCGATATCCGCGAAGGCCGCGCCGCTCGTGACGGTGCTCACGTCGGCAATTTGAGGCGCGCCGATGGTCTGCGCAGCGCCGGTGTAGACGCGGAAGGGGCCCGCGCGCGGCGCGAGCGTGACGGCGTGGATCGGCGTGGGGAAGTCGCTCTCGGCCATGAGCGCCGAGCAGGCGTCGTGCTCGCAGGCGAGCCCCCAGGCCATCGCGGCGTCGGTATCTGGCGCGGCGCCTCGCAGCGGCTCGACCTGTTTGGTGGCGAGTGCGGCGTCGAAGCGAACGAAGGCGGGCCGCGGCGGAAGGCCCATGCACGTCGAGCCGTCGGCCTCCGCGCTGTCGCATGCGTGGACGGTCGCGAGAAGCGCAAACCCGTCGTCGAGCGCAAAGAGCTCGCGGCTGGCGCGACCGATGGCATCGAGCGCAACCCGTTCGCGCGCCTTCATTCCGGCCGCGAGATCGATGCGCGCCATGTGGAACGGCGCTTCGGCGCGCGACGACTTGTGCGGCTCATCCCACGCCACGATGGCGCCGGAATTCCCGGCGACCACGCCCGCGAGGACGGACCCGCCGGCGAACGGAACGAGCGCCGCGGGCGGGGTGAGCCTGCCGTCGTCGTCGAGGTATGCGCCCGTGACTTCGGGCTCTGCGCCGCTGCGATCGGTCCAGGCGAAGAACGTTCCGTGGGGTGCGCGAACGGCGTCCGCGTCGAGGGGCGCCGCGCGGGTGATGGCCACGGGCTCACCGACCGGATGCCCGTCGACGTCGAGCTTCCACCAGGCGAGCGGTCCCGCGGCTCCAGGCTTGGCCGCGCCGCTCGACGAGACCACCGCGAGTCCGACGGCGCCGCCCATCGCGCGCGCTTGCCAGGCCCGCGCGCCCTTCGCGATTCGGCGCGGAACTCCGCGGGGTGACCCGTCCGGTTCGAGGGCGACCGTGAGCAAATTCGCGCCCGCTGCGCGCGACTCTTCGGCCCAGATGCAGACCGCGCCGCGCGGCGTTGCGACGACCTCGGTCCACACGATGTTTTCCGCCGTGTGGGCGACGTCGATCGGTGCATGGCGGAGCGCCCCGTCGTCGTCGATTCCCGCGACGGTGAGCGCGAGGCCGCGGTCGGCGAGGGACGTCCAGCTGGCGACGAAGCCAGGGTGGTCGCCGCCGGTGCTTCGAAGCGAAAGCTCTTGAACCTCGACGGGGAGCGCGACGATCGGGCGCGGGGCATCTTTCGCGGCGCCGGTCGCATCGAGGGCGACGGTGTAGAGAAAGCGACCGCCGCCGTCGGCCGTGCCGATCCAGGCGGTCATCGACGCTCCCCCCGCGCGACGCGCGAGGAGCGGGCCCAAGGTTTTCTCGCCGACGCGGGCGATCAAGTGCGCGTTCGCGCGCGATTCGCGACTGAGGCTGGCCGCATTTTTCGGGGGAGGTGGCGGACCTATCTTCGACTCGCCCACGAGCCCTTCGGCGGCGAGCTTCGTCGTCCCGTGGCAGGCCGTGGCGAGCATCGCCAGCGCGGCGACGGTGAGGATGGGCATGGTTCGCGCGCGCACACGCGTCATCGTCGGCATCAGCATTTCGTACGCCCGTCGCAACGGTCTCGGCTCCCGGTCATGACGCCACCAACCGGGGAGCCTAGTCGTTCAATCCCGGCGGGGGTCGCGACTACGCGACTACGTGCGAAGAAGCCGGCTGATGTGCTGCCGCTCCCACGCGACGGCGCGGTCGAAGTAGCGGAACGCGCGCTCACGCTCGCGGAACTCGGGCGGGTGCAGCATCGCGCGCCCTTCGCCTCGGCTTGCGGGCATCACGTGGTGGAGCATCTCGTGATACAAAATGAACGCGAGGAAGTAGCGAGGGACCCACTTTATGTCGAGCGCCGGGTGGATGCGAACGAGCCGCTCTGCCGCGCTGTAGCTTCCGAGCTTGATCGTCGACCGCGCCTTGCCAGTGCGCTGCGTCGACCGCTTCCCCCACGTGACGAGGGTGTTCACGCTGCCGCCGAAGTAGCGCTCGTTCACTTCGTCGAAAATCTCGAGAAGGTCGTGGCGCTTCCCCTTCGTAACCAGGTGCAGCTTCCGTGGACGCCGCACAACCCGGGCGCCGTTCGTCTCGATGAAGTGGCCGACAAGCTCACTCGCGCCCTTCTCGCCGCGCACGACATAGGCGACGAGGGCGTCGACCACGCCGCGAGGCGCGTCGAGGAACATGTGATGGATGCGCGCGCGAAGGACGCCGTCCGTCAGCTTGTGAGAGATGATCGAGTGGCGGTTGTCGGTAATCGAGAGGATGACCGGACCGGGATAGGCGTTCGTGAGGCGGCGTTCGAGCGCTTGGCGGGCGCCCTCGTGGACGAAGATCTGCGGAGCCGCGCTGGGGAACAGGTACGCCAGCTGCGCGCTCACGCGCTCGGGGATGCGCACGGCGGCGGCGCCGATGGGGCGCGCGCTCAGCGCCTTGGCGCGCACGCCTCCGCTGCCCCGAGGCGCGCTTTTGGGCGCGCCCCAGCTTTCGTAAAAGAGGGGCATGACGTCACGGGCGGCCATTCTGGTGCTCCAGAACCGGGCTTACGTGCGGGTGTCGAGGGTGTCAAGGAAGCGCCCCTTCATCTTTGATATCAAAGACTTAGATATGAGGGCAGGCGCCCCCAAACCCCCTGATTGTATGCAATCTGCAATTGTCTACATGTAGGTGCATTTAGCACTTGACGGGCGCCCCAGGAGGGCGGGCGGCTGCATTCACCGAGGAACGGTGTGGTTTCACCCTTCGCGCTTCGGCGGAACGAGACGAGGGCGCCACTCGATGATGCCGCTGCTGTTGGGCGTGGCGCTGGACGCCGGCGAGGACGTGGGCCCGACGCTGTCCGCAGGACGCGACGGCGGCGACTCGCCGTGTCCGTGACCGTGCGAGCTTTGGCGGCGCTGCGAACGTTCGGCCCGCATTTTCAGCGATTTGCGCCGTTTGCGCTCCTCAACGTCCTCCACTTCGGGGACGCTGACGGCGATCTCGCCGGTGCCGACGATCTTCGACTGGCATGCGAGGCGCGTTCCGATGACTTTGGCGACGTTGCCGAGGTGGGTAAGCTCCTCGCTGCGGATGGGCGTGAGGTTCTCTTTCCCGCCGGCGATGCTCACGCGGCAGAGACCACACGAGGCGACGCCG
>JANXMC010000649.1 GCA_025354825.1 Myxococcales bacterium
TACGCCTCGTGTTCGCGCCCCACGAGTCGGTGGGCGACTTCGGCGGCGAGGTCGACAACTGGCACTGGCCCCGCCACACCGGCGATATCTCGATGATCCGCGCCTACGTTGGCAAAGACGGCAAGCCCGCCGACTTCTCGCCGGACAACGTTCCGTACAAGCCGCCGCACTACCTGAAGCTCGCAACCAAGCCGCTGAAGCAGGGCGATCTCGTTCTCATCGCGGGATACCCGGGGCGAACGAACCGCCTCAAGACGGCAAGCGAAACGGAAGACGCCGTGAGCTTCATGTACCCGCGAATGAACGCGTACATGGAGCAGAACCTGGCCGCGCTCCAGGCCCTCTCCGACGCGAGCCCCGAGCTCAAAATCAAGGCGACGCCGATGATGCGCGGCTTGAATAACTACATCACGAAGAACAAGGGCATCGTCGAAGGGCTCGTGAAGGGCGGCCTCGAGGGCGAGAAGGTAAAGGGCGAAGCGCGCCTCAAGGAGTGGGTTGCCGCAGAGCCTGGTCGCAAGGCTGCCTACGGCGACGTCCTCGAGAAGCTCGCGGCGCTGTCGGCAGAATCGAAGAAGACGCGCGAGGCCGACGCCGAGCTGATGGAGCTTACGCGCGTGCCGCTGCTCGCGTCGGCGACGCAGATCGTCCGCATGGCGGAAGAGCGCCCGAAGGCCGACGCCGCGCGCGATCCGGCGTTTCAAGAGCGCAACTGGAAGCGCCTCGAGGGGACCGAGCGCGAGAAGCAGACGCGGTTCGATCCGGCGATCGACCGCGCGCTTCTGAAGCTCGCGATGAAGCGCGCGGCCAAGGTTCCGGCGAAAGAGCGCTCGGGCATGGTCGCGGTTATCGTCGGGGCAGGGGAGCCGACGGACGCGCGCATCGAGGCGGCGGTCGACGCGCTCTACAAGGCGACGAAGCTGGGCGAGCTCGAGGGGCGCATCGGCCTCGTGAAGAGCGCGAAGCTCGACGATCTTCAGAAGAGCAAAGACCCGATGCTGCAGGTCGCGCTCAAGCTCCGCCCGCTGCAGAAGGCCGCGAAAGAGCGCGAGGAAGGGTACGAGGGGGCGATGGCGCTGCTTCGTCCGCGCTACATCGACTTGCTGGAGAAGTCGTCGACGACGCCCCTCGCGCCGGACGCGAACAGCACGCTCCGCGTCACGTTCGGCACCGTGCGCGGGTACTCGCCTAGCGCTCAAGCCGCGCCCTACGAGCCGTTCACCGTCGTCAGCCAGATGGTGAAGAAGAACACCGGCAAAGAGCCGTTCAACGCCCCCGAGGCCGTCCTTGGCGCCGCCAAAGCGAAGAAGTTCGGACCCTACGCCGACAAAGACCTGGGCGAGCTCCCGGTCGACTTCTTGTCCGACCTCGACATCACCAACGGCAACTCGGGCTCGGCCACGCTCAACGGCCGCGGCGAGCTCGTGGGCCTCGCCTTCGACGGAAATTACGAGTCGATGGCGAGCGACTGGCTCTTCATGCCGAAGATCACGCGGACCATCCACGTCGACTTCCGGTACGTCCTCTGGCTCCTCGACGGCGTCTATGGTGGGGATCACATCGTGAAGGAGATGGGCGGCACGCCTTCGGTGCAGTAACACCCATTGCAGGAGAGCAAGCGCTCATGGATCCTGCGTTCTGGAAGGCCCGCTGGGAAAGTCAGCAGATCGGGTTTCACCAATCCGGTCCCAACGAATACCTGACACGTCACGCCGCCCGCCTCACGGGCGGCCTCGAGGCGCGGGTGCTCGTTCCGCTCTGCGGAAAGTCCCTCGATATGACCTACCTCGAAGGTCTGGGGAACCACGTCGTGGGCGTCGAGGTCGTCGAGCAGGCTGTGTTCGCCTTCTTTGCAGATCATAGGCTCGCGCCCAAACGGGAGGCGCTCGGCAAGGTCGAGCGCTTTTCCGCGGGCGGCGTCGAGATCCTTCGCGGCGACATCTTCGACGTCACGCGCGCGGCGCTCGGCCCCGTCACCGCGGTGTTCGATCGCGCGGCGCTCATCGCGCTCCCCGGCGCGGTCCGCGCGAAGTACGCGCCGCACCTCGTGTCGCTCCTCGACGCCGGCGCGCGCATACTTCTCGTCGCACTCACCTACGACGAGTCGCGCATGAAGGGGCCGCCCTTCTGCGTCCCCGAGGCCGAGGTACATCAGCTCTTCGCGAAGAGCTGCGCCATCGAGCTGCTCGAGGAGAGCGAGGGGATCGACAAGCCCGAGAACGAACGCTTCCGCACACGCGGAGCGCGGTCGATCCTCGAGCAGGTGTTTCTGCTCACCGTGCGCTGACGCCCGCGACGTTCAGCCGAGCGCTTCGCCGACTTTTTTCCCGAGCTTCTCGCAGCACGACTCGTATTTGATGTCGCCGTTGCCGGTGGCCGAGAAGTGCACGCGGACGTTCCACGGCGCCTTGCCGTGCTCGGGGCACGTCACACTTTCGAGCTTCGCCCCCATGTCGCGACCGGCCTGGCGGAGCGCCGCCTTGACCTTCGCGTCGCTGACGTCTTCGGCCGCGACAATGCGGCGGCCCACGGCGACCGTGACCTTGACCTGCATAGGCCTATCAGAGCGTCATCCACGCGCGATGGGAAGGGGCTTAGTCTGGGTATCGATGAGCTCACCTTCGAAGGCCCGCATCCCCGTTCGTGCATCTCGCGCGCACCCTGTCTCTTTCTTCACGGCTGCTGCGTTCGCGTCGGCCGCGTTCGCAGTCGCCTGCGGGGGCAGCACGCCTCCTGCCGCGCCGCCCACTGCGCCCCCCGTCGCCACCAATGCCGCCGCCGCCGTCGTGACCGATGTCATGCCCGCATCGGCCGTCGGAGGTGACGTCGCCTCGGCGGATGCAGGGGCGCCGAAAGGCACGCCCGCGCCGCTCGCCGAGCCGACGGCCGATCCGAAGGCGCTCGTCGATCGCATGCGCGCGGCGCTCACGGCCTGTTACGAGACCGGCAAAAAGGCCGCCGCGGAAATGGCCGACGGCCGCATCGTCTTGAACGTCGGCGTGGGCGCGAACGGCAAGGCGAGCTGCGTGGTTGCGACGGACGGCAACGGTCTCACGCGCGAGGTGACCGAGTGCATGGTCGCGCGGGCCGAGCGTGAGAGCTACCCGACGGGCAGCGTGCGAGCGATCGCTATTCCGTTGGCCGTCACCGGCGGCGTGGTCGGTCTGCAAGCCGCAACGAAGGCGCCTGTTCTGGAGAAGATCGAAGCCGAGGGCGTGCAGGGCGCAGGCGCGACGATTCAAAAGATGCTTCCCGATTTGCGCACCTGCGTGCGTGACGGCATCGCGAAAGATCCGACGATGAAAGGCGTTCTCTATTTGAACGCGAAGGTCGGCAAATCCGGCGACGTCGTCTGCGCCGTCGCGACGCGGGCCGAGGTGCCGAGCGACGTGCGCGCGTGCGTGGTCGAGCGCATCTCCAAGGTGAAGTTCAGCCCGCCGAAATGGGGAATGGCGAGCCTGTCCATTCCGCTGAAGCTGGTCCCGTCGACCACCTAAACAGGCGAGTCACGCGCTCGCGCTGGCGTTCGCGAGCTGACCGCAGGCCGCGCTCACGTCGCGGCCGCGCGAGCGCCTCACCGTCACCAGGCATCCCCGATCCTGCAGCCGCTTCACGAACGCCTGCAGGCGCGCCTCGGACGTCTCGCGAAAGGGCGAGCCGTCGAAGGCGTTGTACGGAATCACGTTGACGTTGTGGCGAAGCTCACCCACCCATGCCGCGAGCCGTTCGGCGTCGTCGTCGGTATCGTTTTCCCCCGCGAGCAGCACGTATTCGAGCGTGACCTTCTCGTGAGGCCGCAGCGGAAAGCGCGCGAGGGCATCACGTAGCGCGCCCAGCCCCCACGCCTTCGTCACGGGCATTGTCTCCCTTCGCGTGGCGTCGGTCGTGCCGTTTAAGCTCACTGCGAGAAGCGGCCGCGGCGAGAGCTTTGCGAGGCGATCGATCCCCGGCACGAGCCCCGACGTCGAGACGGTGATTCGCGACGGCGCGATGCCGAGCCCGGCGGGGTGGCAAAGCACACGGACCGCGCGGGCGACGTTGTCGAGGTTGTGAAGCGGCTCGCCCATTCCCATGAAGACGAGGGTGATGTCTTGCGGGCGCGTCGGCCCCATCGCGGCGAGGATCGCGAGCACCTGGCCGACGATCTCGGCGGCGGTCATTTGCCGGACGAGACCCATCTGCGCCGTCGCACAGAAGGTGCAACCCATGGCGCACCCCACCTGGCTCGACAGGCACAGCGTTACGCGTGGATGGCGCACGGCGCGCGGCATGTGAACCGCCTCGACGCGCGCGCCGTCGGCGAGCTTCACGACCAGCTTCGTTGCGCCGTCCTGCGATTCGCGGCGCGCTTCGAGCGTTGGAAGCGTGCTCGCGAAGGGCGCACGTGCGTCGCGAGCGCGCTCCGCGAAGAACGCCCGGGTGGCCGCACCCACCGTGGGCGCACCCGCGGTCCACGTCCACGGCCGCTGCAGTCGGCCGAACGTGTAAGCGCCATCGGCGGGCGCGCCGAGGGCGGTGAGCTCCTCGGGCAACAGCGCCCACGGCGCGCCGTCGCGCGGCTCGTCCTCGGGACCATCGCGATCGTCAAAGAGCGGGAGGCGCGTCGTTGCCATTCGGCGCGCACAATGTCGTGCGCGGTCTGCCGTCGCAAGCCGCGCCCACAGCGATTTGCGATGTACGCCGTCGGTCAAGTCCTCCGAACGGGCGACATACGCGGCGTCCGCGGTGCCTTGCGCCCATCGCGCCTCGCCTCGTATCGTGGAGGTTCCGCGGAGGCATTGAGCGTTCGCAGGATGAGGGGGAGCACAATGAGCGCGCACGGCTCTCTTGTCGGCATGACGCTCGCGGGGAAGTACCTGCTCCGCAGCCTCCTCGGCTCGGGCGCCATGGGTGCGATCTACGAAGGCGTCCACACGAGCCTCGGTCGCCGCGTCGCCATCAAGGTCCTCCCGAAGAACCTCGCGGGCGACGCCGACTTGGTCGCCCGTTTTCATCGCGAGGCGCGCGCGATGAGCGTCATCGAAAGCGACTACATCGTGCAGGTGTTCGACGTCGGCGAAGCGCCCGGCGTGGGGCTCTATATGGTCCTGGAGCTCCTCTCGGGCGAAGACCTCGAGCAGCGCCTTCAGCGCGATGGTCGCATCGACTCCGAGACCGCCGTCACGATCGGCTACCAGGTCGCGCGCGGCCTCGCGAAGGCCCACGCCGCCGGCGTCGTGCACCGCGATCTCAAGCCCGCGAACATCTTTCTCACGACCCGCGACGACGGCACGCTCCTCGCGAAGATCCTCGACTTCGGCATTTCGAAGCTGACCATCCTCGACGGTCCCGCGAGCGACGGCATCACGCGCCCGGGCATCGCGCTCGGCACGCCGCAGTATATGTCGCCGGAGCAGATCCACGCGCGCGCATCGGTGGACGGCCGGTCGGACGTGTGGGGTCTTTCGGTGGTGCTCTACGAGATCCTCGCCGGCACGGGGCCGTTCGCGCAGCCGAACTACCTGTCGATGCTCGAGGCGATCTTGGACGACACGATCCCCCACCTCGGCGACGTCGCGCCGTGGGTGCCGCAAACCTTGGCCGACGTGGTGATGGCGGGGCTCGTGCGCGATGTCGATGGGCGCACGCCGTCGGCCGCCATCTACGCGCAAGAGGTCCTCTACGCGCTCGCGGCGCCGCCCGTGCGCGCGAGCGGGCCGGTTCTCAGCATGACGCCGACGCCGCTCCCGCCCAAGCTCGCGCGGACGAGCGACGCCGACACGGCGAGCGGTGCGATGACCCGCGAGATCGACGCGCTCCCGCCCGATTCCACGCTTCCACGAATTGCCTACGGCTTCGGCTCCCGCGAGTAGCCACGCGGATCGCCCATAGACCGGGCGGGTGGTGCGCGCGCGCGTCAGGCTGTGGGCATTCGGGGGTCAAAGCCGCACCAATTCGCGTCGACTGCTTTTGGCATAGCCGCTGCTCGTGTACTTTTCCAAGGCACCTCGCATGGAATTACGCCGCTCGTCGGGTCGCGCTCCGCTTCGCTTCTTCGCATTCGCTGCGGCCTTGGGCCTCGCGGGCGCGGCGCCGTTCCTCGCCAACTGCTCGTCGAGCGATACGCCCGCCGGCGCGGCTGCGAGCGCCGTGTCACCGCTGACGTTCCTCTACGACGAAGCCGCCAAGCGCATTCGCGTGAAGGTCACGCCGTCGTCCATCGACGATCAGACGACCGTCGTCATGAGGCTTCGCAAAGGGACGCTCACCGTCACCTCGCTCGACGAGCTCGATTGCGCGTCCGTCCAGAAGAACGGCGTCACCGTGCCTCTCAAAGGTAGCGTGGCTTCGGGCGATGCGGGCGCGCCCTCGTTCGGCGGACCGGCCGTCGACGACGCGTTTCTCGATCAGTTCTACGAGCGCGAGACCATCGGCCCCGATGCGACCCAGGCGCAGCTCACGGCCATTCGCGCGGGGACGGACCCCATTGTCGAGGGGTGCGTGATGCGCGCCGGGAGCGTCGTCGGCAAAGCGCAAATCAGCGTTTTCCGCGCGTGGGACAATGCCACGCCCGATCTTCTCGATCGCGTTCAGCGCGTCGAAGCGAGCGACACCTTCACCGACCCGAAAGCGGTCATGCACGGCGTTGGCGCCTACGGCGAGCTGTGCGAGCGCGAGCTCGGCGAGATTCCGTTCTTTCGAAGAGCCGACGGCAGCTTCACGACCTACGACTGCACGACGGGCGCCGGCTCGGTGCAGGTGCCCATCACGGTGACGGGCAGCGACGGCAAGGCGGTGGAGCAGACGACCGAGCCCGACAAATGCGACAAGCCCGATTGGCTACGCCGAAGCTGCCAGCCCTACGCGCGCATTCAGCACGCGGTGAACGATCAGGGGACCGACTGGGTGCTCATCTGCCGGAAGCCGCCCGTAGGCCAGAAAAAGGCCGACACGACGTTCTATGACCAAGGTCTCATCGGCCACAATCCGAAGACCGGCAAGACATGCTTCTTTCAAAATGGGCTCTACGGAAAAGCCGACGGCGCCCATGTGGCAAGCCCCTCCGACCCGCTTCGTGCCGAAGCGACGTGGAGCTCGTTCGACGTGTCGACCTGCCATAGTTGTCACGACAACGACGCGTTCGCGCACACGCCGTGGGTCGACCAGGCGAAGACGTCCGACGGCGCGTTCGTGGTGCCGCGTATCGGAGCGACCGCGGGCTATCCCATGAACAACGCCGCGCCCTATTCGCTCGTCGCGATGCGCAGCAAGAATTGGCAAATGCGCGATCAGCTCGTCTCGCCCGAGGCGGCCGCGTGCACGACGTGCCACCGCATCGTCGAAGGCAACACGATGACGGGCGAGCAGACGGGCGCGAGCTGGACGGAGCGCTCCGTGGGGCTCGATACGACCTTTCAAAAGACGCGCGTGAGCGACGGTTTCCAGGCCTTCGCGAACACGCACTGGATGCCGCCGACGCTGGGCACGCTCGACGACGCGTCGTGGAGCAAGTCGGCGTTTGGCCAAGCGGTCCAGTTCATCCGTGGCTGCAGCACGTCGAAGACGTGTCAGTACGCGTCCATTCCGAAGAAGTGACAAGCGCGAGACAGGCGTGGATCGCCGTCGTTGCCGTCGCCTCGTCGTGACCGCCGCCACTTCCGCGCGGCTCGTTGCGCGTGCCGTACGTACGGCCATCGCCCCCCTTTCGCGCGCGATACGCGCGTAGTCCGCGCGTCGACGGTCACCTCGCGGTGACGAACGCTCACGGCCAGGCTACGTTCGTAGACATCATGTCGAACGTCTCCACCACCGCGGAACAGTGGCGACCTCTCTTCGATGCATTCACGCGCCTGCGGACGACGTGGCCCGCGCGCGGTTGGAGCTGGGACTCCCGCCTGAACAGCGTGACCTCGTCTTTCAACATGGAGTTCGAGGACAAGGCCCGCGCCTGCGTGGTCGACGCGCTTCCGCTCGAGTGGACGCCCGCGACGCTCTCCACCGCGCCGCCGCGCCTCCGCGCGGTCGCCGAGAAGAGCGGCGGCCTCCGCACCGGGCAGCTTCTGGTCTCGGCCGGCCCCCACGGCGGCCTTCTCGCGTACGGCCTCTGGTGGCCGTGGCGCGACGGCGACACCATCTCGCTTCGCATCGGCCTCGCCGACGTCGAGCCGTCGACCCAAGCCTCGGTTCGGCTGCGCGACGTCTTCGGCGTGACGCTCTAGCAAGCGTGCGGGGCGCCGCGGTCGCGTGCGCCACGGCGTCGCTGGTCTCTGCATTCGTAGCGTCGTGCTCTCGCGCGCCCCGTGCGCCCGTCGCGGCCCCACCGGCCGCGCCCCCCGTCGTCGTCGAGGCCGCGGCGAAGCCCGCACCCGCCCCGTTCGACAAGTGGTCGCTTTGGTCGGCCGAGTCTTCGGAGTCGCGGCCCGCCCGCCTTCGGGGCGCGAACATTTGGCAAAAGGTCGTGGACCCCGTTCGCGACGGCGACGCCCTCGGCACGGCGGTCGTGGGGCCGCCGTATGCGCGCGGTGAGCTCGACGAGCTGGCGCGCCTCGGCGCGAACTACGTCAACGTCTCCCACGCGGGGATTTTCTCTGAAGCGCCGCCTTACGCGGTTCTGCCCGACGTCGTCGCGAGCCTCGATCGCCTGCTCGACGCCATCGAGGCGGCCGACATGTTCGCCGTCATCGCGTTTCGCACGGGGCCCGGTCGCAACGAAGCGGCCTTCGGAAATGGCGGAGCGCATGGCCCCGCCGAAAACCACGGGATCTTCACCCGCCGCGACGCGCAAGACGCATGGGTCGCGATGTGGCGCTACGCGGCCGCGCGCTACCGAAGCCGCGTAGCCGTCGTCGCGTACGATCTGATGGTCGAGCCGAACGCAGGCGAAGCGCTCTTCGGCAGCCCTGGGCCCGCGCGCTTTTACGCCGAGCACAAAGGCGACGCGGCCGACTGGAACCCGCTCGCCGCGCGCATCGTGGCGGCGATTCGTCAGGTCGACGAAAGCACGCCGTGCATCGTCGAAGCGATGGGCTTCGCGAGCCCCTCGTGGTTGCCGTATGTGGTGCCGCCGAGCGACGCGCGCACGTTGCTCGGCGTGCATCTCTACGAGCCCCACGTGTACACGCACCCGGCCAACGTGCCAGCGGGCGACGACGTCGGCTATCCGCAGCTCGTCGACGTAAAGCGCGATGGCCACCCCGAGCTTATCGCGCGGCCGTGGCTCACGCGCCTCGTCGATCGAGTCGCCGAAGATGCGCGCACCCTCGGCAGGCCCGTCGTCGTCAACGAGCTTGGCGTCACGCGCTGGGCGCGCGGCAGCGACGGCTACCTTCGCGACGCCCTCGACGCCCTCGACGCGGCAGCCGTGAGCCACGCGGCGTGGCTGTGGGAGAGCCGCTGGCCGAAGATCGACTACGACGCCTTCAACGTGCGGCGCGGCGTTCTCCGCGAGCGTCACGTCGAGGTGCCGCTGGCCGAAAACCCGCTCCTCCGCGTGCTCGCCGCCTCGTGGTCGAAGAACACGCTTCGCCCGTCGAGTCTCGCGAATCCGCCGCCGTCACGTCCGAAGTAAAACTTTGCCCGACGTGCTCCGCCCTTCGAGCAGTCGTTGCGCGTCGGCGGCGTCGTCGAGCGCGAAGGTCTCGTGGATGCGTACCGAGAGCTCGCCCTTCGCAATCGAACCGAGCACGCTCCCCGCGCGCGCGGTCAGCTC
>JANXMC010000699.1 GCA_025354825.1 Myxococcales bacterium
CGCGGGCCGGGACGAATGGAGAGCGACGCGCCGCTCGACATCGTGGCTTCGAGCCCCGTGAGCAAATGGTCGGCCGGGTCGCGGAACGGGTCGCGCGATCCTGCGGCACCCGCCTCGAGCCACGCACCGACCGCGCCCCGCGAGGCGACGTTGTCGACGTCGAGCGTGAGCCCGTCGGCGCGAAGCGCGTCCTCGAGGGCGGCGAGCGAGGTTGACGCGTCAACCACGACGACGAGGCTAACGACGTCGAGCGTACGCCATGCCGGCGCGCTCACGTGACCACCTTCCGCGCGACCGTCCACGACGTGTACGGCTCGGGCGACGGCGGCGGGACGAGGTTCCCCGGATTCAAAATGCCCCTCGGATCGAAGGCGCGTTGCAGTGCGCGAACGACGTCGACCCCGTAGCCGAGCTCGCTCGCGACGCGGGGCGCTTTCGATCGCCCGACGCCGTGGTGGTGCGCGAGCGTGCCGCCTGCTTCGACCGCCGCCGAGAGCGCTGCACGCCAGGTGGCGTCATAGGTTGCTTCGCAGGCGGCGTCCCACCCGTCTCCGGCCGCACGCTTCGCGTCGCCGCGCGCGGCGCTTCCCGCGAAGGAAAAGTAGATGCAGCAGCCGTCGGGGTAGGCGTGGCTGAAGTGCGCCATGACGAAGACGTGCTCGCCGAGCGCCTTGCGCACGCCGTCGTAGAGCGCGCCGAGCTTCGACCACGGGGCGGCGACTTCGATGGTGTCGACGAAGGCGCCCGTCGCGAAGGTGGGCGCCATGCGGTAGCTGACGGAGTAGCGGTGCTGGAGCCACCGTTGCGCGGGCCCCTCGCCTTCGAAGGTCGACTTCATCGGCCCCAGAAGCTCGCGTGCGCGCTCGACGTCGCGTGACGGCTGCTCACCCTCGAAAATCACGAGGAGCATGGCGCCGCCCAGGGCTTTCGCGCCGATGCGCGATTCGAGAAGCTCGTTCATGAGCGACGGCGTTCGGAGGATCGTGCGCAGCGCCATCGCACCGAGACCCGGCGCCTTCGACGTCCCCTGTTCGAGCTGACCTGCGCGCGACGGCTTCTCGGCCTTCACGCCGCCCATGCGCGCGAGCATCGCGTCGAACGGATCGTACAGGCGCGCGACCGCGGGGCGGAGGCCATTTTGGAACATGGCGCGCATCGCTTCCCAGCCGTGCTCGGTGGTTGGGAACGACCAGGCCGCGAAGCCGCGCGACGCCGGGACGGGGTGAATGCGGAACGTCGTCGACGTCACGATGGCGAGCGTCCCCTCGCTGCCGACGACGAGGGGAATCAGGTTGGGCGCGCTCGTGCGGTGGCGGAGGCTCACGACCTCGCCGGTGCCGGTGACGCACTCGACGGCGGTTACCATGTCTTCGATTTTGCCGTAATAGCCCGAGGATTGCCCCGCGCTTCGGGCCGCGACCCAACCGCCGGCGGTGCTGCAAAGGATCGACGACGGGAAGTGCCCGAGGGTGAACCCCGCGCGGTTCAAGCGGTCTTCGAGGGGGACGCCCATGTGGCCGGCTTCGACGTCGACGGACGGCGCGCCGCGGTCGAGCGTGCGGACTTTGTCGAGCCGTTTGAGATCGACGATGACGACGTCTTCGCGCGGGAGGATGCCGGCGCAGACGCCGCTTCCTGCGCCGAACGGAACGAGCGGCGTGCCGCTGTCGTGGGCCCACTTCGCGAGAGCTGCGACGTCGGCCGTCGATTCGGGCCAGACAATGATGCCGGGGCGGTGCTGCGCGACGTTGCCCGCGCGGACGGCCATGTGGTGGCGAGGCCAGAGATCGCGCGCATAGGCGACGCGGTCGGCCGGATCGGCGCTCGCCCGCAAGGCCGGGAAGGCGAGCGAGACGTCGCGAAGAAGCTTCGCGCTTACCGCGTTCTCATCGCGAGGAGCTTGAGGAACGCGTGAATCGTGCGGGTCGTGAGGCTCGCCCATCCCTTCGAGGGGTACCGCGCGCGCCGGCGAAAAGGAAGGCGCGCGGCGCCCGGCGCTCGGCAAGCGCGTCAGGCGGGTCGCGTAGGCCGAGCTTGCTTCGCGCGGCGTCGGGAGAGCGTCAGCGCCGTCGCGACGAGGCCCGCGGCCAAGGGCATTCCGCCGCTCTGGATTCCCATGCCCGTACAGGTGCCGACCTCGGCGTAGCCCTGGGCGCGGAGGCGTTCGACGTCGGCCGGCGCGACCGCGTCGGATGCGACGATCTCGTCGACCATGTGGCGCCCACGCGTGGTGGCGCCGATGCCGAGGACGATGCCGAGGAGGCCGAGGAGCGCCGTTCCTGGGCCGAGGTAGATGCCGATGCGCGCGCGCATTCCGCTGCCCGAAACGTCGCTACCGAGAATCGCCATCAAGATGGCGAAGAGCGATGCGACGAAGCCCGTGACGCCGATGACGACGAGGAGAAACGCGACGGGGCCGCACTGATTGATGTCGAGGCGCATGGGGAGGTCGCGCGACTCTTAGTACAGACGTGCCTTGGGAGACAGGGCGCGGCCCGCGCTTGCGCCCGCGGCGTGAAAGCCGTACCGACCCGTCGATGCATCGACCGTGGAGCCCTCGCCTCGCAACGCCAAAGGCACGGGCTGCGGTGACGTTGCTCGCGTGCGCGGCGGCGATCGTGACGGCGTCGTGCAAGCGTGATCCGGCGCTCATGCGCCCCGATGCCGAAGCGTCGGACGAGCCCGTGCCCCTCGGCCCCGTCGTCCTTCCCGAAGCCGGCCCGCCCCTCGCAGCCGCGCGCTGCACGGTGGAGACCTCGCGCGTTCGCCTCGCCGACGCCACCAACGGCGATGTCGAAGTGGGCGACGGTATCGTCACCAGCAGCGGCTACGCCATCGGCCTTGTCCGCGCGACGCCGAAGGGTCGCGTGGCGAGCCTCGCGCTCGTGCCGACGGACCTCTCCAAGGTCACGTTGATCGACCTCGGCCCCGCGGTGGGCGAGGCGCCGCCGCCCCAGGCGCTCGTCGCGGGCGATGCGCTTTACGCCGCGTACCACGGGCGCGGAGCCGCGCGATCGTTCGAGATCTTTCGCATCGATCGCGCCCACGCCAACGCGACCCGCACCCACGCCATCGTGCAGCCGAAGGACGAATCGTTCGCGACCGACGTGTCGTTCGCGCCGTCGGGGCCTGTCGTCGTGTGGGACGAAGCGACCCTCGAAGGGGCGACGCCGCGCGGACAAATTCGCGTGGCGGCCCTTACTCCGCTCGCCTCCGACGGTGGCGCGTCTACTAGCGCAACGACAACGCTCTCGGCGAAGACGGCGGACGCCGACGGCCCACGCATCGCGCGACGCACGGGGGGCTTTTGGGTTGTCTGGACAGCGCACCGCGCCGAGCGTGAGGCCCGTGATGCGCGGGACAGCGGCAAATCCGCGACGCCTCGTGGAGCGTCCGCGTACGAAGCCGAAGGGCCTGCCGAAGAGCGCGAGTACCGGTGGCTCGAGGCCGTCGCGCTCGACGACGCGGGGCATGCGGCCGGGGCGGTGCATTCGCTCACGCCGCACACGGGTCACGTCGAAGCGTTCGATCTCGCGCCGCGGAGTGACGGCGCGGCGGTCGATGTTCTCGCGACGGACGCGACCGAAGCGCGCGACGGCGAAGGGGGCCACGTCACGCGCATCACGCTGCGCGACGCGGCCAGCGCGCCCGAAGCGCCCGTCGTCCTCACCGATCACGGCGTCGGTCATGCGTCCGCGGAGCTGCTCGCGGCCGCGGGCGATACGAGCGCGCGTCCCTGGCTGTCGTTCGTCGATCCATCCGAGCACACGCGGGTGCTCCCTCTCAACGCCGGGCGCGGCGCCGATGCGTCGACCCTCGCGAGCATCGAGCCGGCGCTCGAAGGCGGGCGTCCCATGTTCGCGGTGGCGCGCGGTGGGGGTCTCGATGCGCGCACGGCCCTCGTCTCGCTCTTCGACGACAAGACCGGCGCGGAGCTTCGGACGGCGGCATGTACGCGGTAGTCGGTAGCTTCGCCCCTGCGGCAAACGCGGACGATCGCCCGGCACGTCGGCCTAAGAGCAAGCAGTCTCCGTGCCGTCCCTCTTTCCTAAGCGCGCGGCATGGACTAGGTTCCGCCCCGTGACACCTGCCCCTTCAAACAGGGCCCCTTACTTGACCTCCCAACGCGCATGGCGCGTGCGGGCCTATAGCTCAATCGGTCAGAGCCCCCGGCTCATAACCGGGCTGTTCCTGGTTCGAACCCAGGTGGGCCCACTCAAGCTCTCGAGAACCCGGCCCGTCCCCGCGTCCTTGGCTTCGCTGGCTCGGCGTCGGGATTTTCGGGTAAATGTGGGCGCGGTGCAAAGGAACGAAGGAGTAACGCGTTGAGTATCCCGGAGCAGATTCGCGCGCTTGAAGGGCTGGCGGCGGTAGACGCCGAGCTCAAGACCCTTGAAGACGCGCTCGCGCAGGAACAGGGCACCCTCAGCACGCTGACCGCGGGCATGAAGAAGCTCGATGAGAAGCTCGCAGCCGACCGCTCGAACCTCACGGCGACGGAGAAAATACGGGGCGAGTTCATCGGCGAAGTTCGGTCGATGACCCAGCAGGTCGAGCACTCCCGCGACAAGCTGAATCGCTCGCGGAACGAGCGTGAGCAGAACGCCGCGACGCGCGAGATCGAAGAGCTGCGGAAGCTCCTTCGCGATCGCGAGGACGAAGTCGGCAAGCTAACCACGGACGTCGAAGCGTCCCGTCAGCAGATCGAGTCCACGGAAGCAGAGCTCGCGAAGTTGAAGGGCGAGCTTGGCGCGAACGAAGGCGACATCAACACCCGCCTCTCGGGCCTCGAGAAGGACAAGGCCACGAAGCTGGCCGAGCGCGAAGTCGTGATGAAGGGGCTCCCCCCGGCGCTGTACCGCAAATACGAGAACATCCGCGCCAAGCGCGGGTTCGCCGTTGCCCACACGACGACGGGCACCTGCAGCGCCTGTCACATGGCCCTTCCCCCGCAGCTCTTTCACCGTCTGCGCCGCGAGCCGCTCATCGAGCAGTGCCAGTCGTGCAACCGAATCATCTACTTTGGTTCGCCGAGCTCTGGGTCTGCCGCGTCAGATACGTGAAATTCCCTCGCGTCCGGGCCTCCCCGGATGCGACGATGACCGCGCACGCCGTAACTCCGCGGGCGAAACCAACCGATGAAAAGCTGCCCCGTTTGTGCGCGAGTCTACCCGGATGACGCCGGTTTCTGCCCGGTCGACGGCTCCGCGCTGAAGTCCGCGAGCGCGCTCCCGGCGGTGTCGTCCGACGACCCGCGCATCGGCGCGATGCTCTGCGGGCGCTACGAAATCCGCCGCGTCGTCGCCGATGGCGGCATGGGGCGCGTCTACGAAGGCATCGACAAGGAGACCAACACGCGCATTGCCGTGAAGGTCCTCCACGACGACGTTTCGAAAGACGAGGTCTCGCTGGCGCGCTTCAAGCGCGAGTACGAGATCTCCTCGCAGCTCCCCCACGATCACATCGTGAACGTGCTCGATTTCCAGCGCGACGTGGCCCTCGGCATCTGGCTGCTCGTCATGGAGTTTTTGGACGGCGAAGAGCTTCGCGTCGTTATGAAGCGTATGAAGACGCTCTCCCCCGAGCGCGTTGTCCGCGTCATCTCGCATGCGGCGATCGCCCTCGACGCCGCCCACGCGAAGCAGTTCGTGCACCGCGACTTGAAGCCCGACAATCTGTTTCTCTGCGGCACCCGCGAGGGCGACGTGGTGAAGATTTTGGACTTCGGGTCGGTGAAGGACAAAAACAAAGACGCCAAGAAGCTCACGCAGCTCGGCACGACAATCGGCTCGCCGTTCTACATGGCGCCCGAGCAGGCCCAAGGGCTCGACACGCTCGATGCGCGCGCCGACGTTTTCGCAATGGGCGCGATCACGTACGAGGCCGTGGTGGGCTCCGTGCCGTTCGAAGGGAACAACGGGCCGTCTATCCTCCTCGCGATCCTCACGAAGGATCCGGTTCCGCCGAGCCAAAAGGGGCGTGACGCCCCGTCGCCGCCGCCTCTCGCGCTCGACGACGTGCTTGAAGTGGCCCTCGCGAAGAACCCCAACATTCGTACGAAGAGCGTGGGCGAGCTCGCCGACAACGTCGGCCACGCCTACGGCCTCACGGGCAATCACCTCGAGTGGGCCGTGACCTCGCAGACCGAGCTCGAACGGCGCATCAGCGAAGCGAAGAAGGTCGTTCAGACCGTCACGCAGCCGCTCGAAACCGCGTCCGATCCGTTCGCGAGCGCGCCCGTGGCAACGACACTGCCGATGGGCGAAAGTGGGGGCGCGATGGGCGCACCTGCGGGCGCACAGGCGATGGACCAAGCGTTCACGGCGATGCGCGAAGCGCAGTACAGCGACGACATGGCCGCCGGCGTTCCGCAAGGTCGCCCCGCGTGGCTCGTGCCGGTACTCGTCGGCGTGGGCGCGCTTGTCGTCGGTGGCGTGGTGGCGCTTCTCGCGATGCACTGAAGGAGCCGCCGATCGCTACCGGCGATCACGCTTCTTCTGCGCGAGAATCTCCGCCGCCGTACGAGCCTTTTCGACAGGCATCGTGGCGGGCGCCGCGGGCTGCGGCTCCTCCGCGTCGGACGGCGCTCGCTTCGCTTGCCCCGCGGTCGCAGGCGCGATTGCGTTCGGCATTGCCGCACGCTGGGCCGCGGGAGCCCGCGCCGAGGCGGCGGTCGATCCCGTCGCGATCGACGACGCAACCGTCCGCGTCCGATGCGTGACGCGGGCGAGCACGTCGGGAACGCCGATGCGGCGCGCGGCGACGCCGAGGATCAATGCGACGGCCGCGAGCACCACCAGCGGCGCCGTCATCGGCGAATAGGCGAAGCGGCGCCCCACGCGGTCGTCGAAGAGGCCGGCGAGCGAGTCGCGCAGTCGGCCTCCGGTCATCACGGCGATGCGCTGGAGAAGGGCGCGGTCGCTCCCCGTGGGGCGAAGCTCTTCGCCCGTCGTGAGGACCGCGCCCGTCGTCCCGACGGCGTCGCCAGAGAGCTCGTCTTTGGCCGTCGCGACGTAGGTACCTAGCCTCGTGAGAGGCACCGTTGCGGCGTAGCGCCCCGCGCCCGTGGCCTCGAGCGGCACGTCGCGGTGGAAGCCGTCGGGGCCGGCGACGTGGACCGAGAGCCTACGGAACGTCTGCGCCCGCCCGTCGTCGCCGACGACGTCGGCCCGCACGTGGAGCTCGCCGCCGCGGGTGTCGCTCGTGAGGCGAACGCGCGGATCGTCGGCCTTGCGTGCCGTCTCGCGGGCGAGCTGCCCGAAGACCCGCGCGGCGCCACTCCACGCGAGCCACGGTGCGCCCCAGCGGTCCTTGTAGTCGCTCGTGAACGCCGCCGCGCGCCCGAGCCCCACGGCCCACGTTGCGAGCACGGGGTCGCCTTCGGGGCCCGTGAGGAGCATCGACGCCCGCGGCTTCGGGACGGTGACGACGTAGCCGCGAAGGGGCGGCGCGCCCACGAGATCGACGCCGCGCGTGGCGGGGCTCGGGGCGCCAAGAGCGACCTTGAAGGGGTCTTCGTGAATCGCGCTTTTGGTCGCCAAGATCGTCTCTTGCGAGAACACCGCAGGGAGCTTCGTTGCGTCGTCGATGAGGTAAAAACGGCCGTTTCCGAGCTTCGAAAGCACTTCGAGCTCCGGCGTGTCGTGGCCGCGGCCGAGGGAGATGACGCTCGTCGTGATCCCTTGCGCGAGGGCTGCTTTCACCTGGGCGCGGCATCCGCCGATTTGCTCCGCGTCGTCGCCATCCGCGAACAGCAAGAGGTGCCGCAGGTTGACGGCTTCGCGCGCGAGCGCGGCGTAGCCAGCGGTGAGCGCGATGTCCGTGTAGATGCCGCCGCCGCCCACGCCGACGTGTCGAATCCTGGCCGCGATCGCCGCAGCGTCGGTGACGGGCGCGGTCGGGATCGTCCACGCGACGCGGTCGTCGACGTGCTCGACGCCGAGCCTGTCGCCGGCGCCCAAGAGCGATGCGCTGCGAGCGGCGGCTTCGTTGGCGAGGGCGAGCTTGGTCTGACCGCCGACGGTGGCGCCCATCGAGCCCGAGTAGTCGATGGCGATGATCTCCGCGAGGGACGCGCGCCGCTTCTCTTCTTTGAGATCGAACGCCACGGGCGAGACGTCTTCGATCGGCGTGCGTGCGTAGCCTCCCGGCCCCATCGACCGATCGCCGCCCATGAGCAGCAGCCCGCCGCCGAGGTCGCGCGCGTAGCTGGCGAGCGCGTCGATCTGCGACGTGGTGAGGTCGCTCGCGGGGATGTCGCTGAGGACCACGAGATCGAACCCCGCGAGGCCGCCAACGTCGGCGGGGACGCCGTTTGCGCCGCGCTCTTCCGCGAGAAAACCGCTGGTTTGAAGCGCGCGCACGAGGGGCGCACCTTTGCCGGGGTCGCCTTCGAGAACGAGCGCGAGGGACGGACCGCGAACGCGGACGAACGTCGAGCCGCCGTTGTCGTCGGGCGAGCTGTCGGCGCCGGGGTCGAGCGCCGTGACCTCGACGTCGTAGCGGTGGAGGCCGGGGTGCGAGGCCGTCTCGCGAAGGCGCAGCACGTCTTCGCCGGCCTCGATGTGGGCGCGCGCTTCGTGGAGAGGCTCGCCGTCGAGGCGAACGCGAACGCTCACGTCGGTCGCCGTCGCACTGTGGGTCGTGACCCGAAGGTCGAGGGCCTCGCCGTCGTCGGCGCGTGTGTCGGAGCGGACCGACGCGACGCGCACGTTGGCGGTGGCCTTCTGCTCCAGAATGACCGCGTCGACGGGGACGTTTGCGGCGACCGCGGCGGCCGCTGCGGCGAGGGCATCGCCGCGCGTCTGCACGCCGTCCGAGACGAGAACTACGCGGCCCGCGGAATCCGACGGGAGCTCGGCGAGGGCGCGGCGCACGGCGGCTTCCAGGTCGGAGCCGTCGCGACCGACGACGGCACGTTGCGGCGGCGGCAAGTCCGACGGCGGTCGCGGCGGATCTTCCGTGGTCGCTTCGGCGCCGAAGACGACGACGCCGAGGCGATCGTCGCGACGCATGCCCGCTTCGGCGAGCTTCCGTTCGGCCGCGGTGCGCGCCTCGCCGCCGGGGACGAGATCGATCGATCGCGAGCGGTCGAGGGCGAGGATTGTCGTGAGCCTATCGAGGCGTGTGCCGATCTCTGGCTCGGCAAGGGCGAGCAGCGTGAAGGCGACCGACGCCATCGCGAAGAGGGTGACGAAGGCGCGCCGCGGCTGCGCCATGGGGGACTGCGCCGCGAGCTGCGAGAGGCGCCACGCGAGCAGCGGGAGAGCGACCGCGGAGACCACCAAAAGCCACGGCCGGTAGAAGCGCAGGTACGTCTCGGGGACGAGAGCGAGCTTCGCGAGAGCGACGTAGGCGAGCGGTGCGACGCCAAGCACGAGCGCGAGCGCGAGGGCGAGGGAGACGCTCGGTCGTGGGAGCGCGCGCTTCGCCGGCGTTCGCGGCCGCAGGGCGCCGCGCCGTCGCGTGAGCCACGCGAGATCGAGCGCCATCGCCAGCATCGCGATCGCGACGGCCCACGGCGCAAGCTCGTGAGGCGATTCCGGCGCTGCACGTGTTGGCGCCACGTCGGTGCCTCCATCGGTCGAGACGACGACCGGGCGCGGGCGAAGGTCGCTCTCGGCCTCGCTGGTGAGATTGACGGCGACGACCGTGTGGCCCATGCGAGGCGCGCTCCACCGTACGTCGATGAGCCCCGCGCGCGGCGTATCGGGAATGACGACGACGCCCGCTTTGGCCGAGAGCTCGCGCTCGTTCGTGCCGGGCGCGGTGACGATGACGCGTGTCGTTTCCAGCGGCACGGCGACGCGAAGCGGTTCGCCCGTGCGCGCGGCGGGCCCCGCCGAGCCTTGGGACCGATGAAGACGCGCGAGCTCGACGACGTTTCGCACGAACAGCACGAACGACGCTTTGAGCGGCCAGTCGCTATCGCCCACCTCGAAGCCGACCATCGTCACGCCGCGCCCTTCGGTGGACGCGTCAACCACGACCGCCGCCGACGACGTTCGCACGAGCGGCGCACCTGCACCTTCGGCGCGGAGCGGCGTCACTTCGCGGAGGTGCACGCCGTCGAGGGTCAGGAAGCGGAGACGCGCGTCGCCGTTCTCCCACGACGTGATCGTCGAGCTGGCGGCGGTCGTCGTGCGCGCGCCGACCTCGACCCCGCGGCATGCGCCCGTCGGCGGAGCGACGATGAGGAGATCGCGACCGGGGAGCGCTTCGGGGCAGACCCCTTCGACGACGACGAGGGCGTCGGGGTCGACGTTCACCGTGGCGAGCTGCGCCGGCGTGAGGCGCTGGAGATCGACGTCGGGGTCCGACGCGAGCGCCCGCGCGAGCCACGACGCCTCGTGGGTCGAGGCGAGCGTGACAGGCATTTTGAGGGGCGACGGCACGCGTCCGTAGGCGCGGTCGTCGGACGCGAGCGCATCGCGCGAGGCGCCGTCGCCGTTTGAGAGCGCAACCACGAGCCCCTTGCCGCGGTCTTCGGCGCGGGGCTCGAACGTGAGCACCACCGCGGTCTTCGCGTCGGGCGGAAAAAGCATCCGCCGCGCAGCGACGGGCTCGTTCACGCCGTCGACCGTGGCCGTCACGAAGAGATCGCGCGCCTTCGTGTCGAAGCTCCGCACCATCGCGAAGACCTGCGCCTCCTCGTGATGCGTCGTCGGCGAGAGACCCGCGCGCACGTCGACGCGCACGATGGCGGCGTTTGCGTCGTTCGCCGCACGTGCGGCGTTGGACGCATCGTCGCCGACGGTGATGATCTCCGTCGTCACGCCGGCCGCCGTCACGGGCTCGGGCCTCGCGAGCGCGCCGTCGGTGACGACGAAGAGCCGCCCGTGACCGCCTGCGGCGCGCAAGCGGTCGGCCGCCAACGCGACGCCCGACGCCAGGGACCCTTCGACCTCGCGCACGGCGAGCGTGTCGACCGCCGCGTGCAACCGATGGCCGTCGCGCTCGGCGGTCGTGACGATACGCGCGTCGCGAGCCGCCTCGACGACGATGGCGTCCGTCCCCGGCACGAGCGCGTCGACGATGCCGTGGGCTGCGCGCTGCGCGAGGTCGAAGCGCGTCTCTTTTGCGGCAGGTCCCGTGCGCGCGCCCATCGACGCGCTCGTGTCGACGACGATGGCGACGTGGTCACCCGCGATGGTGTGGCCTCGCAACGAGGGGCGCGCGAGGGCGACGGCGAGGGCGACGAGCGCCAGCAGTTGGAGCAGAAGCGAAAGCTCGGGGAGCAGCTTCCGAAAGGGGTGCTTCGCAAGCAGCGACCGCTCGGCCTCGGCCCACAGCCATGTCGAGCCCACCCGCGCTCGCGGGCGCTTCGTCTTTAGAATGTAAAATACAACAATAGGCACCGCGCCCGCGAGGAGCAGCAGGCCGCGGGGCTCGAGGAGCGTGAGGCCGCCCATGTCAGTCGACCCCGCCCGACGCGAACCGACGAAGTGGCTCGAGGATCGCCGCCGCGCTCGACGTGCGGACGTAGGTGCCCCGGTGGCGTTTCGCGAGGGCGCGCAGCTTTGCGAAGAGACCTTCGAGGCGCGCGAGGTAGGCGCCACGGGAGCGGTCGTCGACGGTGACGAGAACGACCTCGCCCGTTTCGGCGTCTTCGAAGGCGAAGTCGCCCTCGTAGGGCGGCTCGAGCTCGTCGTCCGCGAGAACCTGAACGAGCGCGATGTGATGCCCGGCGCTCGCAGCACGCGCGAGCGCGACGTCGAAGGGGCCTGGGTCTAAAAAGTCGCTGACGACGACGAGCATTCCCGGGCGTGGCGCGCGCTTCACGATCGCGTCGACCACGCGCGCGAGGTCGGTTTTTCCCGCGGCCTCGAGCCCCGAAAGCTCGCGAAGCACGCGAGGGAGCGACGCGCGGCCGCGCCCCGGCTCGTAGCTCGCGTCGAGCGCCTCGCCCGCGGCGTGAACTTGGGCACGTTCGCTCGATGCGAGGGCCATGTAGCCGATGCTCGCGGCGAGCCGTTTGGCGGTTGCGAGCTTCGTTGGCGTGCCGACGTCGAGCGACGCGCTGCGGTCGACGACGAGCCGCACGAGCGTGTCTTCCTCGGCGTGAAAAACCTTTAAAACAGGGCTCCCGGTGCGCGCGAAGGCGAGCCAATCCATGCGGCGAAGGTCGTCGCCCGCACCGTAGGCGCGGTGCTCAGCGAACTCGGCCGCGCCCCCGCGGCGCCGCGTTGCGTGCTCGCCTGCGCGCCCCGATCGCGCGCGTACGGTGAGCTGCCGCCGGAGCGCTTCGAGCTCGTGTACGAACGCGGGGTCGAGAAGCGCGTCGCTCGTCACGGGGCGCCGTTCATCGGGCGAGTCCCTCGCCTGGAAGTGCGGTATGCGAGAGGCGCGGGAGGCTTTCGATGGATCGGGCTCGAAGGAAACGTGACTGGGTGAAGCGCGTGATGCTGCCCGTGGGCGTCGCTGCGGCGCTCGGCGTGGTCGACTTTCTCTTGCAGGCCCCGAAAGACGTGCGGAGGTTCGAGTACGTCCCCGGCCCTCTCTCGCAGGGCGCGTACGACGCCCTGGCGGCGCACCCCGGCTGGGCGAAAGACGAGATTCAGACCGCGCCCGGCGTCACGCTTCGCGGCCTCGTTCGAAAGCCCAGCGCGGCGCCCGCCCGGTGGATTCTGTTCTTCGCCGGCAACGGCGATCGCCTCCTCGAAGACTCGCAAAAGTTCCTCGACGCGGTCCGCGGCGATCGCGACATCGGCCTCGCGGTCTATGCGTACCGCGGCTTCGACGGCTCGGGCGGCGAGGCGCGGCAGGCGGGCATTCTCGCCGACACGGGGCCGATCTTCCGCCACGTGTGCGAGAGCCAAAAGGTCGACCCGAAGCAGATTCATCTGGCCGGCTTCTCGCTCGGCACGAACGTGAGCACCTACCTCGCATCGAGCGGTGTCGGCGCCGCCTCGCTCACGCTTCTCGCGCCGCTCACGTACATCGACGTCGTGCCGCGATCGCGTTTTCGCCGCTGGATTCACGGCGATCGCTACGACACGCGGCCGCTCCTCGCGAAGGTCCCGGGGCCCGTTCTCGTGCTGCACGGCTCGGAGGACACGTCGCTTCCCATCGCAATGGGGCGCGCGATTGCCGCGTCGCTCGGCGACCGCGCGCGCTTCGTCGAGGTGGCGGACGCGAGCCACACGGGGCTGCTCGACTCGCACATCGCCCAGGCGGCGGTGCGTAGCTTCGTGACGGGCGACGACGCGCACTAGCTCGCCGTCTCCGTCGGGGTGGCAACCGGCGGCGCGCTTCTCGTCGCCAACGCCGTCTCGTCGCGTGCGGCGTCTTCGTAGGCGAGCGCGTCGTCGGCGCGTCGCGTGGCCTCTTCGTACGCGGCGCGGGAGCGCGCGGCCAGGCGCGTTGCGCGGAAGAAGCAGAGGACGCCCGCGAGCCCCCACGCGAGGGCGCACGCCGTGCCCACGAGGACGACGTTCGTCGCGTTGGTCTCGCGGCGGATCGCCGAGAGCATCACGAACGCGTAGACCGGGCTCGGGCCGCCGATGACCACCCAGTCGTCGGTGCCGCCGCCGGTGACGAGGCCGCCGACCACCGCGACGACCCAAGGCACGATCGCGACGAGCGCAACGACGGCCGCGACCACGATGCGCACCGTCCAGGCGAACGCGCCCCGCGCGCGGAGCCACGCCGTGAGCCCCGCGACGAAGACGAAGAACAGCATGGCGTAGGTTGCGAATGCGGCGATGGAGACCAGGTGCTCGTGCGCGTCGCTCGCGACGGGGTCGAGCGCGACGGCGAGGAGATCGCTGGCGGTCGTTGCCGCGAAGCAGAGGATGCCGACGAGCGCGACGAGCGACGTCGTCTTCACGAGGCCCGGGCCGAAGAAGCGCGTGAGCGCGCCTGCGCGGCGGCGCTCCCAATGGACGAGGACGCGGCGCGACGGACCCCACGGCTCGTCGGCGAAAAGGAACGAGCCGAACACGAGGTGCAAAAAGAGCAGGGAGAGACCGGCGACGCTCGCGCCGACGCGCGCGCCGTCGTCGACGAGCCGCGCGACGATGGCCGCAAGCAGAGCCATGACGGGCGTCGCGACGACGAACCAACGCTTCAACCCCGTGGAGCGGTCGTCGCTCTCGCCCGTGAGATTGGCGACGGCGACCTCGAAGAGAAACCAGGCCGGGAGGCCGAGAATCACGAGGGGACCGAGCACGAGGAACAGTATGTATTCTGCACCAAACGTCGCGCGCGTGTACGCGAGAGGGAGCCAGATGGGAAACCCCTCGGGCACGTCGCGCCAGACCTCGTGGATGCCGATCGAGGCGCCCGACCCCAGGATGCCGAAGATCACCGGGCCGAGGCAGACGGCGAGGATCAGCGTGAGCACGAGGGCGCCTCGGAGGCTCGTCATGAGAGAGCTCACGGCGAGGCCGAAGACGACCGTGACCGCGGCGATGGCGAAGAGCAGGAGAAAGGCGACGACGACCTCCGTGGCGGTGACGCCGCCGAAGAGGAACGGCAGCGCGCCGACGGGGGCGAGGACGACGATGTAGAGCGCGATGGTCGTGTAGGCCGCGAGGAACTTTCCGCGGGCGATGGCGCGCGGCGCGAGGCCGGCGAGGAGCACGGCTTCCCACGTGCGCCCTTCGCGCTCGGAGGCGATGCTGTTGGCGGCGACCGCCGGGCCAACGAGGACGACGACGAAGTACGCCACCGAGAAGAACACTTGGTAGAGCGCGACGCCGAGCGTAGCGGGGGAGCTCTCGCTCGCGCGCGCGACGCCGCCGATGCTGCAGAGGAGCAGCGAGATGGTGAGCGTGAGCGCGAGCAGAATCCACGGCGTGCGGCCGACGCGGGCCTGCTGACGCATCTCGCGCGTCCACAGCGCGTTGGGCTCGCGGAAGATTTCGCCGCGCGCGAGGCGCTCGAAGGTGGCGCGCGCGTTCCCGCTCATTGCAGATCTCCCTTCGTCACTTCGAGGAAGATACGTTCGAGCTCGTTCCGTTCGGGCTCGACCCCCACGACGGGGACGTCTGCCAGTACCAACGCGCGAACCACCAACGCGAGGCTCGGCTCGTCGCCGGTGTAGCCCACGATGACCGAGCCGCCGGGGCCAGACGCGACGTCGTGAACGAACGGGAGGGGGCGCAGCGCATCGTGCACGACGTTCACAGGGGCCAAGGTTTTGAGCTTCGCCGTGCGGCGCGTCGCCTCGGCACGAGGAGGGGCAGGCGCCGAGCCGTCGAGCGGCGAGGGCCCGGAGGCGGCAGCTTGGCCCGCGCGCAGCTCGAGGGTGCGTGCGATCTCGTGAATGGGCCCCGCGACGATGAGCTGACCGCGCTCGAGGATCGCGATGGAGGTGCAGACGTCGGCGAGCTCCGTGAGGATATGGCTCGAGAGAAAGACCGTCTTCCCCATGTTGCGAAGCTCGACGAGGAGATCGCGCATCTCGATGCGGGCACGCGGATCGAGATCGCTCGCGGGCTCGTCGAGAATGAGCACCTTCGGATCGTGCAGCAAGGTGCGCGCGAGCTGGAGGCGTTGCTTCATCCCCTTCGACATCGATGCGACGAGCTTGTCCGACAGCTTATGGAGGTCTGTGAGCTCCATCACGGCGTTGACGACGGCGTAGGTGCCGCCGGTCTTTTCTGTGGTGACGCCGACGCCATAAACATCCGCGAAGAACTCGAGGTACTCGCGCACGCTCACGCGCTCGTAGACGCCGGCGTGGTCGGGCATGTAGCCGATGACTTTGCGGACGGCGTCGGGGTCGATGGTGACGTCGAGCCCGTCGATCTCGACGCGGCCGGCGAGGGGCTCGAGGAGCGTCGCCATCACACGGATCGTCGTCGTCTTCCCCGCGCCGTTGGGGCCGATGAAGCCGAAGATTTCGCCGTGCTGCACCTCGAAGCTCACGTCGCGGAGCACGTCGGTGCGGCCGAAGCGGTGCCACAAATGGCGCACGCGAATGGCGGGGGGCGTAGGCCGCGTGGGCGACGTCGCGTCGAGGGCGCTCACGGCGTCACCTCGTGGCCGAGGATACGAACGAGCACGTGGTTCGATTCGAGGCGGAGCCCCGAGTCGCTGTCGCCGCTCTCGGCCTTGGTGAGCTCGCCCAAGAGCACGGGCGCATCGTCCGGGTACCAATCGACGGCGTCGCCCGCCGCGAGCTCGATGGGGTGCCAGAGCGCGTAGATGCGCGCGCCGACCGCGTCGGGAAACGGGCTGCGAAGCGTCTGCGCGTCGAGACGATGGACCATCGTCGTGCCTGCCTTCACAGCGTCGCGTGCGCCGACCGAGTTGAGAAAACGGCCGCTCGACGTGAGCGTCTTGGAGCGCGGCGGCAGGCTGGGGAAGTGGAAGAAACCCTTGTGAGTCGAGTAGATGATGGCGTCGGCGATCGCGTAGGGCGTGAGGTTTTCGACCGTGACGTCGCCCTCGGTATTTTCAGAGAGCGAGACCCCATCGCCAAGATCGAACATGCCGTCCTCGCGCACGACGACCGTTTGCCACGGGAGCGACGTGAGGCCGTCGAGGGCGACGCCGTTCCGGTCGATGCGAAGGACACCCTGACCCGATGGGGTCGTGTCGACACTGGCGACGTCGACGAGGCACGAGCGGTCCGTGGCGGCGATCGTGAGCGCCTCGGCGCGGCTCGAGAAGAAGCCGCGGTAGCGCCGGATAGGCCCCGACTGCGCCCCCTCTTGCGCTTCGACGAGCGCGATCCGTCGCGCGCGTCCGCGAAAGCCTTTCCCCGCGAGGCCGACGAAGACGATGAGTCCGAAGGTGAGGGCGCTCAAGAGCGGCGCCTGAACGAGCGGGGCGAGGGGTCTTCCCATGCGCGCGGCGCGGAGAAAGAGCACGGGGCCGACGAGGATCGAATAGAGGACGAGGAGCACGGCCGCGAGCGCCAGCGGGGCGCGGAAGCTCTCGTTGGGGTCGAGGGCGCGGCGAATCTCGGTGGTGTCGCCGCGGCTGCCTTCGGCGCCGCCGTGATGAAACGCGGAGCGCGCGTTCCGTTCCCACGCATGCTCGACGAGGGCGCGTAGGCGTGCGTGCGCCCACGCGTCGTCGACCATGGGGCGCTCGGCGGGGTCGAAGCCGAGGAGATGCACCTCGCCGAGTCCGTAGGAGGTCGACGCACCGAAGAAGCTCGCCCGGAGCGCGCCGCCCGCGTAGCCAACGAGGCGCGATTTCACCGCTTCCGGAGGCGTGTTGGGCGCAAGGGTCGATGGCGTTTTCGTGTCGTCGGTGCCGTCGGCGTTGCCCGTCGTCGTTGCCACCGCGTCGTCGTCGTCGCCTCCGCCGTCGTCGTCGGGCGTCGTCGTTACGAGAAGCGGCGTCGGTGCGGGCGCGAGCATCGTCGCGATGGCCGCGGCGCCGCGGTTCGCATGAACGGGTCCACCCGCGAGGCGGCTCATTACTGGGCCGCGCAGATCTTCCGGTCGGGTGGGAACGACGGCGAGGGATCCACCGCTGAGCACCCAGTGCACGAGGGCATCGAGGGGCTCGGCCTCGAGGTGCGCGAGCACGTCGGAGTGGATCACGACCACGGTGGCGGACGCGTACCCCTCGGTTCGAATCGGCAACAGCGGTTCGCCAGTCTTTGGATCGAAGGTCGGCGCGCCGACGCCGAGCGTGCGGGCCGGCGCGCGGCCACGGCGCGTCGGATCCCAGTCGACGGAGACGGTGCTCCCCTTGAGCGCCGTCGCAAGGCGCGACGGGTTCGCGATGTCGACGAGGATCGGCCCCGGCGTGTCGGTGATCGAGAGCTCCACGCTCGCGAGGGGCGTCTCGTCGTCGGCGACCGCGCTGAGCGTGAGCATCGGCATGTACGACGGCATTCCGTGGGCCGGGATGTGGACCACCGTGCTGCCGCCCGCCGCCACGCTGAACGGGACGCGCGCGGCCGAACGGTTCTCCGAGGATCGCCACGACGGCTCGCGCACGAGCAAAAGCGTCCCTCGCCGCGCCATCGCCGACGGGTTCTCGACCCGCGCGATGATCTCGAACCACCCCTCGCTCACGACGGCGTCTGCGCCGAAAGCCGGCGTGCCCGTGAGAATCAGGAGCGGCGCCCTCGGCTTCGTGTCGTCGGCCTTCGCATCCGTGGCGGCCATCGTCGCGAGCAGCAC
>JANXMC010000731.1 GCA_025354825.1 Myxococcales bacterium
GAGGCGCTCTCGATCATCGACCCCATCACGGGCGCCCTCTCCGAAGCGCACGAGCACGGGATTATTCACCGCGACATCAAGCCTTCGAACATTTTGTTTTCTCTCGCGGGGGGGATGAAATTTCCAAAGCTCGCCGACTTCGGCATCGCTCTTCGCGAGCTCGCCGAGCCGCTCGCCAGCTCCGAAGCGCGGACCGCCGAGCCGCTCAGCACCGTCACGCTCTTCTCACCGCGATGGGCCGCGCCCGAGCAGCTCACCAACCGGGGCGAAGGCCCCTATACCGACGTCTATGCCCTCGCCCTCACCGTGGCGTCGCTCCTGGGCGGCCGGCCGCTCTTCAACGACGCCGCGATACGCCAGACCTTCGGGAGGCGCGTGGCGGGTGACACGTTCGTCGAGGACCGCCTCCGCGCCCTCGCCGTCCGCGCCCCGCTTCGCGACGTGCTCAAGGCTGCCCTCACCGTCGACGTCACGCAGCGCACCGCCACGCCCGCCGCGTTCCTCGACGGCCTCCGCAACGCCATCGGACGCCCGCGCGACGCGAGCCGAGCGACGGCGCCGCCCGCGCTGCCGATGCCGCGCAAAACACTCGATTCGATCACCCTGGAACGCTCCAGAACGGTCGCCCAAAGCGGCGCGCAGGAGAGCCACGGAGAGCACGAGCCCGTCGACGAGCGGCGCATCGATCTCGGCGCCCACGTCCTTCGCATCATCGCCGTGAGCGAGAGCCTCGACATCGTCGTCAAGCGCGACGAGCGCGACGGGCGCGACGTCCGCCTCCGAGCAACCCTCATCCCCGGCACTGCGCGCGCTCACCGCATCCACCTCAAAAGCCTCAACGGCTTCATCCGAAAAACGGGCGGCCAAGCGTCGTCTGCCACCAACGCCGAAGTCGACGGCGAGGCGGAGTTCCTCTCGGACAACCGCACGCCCTACGCGCTCTGCCGATGGACGTTCGCCACCCCCCATGAAGGCGGCCACGTTTTCCATAGGCCCGACGGCGATATCCAAATAGCGCAGATGACCCTCACGCCGGTGGTCGCCATCGAAGTTTACGGGCACCACGAAATCATCGTGCTCGCCCCCGTCGCTCAATCCATCGAGGCGTAGCCCACTCGGGACGCGAGCGCTTGGTCGAGCGCGTCGCGGTCCTTCGCAATGCACTGCGTGTACCCTTCGCGGTACGTGGGGTACGCGGGCGTGAATCCGAGGGCACGTGCAATTCGCGCGGGGTCGATGCGGCGGTCGTGGCTCAGTGTTTCGTCGATTTTGGCGGATGGATCGATCGCGGGGAGCGGGATGCCGAGGGCTTCGCAGAGGTAGCCGACGACGTCGATGTGGGGCGCGGGCTCGTCGTCGCCGATGACGAAGAGGTCGCCTCGGAGCTTCCGTAAGAGGCATTCGACGAGGGCCGCGGCCAGGTCCTCCACGTGGACGCGGGAGATGGCGTTCGTGCCGCTCTTTGCCAATCGCACGTCGCCTCGTGCGAGGCGCAGGTGGAGGCCACGGCCAGGGCCGTAGATGGCCGGTGCACGGACGATTGTGGCGCCGGCGGCGCGCCAGACGCGTTCGGCGTCGACGCGGGCGTGGGCTCGCGGCGCGGGGGGGGTCGGCGGCGCGACGGACGTCTGCTCGTCGACGCGGCCCGACGCGTTGCCGTAGACGCCGGTGGAGGAGACGTAGGCGAGGGCGGCGGCGTGGCGCAAGGCGGGCGCGAGGCGCGCGTCGGTGGTGCCATCGGGCGGCATCGTGACAACGACGAACGTCTCGTCGTCGACGTAGGGCGCGAGGGCGTCGGGCGTAAGAGCGGGGGCGACGAGGGGCGTAACGCCGGCTTCGCGCAGTGCGTCGGCGCGGGCCGGGCTGCGCGTCGTCGCCGCGACTTCTACGCGCGTCGCGCGGGCCACAGCAAGGGAACGAAAGCGTTCGGCTACGGCCATACCCGTGAATCCACCCCCCACGATGACGAGCCTCATGACGACGGAGCTTCGCACACGCTACCTTCGCCTGCCGCAATGACGAACGACGACACGACGAAGCTCGAAGTTGGTAATCGCGAAACCGGGACGCCGCCGCACCGGCCGGTGCGTCTGGATAGGCGTAGCTTCCTCGGCGCCGTCGGCGTGGCCCTACTCCTGGAAGCGTGCGGGGTGAACGACGGGGGCGATGCGCCCGCTGGCGACGGCGACAGCGGCGCCGGCGACGGCGCACCGGGCACGCCCCACGACGCTGGCCGCGATGCACGGGTCGACGCGGCGGGCAGCCGTGATGCCGGTGCCGCGGTCGAGGCGGGCGGCGGCGACGCCAGCGTGGCCGATACCTCGGACGCTTCCCTCGACGCGGCCAATGCCAACGATGCGAGCGGTTCCGGCGACGCGTCCTCCGACGCCTCGCCCGACAGCGGCGCGTCCGATGGCGGCGCGCCCGACCCGACCGGCCTTCTCGAATCGTCGTCGTTCCCTCTAGGCGTCGCATCGGGCGACGCGACGGATACGTCGGCGATTTTTTGGGCGCGGTACACCGGTACGTCGCCGCTCGAATTGCATATTTGGGAAATGAACGGCGCCGTCTATCGGTCTCTCGTCCTCACACGCGCGGTCGTGCCGAGCGACGGCGGCTTCCTGGTCGAAGACGCGGCGGTCCTCGCGGCCGGGCGCCGGTATCGCTACGCGTTCGTCGAAATGGGCAACGGCGCCCCCGTCGCGCGAAGCCCGATTGGCAATCTCCGCGCGCCTGTCGACGGCTCGACGCTCGCGCCCGTGACAATCGGCGCCGTCTCGTGCACGTACAACCTCTTTCCAAAAACCACGCTCGAGCGGGCCGGCGCCCGAACCGACCTCGACGCGTTCCTCTTCCTCGGCGACACGACCTACGCCGACGGGGCCTCGACCCGCGCGCAATACCGCGACAAATGGGCTCAAAATCTAGGCTCGTCAGGCTACAAGGCGCTGCGCGCGAGCACGGCCGTTCTCGCAACCTGGGACGATCACGAAGTCGACAACGACTGGAACGCCGAGACGATCGATCCGACGAAGCTCGCCAATGCGCGCGCGACGTTCTTCGAGCACACGCCAATGCGCCGCGACGCCGCGGTTCCCGACCGCATTTGGCGAAAGAGGTCGTGGGGGAAGACTGTGGACGTCTTCATTCTCGACTGCCGAAGCGAGCGCCTCCCGTCGACACGCACCACGGCGACGGCGCAGTACATCTCGCGCGCGCAAATGGACTGGCTCAAGGCGGGGCTCACAGCGAGCACGGCCGTCTTCAAGCTCATTATGAACTCGGTGCCGATTACCGAATTCCCAACCCTCGCCACGGCGGCCGAGTCGGACCGATGGCAGGGGTACGCCGCCGCACGCACCGAGCTCTTGACCCATATCGACGCCAACGGGATCACCGGCATTCTATGGGTCAGCGGCGATTTCCACGTCGCGAGCATGGGGCGCGTTGCGCTCTCCGGCCCCGGCAAAGACGGGGTCGAGGTGCTCGTCGGGCCGGGCGCACAAATTGGGGATATCGCGGCGCTGTCGTTGGTCGCGCCGCAGTTCGATTGGGCGTCGATGTCGAACAACTACACGAGCTTCGAGCTCGACCCCGGCGCGCGAACCATCAACGTGCAGTTTCACGGCACGTCGGGGCAAGTGCTCAAGCAAAAGTCCTATACGTTCCCGTGATCGAAAAAGCGAGTCGTCGCGCCCTCTCACCGTCGCGCCATCGCGCCCTCTCGCCGTGCCGCCGTCAGAGGCGCATCGGGCGCATCGCCGTCGCGGCCGAGAGAAGCTGCGCGCTCGTTGGCGGCGCGCGGCGCGACGAGGCCTCGAGGGTAAGCTTCTGCTCGAGAACGACCACGTCGTCGTGGAGCGGCGCGACGAAGGCGAGCGTCGGATTGCGCGGATGCAGCACCAACGGCTTCACGGCGTCGGTGTCCAGACCGAGCTCGATCCGCTCCCCCGGTTTCGCGGCGATCATCACGAGGGCGGCCCCTGTCGCGTCCGTCCAGCCAAGGGTCTGCCCATGCAGAGTCACGGGGAGCCGCGCGCCGTGGTCCGTGCGAATCGCAGCGACGATATGCCGTATTTGCGGCGTGCACCGCGCCTCGTAGACGGGCGCGGCGGCCGTCGGCGGAAATCGCATGAGCGTCACGAGGAGCGGCGACGCCGGCGGATCGAACCCCAGCGGGCAGGTCAGCGCCACGTCGATGGGGTCCCCCTCTTTCCCTTTGAGATGAAGCGGCAGCGCGCCGCTCCCGTCGGTCGTGCCGATCTCGACGCCGCCCACCCGCACCACGACCTGCGTCGCCGGCACGTCGCGCGCGCTCGAGACCCGCAGCACGACGTCGAACGGGCGCGCATCGAGCGCCGCGACGGGCGCTTCGGTGCAGGCCGCGCACAGGGCGATCGCGCTCGCGACGACGACGACGATGACG
>JANXMC010000735.1 GCA_025354825.1 Myxococcales bacterium
CGCCGCGCCTTTCACGCTGCACCGCCACGCCCAGCCGCCGTGCGGGTTCTCCTGCGGCGCAGGAGCGGCGCCCGACGTGCGTGCATAACGCGCTTCGGGGCGCGGCTCGGGCAGCTCGCCGACGCGTCGGTACGACGCGAGAGTCACTTCGATGAGGCCGTAATAGAAATCGGCCTCCTTATCGGTCAATTCGAAGTGATACAGCGCGGCAATTCGTTTCAGCTCGCCGGTGGACGGCGGGATGATTCCCCCAACGGATCTTCGCATGGCAGTCTCCTCGTGCTTTTCGGTATTCGTTACGACGGAATCACGTCGCGCGTGACGAACGGCGCTGCGGCGAATCGCAGGAGCATTCGCCCGGGCGTGAGCCACTCGATCCGCGCGCCGGTCTTCGTGGTCGCGAGGGCGTGCTCGACCAAATAGGGAGTGACCGTTTCGACCTTGTCGGCGGCAATGGCGAGAAACTTCTTCGCCTTTTCCCAACGCTCGGGATAATCCGCATACCCCGCGAGCAGCAGATCGGTCGCGACGATTCCCGGGCTCATGGCGCCCACGAGCACGTTGGGCGCGGTCGCCTGCGCTTCTTTCGTCAGCGACTCGGTGAAGTAGCGGAGGCCCGCCTTGGTGGCGCCGTAGACGCTCATCCCCTCGCGCTTCATCCCGTTGGAGCCGAACCCCTCCATGTTGAACAGGGCGCCACCGCCGGCTTGCGCCGCCATACCGCGAAGGGCGACGTGGCAGCCGAGGAGCATGCCGCGCATGTTCACGTCGACGGTGCTTTCGATGTCGCGTGCCGAGAGCTGCGCGAAGGGGACCGGCGCGTGGGTGATGCCCGCGTTGTTGATCCAGACGTCGACGCGGTCGAAGCGCATCACGGCGGCGTCCCACAGCCCTTGCACGTCTGCGGCGTTGGTCACGTCGCACGCGGCGCCATGAGCCCGCGCGGCACAGTCGCCTACGCTCAGCTCGGCGACGGACGCCTTCACACCCTCGGCGGTTCGTCCCGAAATCGTGACGGCGTGGCCGCGCGCCAAGAACTCGCGGGCGAGCCCGAAGCCGATCCCCCGCGTGCTCCCCGTGATGACGACACTCTTCATCGCGTCTCTCTTTCTCGCAGTCGCGCGCGCGGTCTCGGTCGGGTTTGACCGCTCACGGCGCGACGAAGGTCTGGTAGGCGGGGCCGCCGCCAAAACCGGCGAGGCCGAGGCGGTACGTCTTTCCCGATTCGAGCGGCACACCCCCGAGCACGCCGCCGTTGTCGGCGGTCTCGTCGATCATGCAGTTGTTCGCTTGGGTGACGCCGTAGGTGACGGGCGGGCGAATGCCGTTGGGGAAGCACGGAGCGCCGCGGGCGGAGATGAACCAATAGGCACGAACGCCTGCGGGCATTTTGTCGTCCTTCCCGGGTGGGCATTCGACGTCCGTGTCCGTTACGCAAATACGGGCGACCGCACCACTGGCCCAACTAAAGACGGCGAGCTTGTCGACCGACGTGATGACCGGCGCCTCCACCGGGCAGATGCATCCTGCGACGGCCACGACGAAGAGCGCGCTTGCGAGGGGCGCCGACCGCCGAGCCCACGCGAATGCGGAAATGCGCTGTTTCATCGGAAGTGGGCCCGTTTCCGTTCGACGTTCAGAAGGTGAAGTTGGCGGCCGCGCCAACGTGAAGCCACCGCGCGCAGAAGCACTTTCCGGGCTCGATCGTGGCATATCCCGCTTCGACGCCGAGCAGCCACCTGGGGCTGAGCCTGTGACCTAGGCCGAGGGTGAAATCCAAAAGAGCGCCGGAGGTGAACTTTTCGCGGGCATTCGGATCGGGGAGATTCTTCGCGTCGGCGACGCCGTACCCGGCGTGCACGTAGGCATAAGGAGTAATCATCGGAATCAGCTCGAACGTCGCGCGAATACCCGCATATCCACCGCCGAGGGATTTACGCGCATCGGCCGAGGGGTTCGTTCGGCCGTAATTGAATCCGATCTCCGGGCCGAGCTTGAATGCCCGAAAGCTCGTGAGATACGTCGCGTGGAGGCCCGTCATGAAGCCGATGCGTGTCTGCGCTTCGCCGAACGGAACGACGCCGGCCACGTCGGCACCAAGCGCCACCTCGGCTCGCGCGGGCGAGGCTCGAAGCGACACGACGAGCGTGGCCGCCGCGACCGCGAGAACGAGACCTTTGCGCGCCACCCACCACCTCCGTCTCGACTCACATAGGAACTACCGGTCGGCAGATGTCTATCGGAGGTTGGGAATGTGGGCAACGTCCAGAGACCTTGTTTATGGCTTGAGACGCAAATTGTTACTACGTTTCGACCAAGGCTACCGACCGGCAGAAAATACGCTTGACGACTGAGTGGTAGGCGTTAGAGGTTCCGCATCACCGGGACGCGCAACGCGGTCGCCGACGGCTTAGGAAGGCAGCGAGGCAGCCATGAGGGGAACGTTCGAACGGCGCGCGCCCGCGACGGCGAGAGGCGCGTTGCAAATCGCGAGGAGCGTCGCGATCGCGAGCGTCGTCGGCGCAGTAGCGATAGCCCACGCCGACCCGCCACCGAAGGCCGCGCAAGTGGTGATTAACGTCGTCGCCAACGGATTCCGAAATACGAGTGGGCAAGCCATTGTCGCGCTGTATTCGAAAAGCGAAACGTGGTTGAAGGTCGATAAGGCGGACAAGGTTCTCCGCGTCAAAATCACCGGCGGGACGCTGCAGGCGACGATCCCGGACGTTGCGCCCGGGATCTACGCGGTTTCGGTGATCCACGACGAGAACTCGAACGGCAAGCTCGATATGCACTGGCTGCCGATTCCGGGGCCCGACGAGGGTGCCGGCGTCTCCAACGACGCGACGGCGACCTTCGGGCCGCCGTCGTTCGGCGACGCGCGCCTTCAGATTGGCGACAAGGGCGGCGTCGTCACACTGAAGATTCGTTACTAGCCATTACGTGATGCGGCGCGAGGGTACATGCTGAAGAACTTTTGGTACGCGGTCGAGTTCAGCGCTGCTGTGACCGAGCAGCCGAAACGCGTCGTCGTCCTCGGGATGGAGCTTGCGCTTTTTCGCCGTAAATCCGACCGAAAGCTCATCGCGCTTTCCAACCTCTGCGTCCACCGCGGCGGGTCGATCTCCGACGGCTGGACCGAGGGCGACTGCATCGTCTGCCCGTACCACGGCTGGCAGTACGACGCCGACGGTGCGTGCACGAAGATTCCCGCGAATCCCCTCGACCATCCGATACCGAAGAAGGCTCACGTCGACGCCTATCCCGCGGAGGAGCACTACGGCCTCGTCTGGGTCTTCATGGGCGACCTCCCCGCCGCGGAGCGGCCGCCCATTCCGCCGTTCCCCGAGTTCGGTCAGCCGGGGTGGCGTGCGGTGTACGGCGAGTTCACCTGGAAAGCGCACTATTCGCGCGTCGTCGAGAACGGAATCGATATTGCCCATACGCCGTTCGTTCACGCGGCTTCGTTTGGTAATCGCGAACAGCCCGAGATTCAGAGTTACGAGGTGGAGAGCGACGACAACGGTGGCACGGCCCGCGTGACCATGATGCCGCCGCTCCCTAAGGGGCTATGGAAGTTTCTTCGCCGTGAGCGCACGCCGGTGACGGTATCGCCGTCATTCCTCATGCCGAACATCGCTCGGCTCGATATCGATCTGGGCAAATGGCGGACGATCGTCTTCGACGCCAACATTCCCATCGACGAGCGCACGACGCGGACGATCTTCGTGCAGATTCGCAACTTCTTCACCGGCGCGTGGGCCGATGGCGACTCGCGAAATCGCGTCCTCAAAATCATGCGCGAAGATCAGCGCACGGTCGAATCGCAGCGCCCCGAGCTCCTCCCGTACGACCTCGCCGCCGAGCTCCACGTGAAGTCGGACGCGCTCGGCGTTTCGTACCGAAAGCTCCGCAAGAAATACCTCGATAAAGGGTGGGGGATCGACTCGCACCTGATTCGAACGGCCTACGCGGGGCGGAGCGCCGTGGTGATCCCTTCGCCGGCGCGGCGCGAGAACCCCGAGCTTGCGCGTGCGTGGGTCATGCCCGAGGCGCCCGTGATTACGCTCCGCCGAAAAGCCGTCGGCGAATAGCCCTTACGAGCTCGAAGTCGAGCACGAAAAGATCGAACTCGGGACGGTCACGAAAGGATTGCGCCATGTCGCTGCCGAAGAGCCTCGCGGAGCGCACGCTCCGCCGTATCACAGAGACGTACGCGCTTACCGAAGCGCCCGGGCTCGAAGGCGGCCCCCACATGACGCTCCGTTCGCAAATGTCGCCGTCGCCCGTCGGCACGGTGCGCCTTTTTCGCGGCGGTCCGTTGCAAAAGGTGGTGGCGGTGAGCCTCGTGGTGCCGCCGATTGGCCTCGACTCGCACATGGTCTTCGCCTTCACGAAGGCCGAGAGCCCGATACCGCACTTCACGATCGACAGCGTCGGCACGGGCGCTTTTTACGCGTTCCACCTCGACCTCATTCCGCGGGCCGATCTCGCGGCGTATTTGCCTTACATGAATGCGACGCTCTTCCCGCTCACCGCGGCGTTCGAGGCGGCGCTCAAGATTCCTGGGCTCACGCCGGCGATGCTTTCGCCGCGGCAGCGCGCCCTGATGTCGCCGTGGATGCTGGCACACCGCGCCGACGAAGCGGCCTTCGCCGCCGTCGACGGGCCTGTGACGGCCTATCTCGATCACTGGATGCACCTGGTCGATAAAGGGATATCGCCCGAAGCGACCCTCGAGATCTCGAAGGCGGCGTTGGCCGAGCGCGATCGCCTGAACCGCGCGGCGCTGTTCAACCCCGAGACCGATCCGGTCTGGCTGCAGGTCGACCGCCTCCTGGGGGCAGACGTCAGCGCGCGGATTCGCGACCTGCTCAAGGCGCAGAGCTAGGAGAAGAACGATGGCGAATCTCGAAACCCACGACACGGATCGCCGCTCGGGGAAGAGCGTTCTCACGGTCGAAGAGTTCATCGACCGCGGCGGCGTCCTCGACAATACGGCCGTTTTCGCCAAGCTCGAGGAGATCATGCGCTCGCTCCGGGAGCGGATGCTCGCGGCCTTCGCGCTCACGCCGAGCGCTTCCAACGAACGCTATTCGACCTACGCGAGCCCCAATGGGAACTGCCGCGGCTCGCTCAACACGTTTCGCGGACCTGGTGTCGACTGGCTCGTCGACTCATGGATGGGCAACCCTGAAACGGGGTTCACCAATCTCCATTTCAACACCTGGCTGTCCGCCGAGACGAACGTGCCGCACCTGGCCATCGTTCTCGGGACGGTGCCCGAGATCTTCTTCTATTTCGATTTCGTCCCCCGCGCCGATCTGACGACCAATCTCGCGTATTTTGATAAGTACTACGGCGAGGCGCAGAGCCCGTCGGTCAACCGCCGGTATATCGCGTTTCAAGAGAACGCGCAGATGAAGCCGTTCGTGAGCCGCGACGTCTACATGCGACAGGCGATTTCCCCCGTCGGCCTCTGTTTCACGTGCCCGCGCGATGCGGCGAACATCGAGCTTCTTCGCAAGACGGCCCACGAGATGATGGACCAGTGGCTCGGCTGGGTGGCCGCGGGCGAGGCCGTGCCCGCGTCGGAGCAAAAGGCGCTCGCGGCGCGCGACCACGGAATGCGCCGTGCGATTGCCGAGCGCGATCCGGCGAACTCGCTGGCCGAGCGGCTCCTCGGGAAAGCCGAGATGGAGACGCTCGTGAAGCTTCTTTGGGGCGTGCAGCCAGATCATGAGTGACGCGAACCGCGCGGCGCGGAGACTCACCGCGGCGCTCCTGGTCGAGCGCATGACGCCCGACGAAGAGGCCCGCGCGGCGGTCGTCGAATCGGTCCTTCCGGCTCTTCGCGAGCGTGCCCAAGAGGCCGACGCGCGCGGCGCCTTTGCGATGCCCAACGTCGCGACCCTTCGTGACGCGGGGCTCCTCGGGCTCATCGTTCCGAAGTCTTACGGCGGCCTCGGCGGCGGCCTTCGCGACCTCGCAGGGGCGACCTTCGCGCTCGGCACGGCGTGCCCGTCGACGGCGCTCGCGTTCTTCTTCCACTGCAGCTCGGCGTCGCGCGGCCTCCTCGCCCTCGACGCCATCGAAGCCGGCGCGTTCGATGACGACACGGCACGACGCGACGTCTTCGCCTTCGCCGAGCGCGTGCTTCACAAGATGGGGACCGAGCGGCTCTGGCTCGCGAACTTCGCCAGCGAGTCGGTGAAGTCGGCGGCGAGCGCCCTCACCATCGCGACCGAGGCCCACGCCGTCGCCGGCGGCTACCGCGTGAGCGGCGTGAAGTCGTTCGGCTGCTCGACCGGCGTCGCCGACGAGTACCTCGTCACCGCGAAGCTCGCGGGCAGCACCACCGCCGAGGGGCTCGCGCTTTTCCTCGTGAAGCGCGACGCCGAGGGGGTCTCCGAGCGCACCCGCTGGGACGCGATCGGCATGCGTGGCACGGCCACCCACGGCATCGTTCTCAAAGACGTCTTCGTCAAAACCGACAGCGCGCTCGCGGTGCCCGGCGCCTTCGTGAAGATGATGCAGCAGTCGCGCGGAAGCTTCGTCGGCAACCAGCTCGCGGGGACGGCGGTCTACGTGGGCGCGGCGCAGTCGGTCTTCGATCACGCGCTCGACGGCGCGATGCGCCGCACGTTCGAGGACACCGCGCGACCCCTCGCCGAGAGCCCCATGCACCAGGAGATTTTAGGCAAAATGTCCGTCGATCTCGAGACGGCGTATTTGTGGATTCGTCGGCAGCTCGAGCTCGAAACGGCGTCCCCGCCGCTGCTCTCGAAGGAGCTGGTGGTTCAGAAATGGCGCCTCTGCAAAGGGGAGACGTGCGAGGCGGCCTTCCGCGTCGCGACGGGCGCGCTGAAGCTTGGTGGCACGAGCGAAACGGGGAACACGGGGAGCGCCGCGCGCGGGCTTCGCGATCTCGCGATGGGTCTCGTGCAAGCGTTCCCGGCCGAGCGTGGGCGCCTCGAGGTCGCGAAGATGATCGTGTCGTCCCGAGAGCAGACGCTCTTCGGTCTCGGTAGCTCGAAAGCAGGCGCCCGATGATGTCTCCGCGCACGCCGCACCCGGTCTCGAGCCAGGCGCCCATCGTTCCCGAGCACGTCGGCACGGTCGCCCACACCCTCGCGCAGATGCACGGCGTTTGGCACGACCGCGTCGAGCTGTTCGACCTCGGCGGGCGGCCCCTCGCCCACGACGAGCATTCGGGCACGCCCGGGGCGGCGCCCTTCGACAACCTCGTCTACGTCGACTTCGACGGCCTCGAATACCGGCAGACGAACGTCACGTTTCGCGGTCGGCCGCTCCACGTGCGGTCGTTCCGCGGGCAAATTCGCGACGACATTTTGGTCTTCGCGCCCCTCGGCCCGGACGACCCGGAGCACGTCGGCGTCTCGGGCGGCCCCGGCATTTTGTTCTTTGGCCCGCGGCGCATCACCGACGCGTGGGCGCGCTACCACGAGCCCGACTGCATTCGCCTCATGGGCCCGGCCGAGCGTACGCGCACGACGGTTCTCTACCGCGCCGGCGTCGCCGTCCGCACGCTCACGGCGTACGGAATGAAGCTCTCGCCCCTGGCCGACCGCCGCGTTCCGTGGGATCCACGCGGCCCCGACGGGCCCGTGCACGAGCCTCGTCGCGACACGCTCGTCTTCAAAAAAGGGGCGCACGAATGAGCGCCCGGCTCGCGCTGCCGGAGGCGCTCGATCGCATCGACGGCGAGCGCGTCGCGCCGACCGAGGCGCTCGGCGCGTGGATTTGCAACGCCAACGACGGCACGCGCCTGGTCGAGCAGAGGGCGTCGTCGGACCGCGCGCTCGAGCGTGCTCTCGCCTGTGCCGACCGCGCTCATGCGAGCGGGGTGTGGTCGGAAGCGTCGCCTCTCGATCGCGCGGCAGTGCTCGAGCGCGTCGCGTCGCAGCTCGAAGCGCGCCTCCCCGACATCGCCCTCGCCGACGCCGCCACGACGGGCGTGGTCGTCTCGCTGACGCGTAAAATCGCGGCGATCGCGCCCCACGCATTTCGCGGCGCGGCGGCCCTTCTGCGCGCGGGCGATCTCGCGCGCGAGCTTGCGGCTCCGAGCGGCACGGTCGACGTTTGGCGCGAGCCGTGGGGTCCGGCGGCCATCATCGCGCCGTGGAACGCGCCGGGCGCCATTGCCGCGCACAAGACCGCGAGCGCCCTCGCTGCAGGGTGCCCCGTGATCCTCAAGCCTTCCGAATGGGCGCCCCACGCGTGCAACGTCATGGCAGACGCGCTCGAGGGCTCGGGCGTCCCCACAGGCGTCTTCCAAATGCTCCACGGCGGCGGGCGCATCGGCGCGCGCCTCGTGGCCGACGCACGGGTGCGCGCCGTGTCGTTCACGGGCGGCCTCGCGGCGGGGCTCGCCGTCGCGCGCGCATGCGCCGAGCAGATGCGCCCCGTGCAGCTCGAGCTCGGTGGAAATAACCCGCTCGTCGTCCTCTCCGACGCCGACATCGAGCTTGCGAGCCGCGGCATCGTCCTTGGCCTCACGACCCTCAACGGTCAGTGGTGCCGCGCTGTCGGCCGCGTCCTCGTCCACGCAAAGGTCGCCGACAGGCTCCTGACACGCACCCTCGAGCGTCTCGCCGACGTCGCTCTCGGAAGCTCCCTCGACGCCGACAGCGAGATGGGGCCGCTCGCCTATGCGGCGCACCACGCGCGCGTCCTCGAGGCCCTCACGGGGCTTGAAAAGAAGGGTGGAACGCTCCACGCGACCACGAAGCTCCCGGCGCTCGCGGGGTACTTTTGCGCGCCCACGCTCGTCACCGGCGTTGCGGCGGGCGACGCCCGCGACGAGATCTTCGGCCCTGTCGCGACGGTGCACATGTTCGACGACGACGGCGACGCGATCGCCCTTGCGAACGACAGCCCGTTCGGCCTCGCGGGGTACGTTTTCGGCGCCGACGAGGCGCGCGCCCGCACCGTGGCCCGCAAGCTTCGCGCAGGGTCGATCAAGGTCAACGGGGTGAGCCTCCTCGCGCTCCACAACGGCGCGCCCCGCCCCGCGTGGGGGCTCAGCGGCTTCGGCGACGAGGGCGCGCGCGAGACTCTCGCGTTCTTCGGCGGCCACCGCGTCGTCGGCGTCGCTTCGAAAGAAATGGGGTGACCCGTGCGCGATCTCTTTGCGGTGGGCGCCAACGACCTCCACCTCGACGCCGACGTCATCGTTGCTGGCGCGGGGCCCGTTGGGCTTTCCCTCGCCGTCGCCCTTCAGGCCAAGGGGCATCGCGTGATGGTTGTCGAGGCGCTCGATGCGCTGAGCGACGAGGCGCGCGCGAGCACGTTTCACCCGCCGACTCTCGAGATGTTCGGCGAGTGGGGCGTGCTCTCCGAAGTGCTCGCGAAGGGGCGGGCCATCACGCACCTTCAGTTCTGGGAGCGCGAGACGCGTGAGCTCGTCGCCGACTTTCCCTATGCGCTCATCGCGGGGGATACGTCGTGCCCGTTCCGCCTTCAGTGCCCGCAGAGCGTCGTCACGCGCCTCTTGCGGCCGCGCCGCGAGGCGCTCGGGGGGAGCATTTTATTTGGCCACGAGGTCGTCTCGGCGACGAGCGACCTGGTCGCCGGCCACGCCACGGTGCGCGCCCAGACGTCGCAGCGCATCCGAACGTTCCGCGCACGCTACGTCGTCGGCGCCGACGGATCGAAGAGCCGCGTGCGCGAGTCGCTTGGCCTCACGCTCACGGGAACGACCTACCCCGACCGTTTCTTGCTCGTCGGCACGGACATCGATTTCGCGCCGATTTTCCCGGGTATGGGGCCGGTGAGCTACGTCTTCGACCCCCGCGAGTGGGTCATCGTGATGCACCTGCCCGACGTCGTGCGCGTGGTCTTCCGCCTCGGAAGCGACGACGCGAACGCGACCGACGATGCAATCAAAGACGAAGCGAGCGTCCGTGCGCGGATCGCACGCTTCGTCGGGCGCGAGGTCGCCTACGGCATTCAAAGCGTCTCGACGTACAGCGTGCATCAACGCGTCGCTGAGCGCTTCCGCGACGGCCGTGTGCTTCTCGCGGGCGACGCCGCGCACATCAACAACCCCGCCGGCGGCATGGGAATGAACAGCGGCATTCACGACGCCCACGTTCTCGCGAACGCCATCGACCAAGCGCTCTCGACGGGCGACGAACGCCCCCTCGACGCCTATGCCGACACGCGCCGCGCGGTCGCCGTCGACGGCGTGCAAAAGGCGTCCGACGCGAGCTACCGCGATCTCGTCGCCCGCGAGACGGCGGCTCGCGAGGCGCGCAATCGGTCCCTTCGCGAATCCGCGAGCGACCCCGCGAAGGCGCGCGCCTACCTGCTTCGCGCGTCGATGCTCGAAGAGCGCATCGCGCCGCGCGCGAGCACGGTCGTGGCGGCGCACGCGGGGGCGCCGTGAGCGGGGCGACCGAAGCGCCCACGTGGCCGCTCTTCGTCGACGGCGCCGAGCACGGTGCCGCGTCCGGCGAAACGTTCGACGTCTTCGCGCCCGAGTCCGGCGCGCTCGTGGGCCGCGCCGCCCTCGGCGATGCGCGCGACATCTCGCGTGCCGTCACGGCCGCCCGCCGCGCCTTTGCGCCGTGGGCGAACCTGCCGCCCGGAGGCCGCGAGCGCGTTCTCCTCGCCTGCGCCGATGCCGTCGAGCGCCGCGGCGACCGCTTTCTTGATCTGCTCATCGACGAGAGCGGCTCGACGATCACCAAGGCCCGCGGCGAGATCGCCTACACGGCGCAGCTCTTTCGCGCAGCCGCGGGCGAAGCACGTCGCCTCTACGGCGACACCTTCCCCAACGACGTCGCGACGCGCATGTCGATGGTCTTGCGCGAGCCCCTCGGCGTCGTCGGTGTCATCTCTCCGTTCAACGCGCCGCTCGCGCTCCTTGCGAAGATGGTCGCGTTCCCCCTCGCGGCCGGAAATACGGTAGTCGCAAAGCCGTCCGAGGAGACGCCCCTCATCGCCATCGAGCTTGCGCGCACGCTCTTCGAAGCGGGTGTTCCGCGAGGCGTGCTGTCGGTGGTCACGGGCTTCGGGGCAGGGGCGGGGAGCGCGCTCACCGCGTCGCACGGCCTCGACGCCATCGTCTTCACCGGGTCGACAGCGACGGGCGTGCAGATCGCGATCGACGCCGCGCCGCGGATGCGTCGCCTGCAGCTCGAGCTCGGCGGGAAGAACGCGCTGCTCGTTCTCGCCGACGTCGACATCGAGCGCGCCGCGCAAATTGCCGTCGCCGGCGCCTTCGCCCACGGCGGGCAAATCTGCATGGCGAGCTCGCGCATCATCGTCGAAGACGCCGTCTTCGCGCCGTTCGTCGCGGCCTTCGCGCGTCGCGCGGACGCCCTCGTCGTGGGCAATCTGCGCGACGAGGCGACCGCCTACGGCCCGCTGATTCACGAGGGCGCCCTTCGCAAAGTGCAGGCCCACGTCGCAGGCGCCATTGCCGGCGGCGCGCGGCTCGCTGCGGGGGGCCGCGTCGTGCGTGGGCTCATCTACGCCCCCACGGTTTTGGTCGAGCCCCCGCGCGACGGCGACGCGTGGCGCGAGGAGACCTTCGGCCCCGTCGCGAGCGTCGTCGCCGCGCGAAATCTCGACGACGCGGTGAGCATCGCCAACGACAGCGCGTACGGCCTGAGCGCCGGCGTCCTCACGAACGACGTAGCCCGTGCGCTCACTGCTGCGCGCCGTATTCGCGCCGGATCGGTGCACATCGGCATGCACTCGTTTCAAAGCAACACCCTCGCCCCCATCGGCGGCTTCGGCCTCTCCGGCATCGGCCGAAGCGGCGGGAAATACAGCATCGACGAGCTCACCGAGCTCAAATGGGTGAGCCTCGAGCTCGGGACGACGCCCTTCGCCGAGGGCGGCGCGCTGTGACGGGCGTTCGAAAAGGGTACGTCGACACCAGCTTCGGTCAGGTTCACTTTCGCATGGCGGGCACGCGCGACGCGCACACGCCGATCGTTCTCTTGCACCAGACGGCGAGCTCGTCGGCGATGTTCGAAGCGGTCATGACGCGCCTCGCATCGAGCTACTTCGTCTTCGCGCCGGATACGCCGGGCTTCGGCGGAACCGATGCGCCGCGCGAGCGGGCGACGATGGAAACCTACGCACGCACCCTCGGCGAGGCGTGCGCGCGGATGGAGATTCCGCGGGCGTGGCTCTTCGGGCATCACACCGGCGCGTCGATCGCCGTGCAAATGGAGGCGCTCGACCCCGGCTTCGCGCGGCGCCTCGCGCTCTCGGGGCCGCCGTATCTTTCGCCCGCCGCGAAAGAAGTGCTTCGCGCGAAGACCGAGCCCATCGTCCTCGACGAAGCGGGCGAGTACCTCTCGCATGTCTGGCGCCGCCTGCGCGCGAAGGACGCGAACGCTTCGCGCGAGCTTTTGCATCGCGAAGCCGTTCTCACGCTGCACGCCGGCACTCGTTACCACGAGGCCTACGACGCCGTCTGGAATCACGATTTCGAAGGGCAGCTCGCCCGCGTCGCGTGCCGAACGTTGGTGATGGCGGGGGACGACGACACCCTCGCGCCGTCCCTCGCGGCCGCGTTCGCCGCGCTCAAACACGGCACGATGATGCGCATTCCGAACGGCACGACCTACGTCGTCGACCGCGCGCCCGACACCGTTGCCGATGCCCTGCGCGCGTTCTTCGTGGACGACGGGTCAGTGTAATCGCAAGAGCGACCCGCACCCTTCGAAGCGGTCGCGAACGTCGTTCGAACGGAGCGCGTGCCACCACGTCGCCGCGTTGATGGCGATGACGGGCTTGCCCATCCACCGCTCGGCCTCGTCGGCAAGGCGCAGCATGCTGAGGTTCGTCCCCACCTGCACGATGGCGTCGATGCCGTCGCCGTCGACCTCGTCGAGCGACGCGCGGAGCGTGTCTTCGGTCACGTGGGCGATCGACACCGCCGTCGGGCATTTGAGTCCTTTGATGCGCGCGACCTCGACGCCGAGATCGCCGAAGAAGCGCACGACGTTCTTGTCGCCGACGGGCTGGTACGGCGTGACGACGCCGATGCGCTTCGCCTTGAAAATGCTGAGGGCGCGCTCGCACGCTTCGGCACCCGTCGTGACCTCGAGACCCGACAGCTCTTTCACGCGCTGGGTGAATTTGCGGTTCCCCTCGACGCCGTCCCAAAAGGTTTCGGCGCTCATCCCCATGACCATCGCGTCGGGCTCGCTCGTCATCACGCGCGTGATGGCGTGGCCAATCTCTTCGCGGATCTGATCGAGCAGCCCCAGGAAGCTCGCGTCGGACGAGAGGTCCTGGTTGCGAATGTAGATGCGCGACACGTGGGGGGTCACGCCAGGCACCGCCATGCGGTGGAAGTCGGGCTCGACGACGGTGTTGGTGCTCGGGATGATGACGGCGAGCTTCTTGCGCCATCCGAGGGCGTCGGTGGTCATGAGCGAGTCCTTTCGCGACTACGAAGAAAGTGGGAGACGGCGAATCTAGAGAGGTCCCGCGGCCGTACGTTCGCGAGGCGCGTTGACCAGAGCGCTCGCGAGGGGCCACGGGCGGTCGTCGATCAAATGCGTGCGGTGGGAGACGACCTTGTTTCGCGCATGGCTCGGATGAATCGTCGAGCCGACGAGGCCGGTCTCGCGCGATGCGCGCACGAGGCGCGGCGCCGTAATGCGTCCGTCGAAGGGGCGCGTCGCCCACGGCGTCATCAACGTGAAGTCGCGCCACAGCGTCGCAATCACGCTGGTGCCCGCGTCGGTCGGCCGCGTCGCCGCGACGATGCAGACGCGGTTCTCCGCCGCGCGCTCGGGAATGCCCAGCGCGGTCTCCCAACGCTCCTGCGCATGAAACGGGAGGGCGACTATTTCGACGCCGCGCATCGCCACGAGGCGCATCGTCTCGGGGTACGCGGCATCGTCGCCGACGACGAGCGCGATGCGGCCGATGGGCAAATCGAGCGAGCGAATGCCGTCCGCCGCGCGCGGCGCCGTCCAAGCCGAATGGCGCGCCGTCGCGTGCAGCTGGGGCTGCGTAAGCAACACGCCGCCCTTGCCAATCAGCACGCCGACGTGGCGCGGATGGCCGTCGATATCGGCGAGGAGGCTCGTCGCGACCACCGGCTGCAGGCCCGGACCCGTGTAGCTTGCAAGGGCGCTCGCGATGGCGCTCACGGCTTCGCGGCTGCGGGCGCGCGCGGTGTCGAGCGACACGGCGACGGTCGCGCCATCGAAGCAAAAGAGCTCGGGAAGGACGATGAGCTTCACCTCCGACGCGGCAGCCGTGACGATGGCGGCGGTCGCGTCGACGATGGCGTCGGCGCCCGAGACGCGGGGGGCGTACACGGCGACCGCGACGTCGTCGGCGACACGCGCGCCGAACGTGGCCGTCGGCCTGGGAGCCGCGAGGTCGATGTAGAGCTCGGGGCGCCGGCTCTTGAACACGTCGGTTCCGTTGAGCCTTCGCTTGTCGTCCGCCTGCGCGACATCGATGTCCGCGACGACGACGGCCTCGCCGAGCTTCGGGGCCTTCGCGAGCACCGCGCCGTCGGGCGCGACGATCTGGCTCTCGCCGGCGCCGCTCAGAAATTCGAGGGGGATCTGTGTCGCCGCGCTGACGGGCGCGAGGAGCGCCTCGGGAATGAGTGGGCCGACCTTGTTCGCGGCGACGACGAAGACGCGGTTTTCAGCGGCGCGGACGGGCACGTGAAGCTCGGCTTCGTCGGGCGCGAACGAGTTCAGGCTATTGCAAAGGATCTGCGCGCCGCGGAGCGCGAGGCCGCGGGGCGTCTCGGCGATGACGCCGTCCATGCACGCGTAGAGACCGATCCGCCCGATGGCCGTCTCGATGACCGGCCCGTGGCTCACGGCCCGCGCGAGAAAGTCGTTCTCGTGCCCCATGAGCACCTGCTTGTCGCTCGCGCCGAGAAGTACGCCCGTCGGCCCGTAGAGCAGGCTCGTTCCCGTCGCCGTCGCGTCGTCGCGCTGCACGGTGCAGTTCACGACGACGTGCATTCCGTGCTCTTTCGCCTTCGCCGCGATGGCCGTGAGGAACGGCCCCGCGAGCGTGACCGACACGCGGTGGCAGTGCGCCTTGTCGTCGTACCACGAGAGGTGATTGGCAAATTCAGGCAACACGACGAGGTCGGGTCTCTCCTTCGCCGCGAGGTCGAGCATCCGCAAACAGGTGGCGAGGTTCGCCTCGACGTCGGAGCCGGCCGCGAATTGGACGGCCGCAACGCGCACTTTCTTCACCTCGATCTTAGACGCGGACATGGGAACCTCCGAGACTTGGAACAGCGGTTTTTTGCCCGGCCGAGCGCTCCCGGAACGCGCGCGTGCGCCCTCCGAGCGTGCGGCCGACGAGGCGTGATGCGTCGCCCACCACGTGCCAGAGGCCGTCGAGGGAGACGCCAGTGTCGAAGCCGAGCTTCGTTGCAAGGAAGACGAGATCTTCCGTCGCGAGGTTGCCCGCGGCGCCGGGCGCGAAAGGGCAGCCGCCGAGGCCGCCGATGCTCGCGTCGAGGGTGCGTACGCCCGCGTCGATGGCTGCGACGGCGTTGGCGAGGGCGAGGGCTTGCGTGTCGTGAAGGTGCGCGGCGAGGCGCTCGGTGCCGAAGCGGCGGCCGAGGGCACGGAACAGCGTGCCGACTTCGTGCGGATTCGCGTGGCCGATGGTGTCCGCGATGGCGAGCTCGTCGAGCCCCATCGCGAGGACGGCTTCGGCGGCGCGCAGCACGTCGGCCTCGGCGATGGCGCCCTCGTACGGGCAGACCCACGCGGGGGCGAGGTAGACGCGTCGGAACACGTTGTCGCGGGCCGCGCGGCGGAGAATCGCTTGGCAGGCGTCGAGCGACTCGGCGACCGTCATGCGGCTGTTTTTCGCGGCCAACGTCTCGCTGATGACGACGACGATCGCCACCTCGTGGGCGCCGGCGGCGAGGGCGCGGTCGTACCCTTTTTCGTTGATCACCAGCGCCGACGCGCGCACGCCGTCGTGCCGCCGCGTCGCCGCCATCACGTCGCTCGCGTCCGCCATTTGAGGGACGGCCGTGGGGCTCACGAAGCTCGTCGCTTCGATGCGCGTGAGGCCGCTCGCCACGAGCCCGGCGAGGATCTGCGCCTTGTCGTTCGTGGCGACGCGCGTCGCCTCGTTCTGAAGGCCGTCGCGGAGACCGACTTCGTAAATCGAAAGCTTCTCGCCCATGTCAGATCACCCCCTGCGTACGGAGGGTCGCGAGCTCCGTGGGCGTTTTGCCGAGGAGCGCCGAGAGCACGTCGTTGGTGTCGTGGCCCAGCAGCGGTGGCGCGGTGAAGACCTCGTCCTCGGGCCTCGCGCCCGATAGCTTGATCGGGTTGCCGGTCGTCTTGAACGTGACGCCCGAAGGGTGCGGCACGTCGACCACCATGTTGCGCGCGAGCACGTGCGGATCGTTCAGCGCCTGCGCGAAGTCGTTCACGGGCGCGCACGGCACGCGCGCGTCGCGCAGCCGCGCGAGCCACTCGTCGCGCGTCCCCGTGAGGAAGCGCGCGCCGAGGGCGTCGAAGATCGCTTTTCGGTTCGCCCACCGCCCCGGCTGCACGGCGTTCTCGTCGGTGTCGAGCTCCGGCGTCTCGGCAATCGCCATCAGGCTTTTCCAGAAGCCGTCGCCGATCACCGCGACGATGATGTGCCCGTCCTTCACGCGGAACGTTCCGTAGGGGACGTGCACGAAGTGCCCATTTCCAAGGGGCCCCGGCACTTCGCCCGACAGGAAGTACATCGTCGCCATGTAGTTGAGGAGGCTCACCTGCGCGTCGTGCATCGAGATGTCGACGTGCTGCCCGACGCCCGTCGTCACGCGCGCTTGAAGCGCCGCGAGGATGCCAATCGCCCCCATCATTCCGCCGCCGAGATCGCCAATGGGGATCCCCGCACGGAGCGGCTCGCCCCCTTCGAGCCCCGTGATGCTCATGCCGCCGCCCGTCCCTTGGGCGACCATGTCGAAGCTCACCCAGTCCTTGTTGGGGCCGGTTTCACCGAAGCCCGTGATGCTGCACGTCACGATGCGCGGGTTCACCTCGCCGAGGTGCCGCCGGCTCACGCGAAGCCTGTCGGCGACCCCCGCGCTGAAGTTGTAGAGGACGACGTCCGACGCGCGAACGAGGTCGTAGAAAAGCGCGAGCCCCACCTCGCTCTTTAGATTGAGCGTGATGCTCTTCTTGTTGCGATTGAGCGTGAGAAAGTACGCGCCCATGCCGTCGATGCTGTTCTTCGCATCGGTGGCGAGAAGCGCGCGCGTCCCTTCGCCGGTGCCGGGCGGTTCGACCTTAATCGTCTCGGCGCCCAAGTCGGCGAGCATCATGCCGGCGTACGGGCCGCTCAGCATGTGCGTCAGGTCGAGAACGCGAATCCCGTGTAGAGCGCGCATTAAGATTCTCCAGAAGCGCTTGAGCGTAGGGTCGCGAAGTAGGCGAGGGCCTCGTCGCGCGACACGACGTCGCCGTACTTGGCGTGAATGTCGAAGAGGTTGGCCTCGTGGGGTGCGCGCGCCCGGTCGCCGACGCACTCGCGGGGGACGATCACCCGGTAGCCGTGCTGAAGTCCGTCGATGGCCGTCGCGCGGATGCAGCCGCTGGTGGAGCAGCCGACGAGCACGACGGTGTCGATGCCGAGGCTCGTCAGCGCGGGCGCAAGGGGCGTACCGAAAAAGGCGCTCGGGTACTGCTTCACGAGGACGGTCTCCGTCGCGAGCGGCTCGAGCTGCGGAACGATTTGCGCGAGGGGCGCGCCCGCGACGAGCTGTCGCAGAACGGGGACCTTCTTCACGAAGAGACCCCCCTCGATTGCGGTGTGCGTGTACTCTACACGCGTGAAAATCACGGGCACGCAACCGCGGCGCGCGGCTTCCAGGAGCGCGACCGTGGCGTCCACGGCCGTCACCACATCGGGCGCGAAGAGCGCGGCGCCGGGCGTCGTGTAGGCGCGAACGAAGTCGACGACGAGGAACGCCGGGCGTGCGCCGAAGCCGACGATCGAGTCGAAGACGCCGATGTAACTCGGCTCGGTATGAGGGGAGCTCATCGCAAGCCCTTCAGACGCCCGCGCGAATGCGGGCGGCGGCGTCGCGCCCGGCGAGCATCCCGTAGGCGAGCGCCGTGAGAAGCCCGTTGCCCGAGAGGTAGCCGCCGGGGCCGTGGCCGCTGATGCCGGCCGCGACGCCGCCGCCGGCGTAGAGGTTGGGCACGACGTCGTCGCCACCGCTTCCGGGTGCGCCACGCAACACGCGGCCGACGGGGTCGACCTCGAGGCCGCCCTGCGTGTGGAACAGCGCGCCCTTCACGCGGACGCCGTAAAACGGCGCGGTGAGCCGCTTCGAACGGTGACGCGGGCGTGCGAAGGCGTCGTCGCGCGAGCCCTCTGCCGCGGCGTGGTACGCGTCGACGCTCGCGACCACGGCCGCCTCCGGGAGGGCGAAGGCACGGGCAAGCTCGGCGATGGTCGCGCCCTGTTTCAAGACGCCCGCGGCGTTGGCCTCGCGGTAGTCGTCGAAGGTCATCGCGAGCTCGTGGATGCGTGCGTCGTAGATCTCGATGGCGACGCCGTCCGGCTGCTTAAGCACGTCGAGCGCGTGCTCGGAGTAGCCGCGCGTCTCGTCGGCGAAGCGTTCGCCGCGGAGGTTGACATGTACACCACCCTCCATGACGACGGCGTACGTGATGAGGACGCCGAGCGGGTCGGCGACCGATGCGTGGGCC
>JANXMC010000795.1 GCA_025354825.1 Myxococcales bacterium
ACACACCCGAATATCGTCCAGGTGTTCGACTTCGGGGAGCACGACACCGACCTCTACATGGCGATGGAGTACGTCGACGGCACGACCGCGGCGAAGCTCATTCGCGCCGCCGCGTCGCGCAGCGAAGAGGTGCCGCTCGACGTCACGCTTCACGTGATCTTGTCGATCCTGCGCGCGCTCGAGTACGCGCACACGTCGCGCGACGACGCCGGCCGCTCGTTGAACCTCGTGCACCGCGACGTGTCGCCGGGCAACGTCCTCATCGACCGCTCGGGCGCCGTGAAGCTCACAGACTTCGGCATCGCCCGCGCGACCGAGTTCGAACGCCGCACCGACGTGGGTCAGTTGAAGGGGAAGCTCGGGTACATGTCGCCCGAGCAGGTCGTCGGCAAAGAGCTCGACGCCCGAAGCGATCTCTTCACGCTCGCCATCGTCTTCGCCGAGCTCGTCTCGCTGCGGCCGCTCTTCTCGGGCGGGCGCGAGCTCGACGTGCTCCTGCGCATTCGCGACGCCGATTTGGGCGCGCTCGACCGCTCGTCGAACCACGTCCCCGACGACATCCGCACGGTGCTCTTTCGCGCTCTCGCGCGCGATCCGTTCATGCGTTACCCCACGGCGACGGCCTTTGCCGATGCCCTCGAAGAGGTCGTGCGTCGGCGTCGCCTTCAAGTTGGCCCGTCGAAGCTCGCCGGGTGGCTCGAGCGCCTCGGCCTCGTGCAGATCGCGGAAGAAGAAGAGGACACGAGCGAGACCGGCAAGCGCTCGACGGCGGTCCTCGATTTCGACACGGGCAAGCAGCGCGCGCTTCGCGATGAAGAGATCCGCCCGTCGCAGCCGCCCGCAGAAGCGCGCGACGTGTCGCCGCAGATTTACCGCATCAAGTCCGACGACGGCGAGGTGACGGGGCCCATGTCTTACGCGCGCCTCGTGGAGCTTTTCGCGACGGGCCAAGCAAAGACGTCGTCGTTCATCGCGCGCGAGAGCGGGCGCTTCAAAATCGCGAGCGAGTACAGCGAGCTCAATCGCTTCGTCTCGAGCCCCGCGCTTCGGTGGGACGACGAGTGGCCGCGCGAGGCGCTCGAGCGCGGACCCATCGATCGCGTCATGCTCCCCACGCGGCTCTACACCTACGCATTGAAGCGCGAGACCGGCGTCGTGCTGCTTCGCGACGGCGCGCGAAAGAAGAAGATTTATCTCATCGAGGGCGTCCCCGAGTTCGTCGCGTCGACGAACAAAGCCGAGCTTCTCGGTGAGTTCCTGATCGCGCGTGGGCAGGTCCTTCGCATGGAAGTCGAGATGGCCCTCGCGATGTCGCCGCGCTTCGGCGGACGCCTCGGTGACTCCCTCGTCGGCCTCGGCGTGCTTCGCCCCGTCGAGCTTTTCCGCGCGATCCACGAGCAGACGCAGACGCGCTTCCTCGACGTCTTCCAGTGGCGCAAGGGCGAGATGGCCTACGTCCGCGGCGTGCGCTCCCACGAAGAGACGTTCCCCCTCGGTGTCGATCCGTTCGAGCTCGTCGCGCGCGGCATTCGCGACGGCTACCCGGCCCGCGAGCTCGAGGCGATTTTGCATCCGCTCGACGAGGAAGTCCTCGAGCCCGTCGTCCATCCGCCGGTGCGCCTCGACGCTTTTCGCCTCCCCGAACGCGAAGCCCGCGTGCTGCGCGCCGTCGACGGCACCACGACGCTCCAGGGCCTCGTCGCGCAGATGTCGGCGGGGCGCCTCGCCGATCCTGGCGAGGTCTATACCGCGGTCTTCGTCGGCCTTTCGTGCCAGATCATCCGTTCGGCGCGCTGGGACACGTTCGCCGCCGTCGCGCCCTGATACCCGGCGCCCGGCGCCCGCGCATCACACGAAGCCGGCGAGGCGCTTCCGGTAAACCGGGTAGGGACCAACGTCTGCGTGCACGACGAAGCCGCATTCGGGGAACAGCACCTCGGGCCCCATCCACGCTTCCTCGTCGTTCATCGGCTCGGACGACCGGCGCGGATACCCTTCAATCACCAACCCGCCCCACGCGAGCACGTACGCATCCGCGGCCGACAACAGCGCGCGCGCCACGTCGTTCTTGCGGTGGGCCGGATGCACGAGAAAACAGCCGACGCTGTAGACCTCGTCGTCGCTTCCGAGGTCTAACTTTTTGTACACGGGGAGGCCGCGCAGCTTCGGCACCGACGCGCGCGGCGCAAGCTTCATCCATCCGATCGCCGTGCCGTCGTCGGCGAATGCGACGAGTCCCCGCGCCGTCACGTCGTCCCGCGCGACGAGCTCCGTCTGCTCTGCGGCGTTGGCTTCGGGCGTGAAGGCGCACCGTTCGAGCCACGGGTTCTTCGCGCCGGCGAAGTGCCAATAGCGGCAAAAACAGGGCGATCCGGCGGCGTCGAAGAGCGCCTTCCACGCGTCGACGTTGGCGGGCCCGAGGGGCTCGATGCGCATCAGCCCGCGTTCGCGTTCGGCGTCGTCGTCGCCGTAACCGCCATTTTCGGCAGGAGCCCGCGGGACGGCGAGCGTGCTTCCCACGCCGCGGCCAACGTGAAGAGGCGCGCCTCCTCGAGCGGCGGCGCCATCATCTGAAGGCCCACGGGCAGGCCGTCGGGCGTGGGCGCGGCCGGCACACTGAGCGCCGCAATCCCCGCGAGGCTCGCGGGCAAGGTGTAGATGTCGCTCAGGTACATCGACAGCGGGTCCGAGACCTTCTCACCGAGCTTGAACGGCGGCGTCGGCGCAGTCGGCGAGCAGAGGACGTCGACCTCGTTGAAGGCCGCCTCGAAGTCGCGGCGAATGAGCGTGCGGACCTTCTGCGCCTTCAAATAGTACGCGTCGTAGTACCCCGCCGAGAGCACGAACGTCCCGAGCAGGATCCGACGTTTCACCTCGCGACCGAAGCCCGCGTCGCGCGTCGCGCCGTACATGTCGCGCAAGTCTCGTGAGCGTTCGACGCGCACGCCGTAGCGAACACCGTCGAAACGCGCGAGGTTGCTCGACGCTTCGGCCGTGGCGATGACGTAGTACGTTGCGACGGCGTAGCGCGTGTGGGCGAGCGTGACGGGCTTCACTGTGCACCCTTCGGCCTCGAGGGCCTTCACGGCGGCGCGGACGCTCGCTTCGACGGCGGGGTCGAGCCCCTTTGCGAAGTACTCCTCGGGAATGCCGATGCGCATCCCTTTCACGCTGCGGCCGCACGCCGCTTCGAAGTCGCCCACCGGCACATCGAGGGACGTCGCGTCGTTCGCGTCGTGGCCGCTGATGGCCGTCAGCACGCGCGCCGCGCCGCGGACGTCGCCCGCGAAGGGGCCGACCTGATCGAGGCTCGAGGCGAACGCGATGAGCCCGTACCGCGATACGCGTCCATAGGTCGGCTTCACGCCGACGGTGCCGGTGAAGGATGCGGGCTGGCGAATCGAGCCGCCGGTGTCGCTGCCGAGCGATGCGACGGCCATGCGTGCGGCCACGGCGGCCGCGCTTCCACCGGACGATCCGCCAGGCGTGCGCGACGGGTCCCACGGATTTTTCACGGGGCCGTAGGCGCTGTTCTCGTTCGACGACCCCATCGCGAACTCGTCCATGTTCGTCTTGCCGACGATGACGGCGCCCGCTTCGCGCAGCTTGCGCACCACCGTCGCGTCGTAGGGCGGCACGTAGCCGTCGAGGATTTTGGAGCCGCTGGTGGTGCGAAGACCACGCGTGCAGAGCGCATCCTTCACCGCGATGGGCACACCCGCGAGGGGGCCGAGCATCGCCCCCTCTGCACGCCGCGCGTCGACGGTCGCCGCCTGCTCGCGGACGTCG
>JANXMC010000823.1 GCA_025354825.1 Myxococcales bacterium
GATCTCACGAACATCGCGAACGCGAGCGCGTTCTTCGCGCGCGCCTCGAGCCGACGCGCGCCCGCCCGGCGAAACACGGCGATCGCGTCGACGTACGCATCGACCGCTTCGCGCACGCGGCCGACGCGCCGAAGCAGCACACCGCGCGACCGCAGCACGTCGGCCCGCGCCCGCTGCGGAACGCTCGACGTCCCGAGCGACTCCGACGCCGCGAGCGCGCGGTCGCAGGCGGCGAGCGCACCTTGCACGTCGCCGAGCTCGCGGAGGATCTCGCTCACGAGCGCCTCGGCCTCCACCTCGAGCTGCGCAAGCCCCGAGCTCCGCGCGACCTCGGCGGCGTGGCGTGCCACTTCGATCGCCTTTGGCAGGTGCGCGCCGTCTTGGTGGAAGCGCGCCGTGCGCAAGAACGCGAGGGCGACGGTCCGCGGGCCGCCGACTTTTCTCGCGAGCTGCCGGATCGCGTCGAGCTGTTTCATGCGCTCGCGACGGCGGCCGAGCATGCGGTAAATCGCCTCGAGCGCCTCGTGCCCGACGACGCGGCGTGGATCGTCTTGCGGAAGCAGATTGAGCGCGCGGAGGAAGTACCGAATAGCGAGCTGCGTTTGGTAGCCGGTGCGCGCCGCGACCGCGGCCTCGAGGTAAAACTCGGCCGCCCGTTCGCCGTCTCCGCCGCGGGCGAGGTGGCGCGCGACGATGGCCGCCGACAGGCCGCGCGCGAGGGGCGAGTCGGCGAGCAGATCACCGAGCCCACGGTGCATCGTGGACCGCCGCGACGGGTCCATCGCGACGTAGGCGACGTCGCGCGTGAGCGGGTGACGAAAATCGACGAGATCCCCTTTGCGATCACACAACCCGCGCGCGCAGAGTCGGACGATCGCTTCGTCTTCCCCCGTGTGCATAAGCTTCGCGAGATCGTTCCACGCGAGGGGGCCGGCGGCGATCGCGAGCCAGTCGATGACCGTGCGCTCCTCCTCGGGAAGCTCGGTGAGGCGGTCGGCGAGGAGCTGCTCCAACGTCGAGGGGAGCCCTTGGAAATCGGCCTCCGCGCGCTCCGAGCGGGCGAGCACGTGCACCGTCTCGGGCGTCGCGCCGTCGCCGACGCTCTGCGCGCCCTCCTTCAGCACCTCTTTGATTTCGAGGGCGCCGCGTTCGAGGAGCGCGTCCACCATCTCGAGGAGGAAGAACGGATTGCCTCCCACGCGCGGCATCAGCTCGGCGCAGACCTGCCGCACACCCTCACGAACTCCTAGACGCGTCTCGAGGAGGCGCACCTGCTCTTCCGGCGCGAGACCGCGAAGCTCGATGCGGACGACCCCTTGAAGCAGCGGCATCACGCGGTCTTCCCCGCGCGTGACGAGGATGACCAAAATCGGAAGCGGCGGCGGCGTGCGGAGGATCTCGGCGAACAGGTCGAGGCTCGTTCGATCGCCCCAGTGAAGCCCTTCGAGCACGACGACGAGCGGCTGGTTCAGCGCGATGGCCGCGAGCAAATTGCGAATGCCGTTGATGACCTGCTTGCGGTGGTAATGGGCATTCGCCCCTTCGTCCCCATCGGCGCCGCTGGGCGATTGGCGGTTCGTCGCAAGCTCGGCGAGGCGCGCGATCATCGGGTTGGTCGCATCGCCCGTCGCCGCGCCGCCGCCCGCTTTCGCAATGAGCTCGACGACGACGTCGTACGACTCGTCGCCCGTCGTTCCGACAACGTCGCGTATGAGATCGGCGACGCCGCTGTAGGGGACTTCGACGCGCACCGGCGACGCCTCGACGCGAACGAGGCGCGCGTTGGGCGGCAGCTCGCCCAAGAACGTGGCGACGAGGGCGGTCTTGCCGATTCCCATCTCGCCGATGACGGCGCGGCAGGTCACCTGTCCGCCGCCGCCGTTGCCGCTCACCGCCTCGTGGTACGCGGCGTGGAGGTCTGCTTTTTCCGCATCGCGGCCGACGAGATCGTTCGGCGCGTGGCTCGTCTCGGCGAGACGCTCTTCGCGAGAAAGACTGCGTTCCAGCGCGTAAATGCGCATGTGGGGCGGCAGCTCGACGGCCGCATTGGGCTCGATCATCAGCGGCGGCGCATCGCCCCAACGGAACTCGCGCCTGACGAGGCGGTACACGCCGCCCGCGACCCACGTGCGGCTTGGCGGCGTTTCGAGACCGAGCTTGTCGGCCAAGAACGGCGCCGGCTCGTGGAGCTGGTAGCGAACCAGATGCCCCTGCGGATCGCGCACGCCCGACGCGATGCCGCGCACGACGCCGATGCTCGCCGCGATCTCGAACGGCGCGTCCTCGTTGAACCCCTCCACGGCTTCGTGGGTGTCGAGCGCCAGCCACGCCGCATCGCTCGCCGCGCGCGTCGGGTTTGTCTCGAGCCCGGCCACGGCGCGCGCTTCGACGTCGCTCGTCCAGACCCAGCGCATGCGGCGTTTGTAGGCGATTTCACCGAGCATCGAGCGCAGTCGCTCGAGCGTGCGCTGCACGCCTTCGCCCTGCTGCTCGCGCGGATCGATCCCGTGGACGCGCAATGTCACTACGGCGACGTGGCGCACCTCGCGAGGCCCTTCGCTCATCGTCACCGGTCGACGCGACAGCATCGGATCGGGCCCGATGCTCGCCGGCGCTTCCGAGATCGAGCTCTGAACGTGGCGTCGCAACCCCGCCGCCGCCGTGGCTGTCCCGTCGATGCCGCTTCCGCTGATCGCCAGGGGCACCGCAGCCTGCGTCCGCTGATCGAAGCTGCGCATCCCGCCGTCGTCGTCGCTCATGCTGAGCACGCCATGTGCGCCCGGAACGTCGCTCACTCGCGCGGCTCGGCCGAAATCGCGGTCGACGAGCTGCGCGATGGTCGCTTCGAGGGTGCTGCCGTCGACGAGCTCTTGCCGCGCGAGGAGCGCCCGCGCGATCGCCCCCGCCATCTCGCGCCCCGTCGGATGGCGGTCTTCGCGGCGCGGCGCGAGGGCCTTCATCACGATGGCTTCCAAGTCCATCGGAAGGTCGGACACGTAGGCGCTCGGCGGCTCGACGAGCCCGGAGCGGACGATGTCCAGGAGCGCCTCGCCGCCGAGCCCACCGTGCAGCGGCTTACCCGTGAGGATCTCCCAGAGGATCACCCCGAGCGCATAAAGATCGCCGCGCCTGTCGACCTTCTCGGCCCGCGCCTGCTCGGGCGACATGTAGCCGTACTTCCCTTTGATGACCCCCTGCTCGTCGTCGAAGAGGCGCGCGCTCGCGATGCCGAAGTCGGCGATTTTCACCGTGCCGTCGAACGACAGAAGAACGTTCTGCGGCGAGACGTCGCGGTGCACGATGTCGAGCGGCGTGCCCGTCTCGTCCTTCTTCTCGTGGGCGTAGTGAAGCCCCTTCGCCGCCTCCCCAATCACCCACGCGCCTACCCAAGGCGGGATTCGCGTCCCCTTCGATTTCGCCGCCGACATGAGCCGACCGAGGTCGGGCCCTTCGACGTACTCCATCGCAAGCAGCTGCCCGACATCGCCCCCTTCGTCGAAGAAGTCGTAGACCTGGACGACGTTCGGATGATTGAGGCGCGTCGCGAGCTGCGCCTCCTCGACGAACATCGTGCGAAAGCGCCGCGACGAGCCGTAGCTCGGCAAAATGCGCTTCACGACGAGGATCTTGTAGGTCCCCTCGGCGCCGCGCTTCTTCGCGAGAAACACCTCCGCCATGCCGCCGGCTCCAAGGCGGCGGATAACCTCGAACTGCGCGAGGTGAACGAGCCCCGTCGCGGGGTGGGCGGCTTCGGCCTTCGGCATCCCGTGCGTAGAATGTACTCTACTCGACAGTCGCGCCTCATGAGCACGAGCGACGCCGCACGGCTCGCAACTTGAGCTAGGATAGGACTCTGCCGTAACGCTGGCGTGCTCCAACACGATGAACCGTCCCAAACCGGCTGCGCGTGGAGATTTCTCCAAGACCCCGCTCGCGCACCTTCTCATCTACGCACTCGAGAAGAAGCTCACGGGTAGTATGGAGTTCACGGCGCCCGATGGGCGTTCGGGCGCTCTTACGCTCATCGAAGGGCACGTCACCAACGCCCGCACGAGTGAGCCCGTCGCGCACTTGGGGCGGGTCCTCGCCGACTTGGGCTTCATCACGGACGACACGCTGAACCGCACGCTGCTTGCGGTGGCGCAATCGAAGCGCTTGCACGGGCAGATCCTCCTCGAGCAAAAGGCGGTTACCGAAGACCAGCTTCGCGACGGCCTGAAGGCGCAACTGCTCCGCAAGCTCCGTCACATGTTCGGCCTCCCGCCGGACTCGATCTTCGTCTTCTACGACGCCTTCGACGTGCTCCACGGGTTCGGTGGCGACGCCGTCTCGATGACCGATCCGCTGCCTGTCATCTGGCGCGCCGTCTGCGAAACGCCGCCGTGGGAGCATGTTCACGGAACGCTCTCGCGCATGCAGAACACGCGGCTGCGCGTGGTGAAGAGCGCGACGCTCCAAAGGTTCGACTTCGAGAAAGACGTCGTCGACGTCATCGAGCGCATTCGCCGCCAGCCGATGCGCGTGTCGGAAATAACGGCCCTGGGCCTCGTGAGCCCGCGCATCACGCAGCTTCTCGTCTACACGCTGCTCATCACCAAGCAGCTCGAAGGGGGCGAGGTCCTCGCGTCGAGCCCGCCACCACCGGTGCCGCGCCCCGTGTCGATTCCGCCCGTCGCCCGCACGCCGCGTCCGCCCGCGCCTTCGGTCCACGGTTTCAGCCAGAGCGTCGTCCCGCCCGCGCCGCGATCGAGCGACCCGGGGGCGAGCACGGGGCCAAGCGCTTCGATCTCGAGCACCGGCGATCGGCCGAGCGGGCGCCTCTCGAGCCCGCCGCAAATGCCCACGTCGATGCCGAGGGCGCCGAACGTTCCGAGCTTCGCGAAGATCACGCCCGCGTTCCCGGTCACGCAGACCAACCGCGTCGGAAGCGCGCTCGATCGTACGCCGTCGCCGGCCATCCCCGCGCAAGGCTCGCAGCTCTCGCCGGAGCTCACCGAGCGGCGGATCGAGATCAAATCGCGCAGCGCGACGATCGATAAGCAGGACTATTTCGAGATGCTCGGCGTGAAGCGCGACGCGACACCCGACGTCGTGCAGACGGCCTTCTTCACCCTCGCGAAACGCTGGCACCCGGACCGCCTGCCGAAGGAGCTCGAGGCCGTTCGCGAAGAGGCGCAGCGCGTGTTCGCGCGCCTCGGCGAAGCGCACCAAACGCTGATGGATGCCGACCGCCGCGGCCGGTACATGCGCCTCCTCAACGAAGGCGGCGCGACGCCGGACGAGCAGGAGACGATCGCCGCCGTCATCGACGCGTCGCAGAACTTTCAGCGGGCCGAAATTTTCATGAAGCGGAACGATCTCGCGCAGGCCGAGATCCTCTGCCGCAAGGCCTACGAGGCCGACAAACAGCAAGCTGACTACCTCGCGCTCCTCGCATGGCTCGAGTCGATGAAGCCCGAGAACCAAACGCCCAAGGGGAGCCTCGAGCGGATAGCGATGCTCGATCGCGCCGTGCAGCTGAATCAGAACTGCGAGCGCGCGTACTTCTACCGGGGGATGCTCCACAAGAAGCTCTCGAACGCGCCGAGCGCGATGCGCGACTTTCGAAGGGCCGCCGAATTGAATCCGCGCAACGTCGACGCCGCCCGCGAAGTGCGCCTGTTCGAGATGCGCAAAGGTCGCGTCTCCACGGCGCCGCCGCCGAGCCACCATCCGCCGATCACGAGCTCGTCGCACCGCACGGTGCCTCACCGCAACTCGTCGCCGCCCGAGAAGAGCGGCGGCCTCCTCGGCAAGCTGTTCAAAAAGTAGACGGGGCTACGAACGCGACGCGACGCTCAGCGTAGGAGCTGGAAGTCGGCCTTCCGCCGGCATTCGTCGAGGCGCCGCGCGAGGGCCTCCATCGTGATTCCCGCGAACGGGCGCGTGAGCCGCGACTGCTCGCCCGATCGCATGCGCAGCACCACGGCCTGGGCCACCGGGTCGTGGACGATGCGCTCGATGTCGTGCCACGAGACCATCGTCTCGGGCGCCTCGAGATGGATGACCATCCCGTCGACGCGCACCACGAGATAGAGGTCCTCGATGAGCGAGCCGCGCAGGCCGACGATGGCGATGAGCGGCCCCATCACGACGCACACGAAGCCGATGACGGCGGCGACGATGCGCATCCCCTCGGGCTGCCGCGTGAGGAACGACAGGCCGACGACGAACGAGCCGGTCGCCATCGCGCCGCCGGCCGCGATGAGCACGCGCCGCATCGATTCGGTGCGGTCGATCCGGTACCACTCGATGAGGTTGCGACCCATGGCGCGCCCCTCACGGTACCACGCGCGCCGCCGCGGCTCGCGCGCCGTTCAGGCGCTGGGGTCGAGGGATCGCTCGGGCGGAATCGTGAGTCGGAAGTTGCGCGGCTCGGTCTGCACGACGTGGGAGAACTGCCGCGCGAACTCTTCGGTCGTCACGCCCGCGACGCTTGCGAGGCGCTCGATCTCGAGCTCGTCGTCGAAGTCTTCGGGCTTGAGGCGCAGCATGTACGTGCGCGCGATTTTGTAACGGTCGGACGTGACGTCGACCATGCGCACGTGGCTCTTGCCCGAAGGCAGGTCGATGAAGCTCTCGAACGGGATGGGCAAGAAGCGGCCGTGTTGCATCGAGACCATCACGTCGGAGCCGCCTTCGATGATGTGCCGCGCGGCGCAGTAGCCGAGGTCGCGCGTGTACTCCATGTCGAAGGGGATAGGGTCGGCGCAGCGGAGCTCGTAGCCGATGGCCTTGGCCATGATGGGCGCCTGAATGTTGAACTCGGCGAGCCGTCGCTGGACCGCGATTTTCAGAATGTCGCAGAGGTTGATCTGCGCGACCGCGATGTTGCCGCGCGCGTCTCGCGGAACGTCGGTGTACTTGCCGAGCTCCTCCGGCTCGACGCACTCGGCGAGCCCTTCGGCGAGCATCGCGACGCCGTCCGGTCGCCCATACGATAGCCGCTTGATGATCGCGCCGGCGAGCGTGTCGACGATGGTGGCGAAGCGCGTCGTCTCGCGAGGGAACTCTTCCGGGATGAGGGAGAGCGTCGCGCCTGCGGCCTTGCCAATGGCGAGCCCGAGGTGCCCGGCTTTGCGCCCTTGGGCGACGACGAAGTACCAACGCGACGTCGTCTTCGCGTCGACCATGAGGTTCTCGACGATCTCGCAGCCCACGTGGCGCGCGGTCTGAAAGCCGAAGGTGCTCGCGCCGTGGGGAAGGTCGATGTCGTTGTCGATCGTCTTCGGTACGTGCACGACCTTGAGCCGCCCCCCCGACGCTTGCGAGGCTCTCGAGAGCTTGTGGGCCATGAAGGCCGTGCCGTCGCCGCCGATGGTAATCAGCTTACCGATGCCCATGCGCGCGAGCGACGAGAGGACGTTCTTCATTTCCTCCGGCGTGCGCGGGCTCTCGCGCGAGATGCCGATGTGCGAGCCGCCGCGAAAGTGGATGCGGCTCGTGTCGGCGATGCTGAGCGCCGTCACGTGATCCGTGTCGCCTCGCATTAGCCACTTGAAGCCGTCTTGAATGCCGAGGACTTCGACGTTCGACAGGCAGGCGCGGATCGTCGCGGCGCCGATGACGCTGTTGATCCCGGGGGCCGGGCCTCCGCAGACGACGATGGCGAGCTTTTCCTGGTCAGGGGTCACGCGGTGATTCTGCCACGGAGGGGGGGGGCTCGCCTCGCGAGCAGGCGATGCGAGAGGAGTAACTCGCGAATGAGTTACGATACGCCACCGCCGTAGTAAAGCCGCAAGCGCCAATGCGGCGAACGCGACGAGCGTGAGACAGAGCGCCGTCGGCGTGACGCGAACGCGCATCGAACCGAGACCAACCGAGAGCGCTGCGTCACGCCGGCGAAGCGGCGGCGGCATCGTCACGGTGAGCGCGCGGTTCGTCGCCGTGAGGAGGCGCTGCGTCGTGGTCTCGCCAACGGTGAACGTCGCCAGGTGACGGTGGCTCGGCGAGAGCCGGCTCAAAAAATAGTACGTCGCCGTGATCGCCGCGGCGTCGTCCGGACATGCGTAATCCCCCTCGATCCGGAGGCCGTCCCCTTCGTCGAACCTCGGCACCATCGGCGTTGCGAGCGTGCATGCGGCGCCGGTCTCTGTCGTGAGCGCGAGCCCCTCGTCGGCGAACGCTTGAAGCTCGCCTTCGACATCGGCCGCCGCGAGGACGACGCGCGCGTGCACCGCGCCCGGATGCGCCTCGTCGAGCGTGAGCTCGCTCTGCGAAGTCCCCATGTCGTGCCCCCACGCGCGCCGCGGCGAGAGGCCCGCGAGAGCACCAAGCACGACGACCGTCGCGGCCACGAACGGTGCGCCTCGCCCAGAATTTACCGCGATCCGAGGGGCGCTGACGCTGCGCGTAAGATAGGCTGACGCCGCGCTCACGGCTTTCTCGCGCTCCCTCTTTTTCACGCGCCGCACGGGGACGTTCTCATGAGTCTCGACGACCTCCGCAAGCAGATCGACACCATCGACGACCGAATCCTTTCGCTCCTCGAAGAGCGCGCCAACGTGGTGAGCCACGTGGCCGATGCGAAAAAGGGGTCGAACGCGCCGTACTTCAACCCGGAGCGCGAGCGCGCGGTGCTCGACAGGCTCGCGTCGAAGGGCGCCGGCAAGTTTCCGCGCGAGGCGATCCGCGCGGTCTACCGCGAGGTGATGAGCGCGTGCCTGTCGCTTCAGGCGCCGATGGCCGTTTCGTTCCTCGGCCCCGAAGGCACGTTCGCGCACATCGCCGCGCGGCAGCTCTTCGGCCTCGCCGCGCGCTACACCGAAGCGACGACGATCGACAACGTGTTCGATGCGGTCCGCCGCGGCGTCGCGATGTACGGCGTCGTCCCCATCGAAAACTCCACCGAGGGCTCCGTCACATCGGCCGCCGACGCTCTGCTCGACGGCGGCATCGCGATTCGTCGCGAGCTGGTCCTCGACATCTCGCAGTGCCTTTTGAGCTTCGCGCCGAGCCTCACGAGCATTCAGCGCGTCTACTCGCACCCGCAAGCGCTCGCGCAGTGCCGCATGTGGCTCGCAAAAAACCTGAGCTCCGCGCAGCTCGTACAAACCACGTCGACGAGCGCTGCTGCCCGCGAAGCCGCGGGCGATCCGGCCGGCGCCGCCATCGGCTCGAGCCTCGCCGCCGAGCTTCACGGCCTGCCCATCGTGCGCGAGAGCGTGCAAGACCGCGCCGAGAACGCGACGCGCTTTTTGCTCCTCGCGAAGGACGACGCGCCTCGCACCGGCGACGACAAGACGACCCTCGCGTTCTCGCTTCGCGACGGTCGCGGCGCCCTTCGTCATGTTCTCGAAGCGTTCGACCTCGCGGGCGTGAGCCTCACGCGGATCGAATCGCGCCCGCATCGCGAGAAGGCCTGGGAGTACGTCTTCCTCGTCGACGCCGAAGGTCACCGTGAAGACGAAGGGTTCGCGCAGGCCCTCGAGATCTTGAAGACACGCTGCGAGACGGTCAACGTGCTCGGCAGCTACCCGCGCTACCGCGCCCCGCAGACGCCCGACGCCTGAGTCCGAACGCCAAGGCCGCGCGGGTTGCCGGGGGTAAGGTCATGAACTACGGTTCCCCCAGTTTCCGCACCCAGACCTCCCGATCGCGGGGGCGCGAGGTCTGCTCCGAGCGTCAACTGGAGGTGCGTCGTGTCGCAGTTCGTATCCCTCACCATCCTCGCTTCCCTGAGCCAACCGCTCCCTGCCCGTGATTCGTTGCCTGACGACGGCCGCCTCGCGCCCCATGTCGCCTCGCGAACGTGCGACCAGGACGACCACGCCCGCGCAGCCGGCGCGCCCACGCTTCCCGCCACGCCCGTGGCGCGGCGAGCCGCCACCGGCGAGTAACGCGGCTGTCGCGAGTAACGCGACCGACGCCGTTGACCCGCTCGTCCGTAGTTGTCAATACCGCCCAACGGCGACGCCCCTTCGGAGAGCGCCGCATTCGAGGGGTGCTAGCGTCGAATCCCGATGAACGGGAACCGTCCGCAACGTGCTTCGCTTGGTATCGCGCTCGCCCTCGTCGCCGCGGGCTCGACCGCCCTGTTCGGCTGCGGAAAGGTTCTCGGCTTCGAGGACTTCTCCGACGGTCGCGGCAGCGGCGACGCCCCCGACGCGACCACGGACGCGCCCGTGCAGCTTCCCGACACGGGCGCGCCCGACGCCGTAAGCCACGCCGATGGCGGCGACGGCGGGGGCCAAAGCGATGGTGGCGGTGGCGACGGTGGCGACGGTGGCGACGGTGGGGGGTGCACGCCGAACGCGACGGCGCCGTGCTCCGAAAATGCCCAAGGGCAGAGCATCCCAGGCCTGCCGACGCCTGCGCAGGGCGTTTGCAAGCTAGGCACGAAGACGTGCGGCTCGAACGGAACGTGGGGCGCGTGCACAGGCGCGGTGGGGCCTGCGGCGCGCGACTGCAATTCGGCAAACGACAACGATTGCGACGGCCTGCCCGACAGCACCATCGACGCGGTGTGTGAGTGCAATACAGCGCACCCCACGCGCACGATCACGGGAGGCGCCGGCAATTGCCAATGCACCGAGACGTGTGGCGCGACCAACAAATGGGTCGTCTGCGCGCCACCCGCGGCGTGTGATTGTACGCCAGCCGAAACGCGCACCTGCATCGGCGCTTCGGGATGCGCCGGCGGAACGCAAACGTGCGCGGCCGGCCGCGTCTGGGGAACGTGCGCGGGCGCACCTGCAAAAGCGACCTACTGCCAAGACCACGACGGCGACACCTTCTGTGCGGCCGCGGTGGCCTGCACCACCGTCTGCCCGGGGCAGCTCGCCGCCGAATGGAAAACCGGCTGCGCGACAACGGATTGCGACGATACCAAAGCAACCGTCACGCCCAATGCGCCGCCGACGTGCGCGCCTACCAACGTTTGCAAAACCGGCACGCTCGCCTGCGCGGCGGCGGGCAACACGTGCGTCGAGAAGGGGAACGTGGCGGGCGGCACGTGTGGGACGAACTCGACCTGCGGCGGCGGAACATGCAACGTGTGCCCCGCAGGCTCGGCCATTTGTAGTGGTACGTGCATCAACGTGTCGGGAACCGACGCGAACAACTGCGGCGGCTGCGGTGTGAGCTGCGGCGGCACGGCGTGCTCGGCGGGGCGATGCTTGCCGAAGACGGTGACGACGGCTACGGAGCCCATTCTGTCGCTCGCGGTCCTGAGCGGCATCCCGTTCTATTCGACGGCTACCGGGATCTACCACTGCATCGACGCGGCTTGCTCTTCCGCGGCGGGCCTCTCTGCGCCGAATGCTGTTTTGAAAGCGCGTAACAACGTGGTCTTCGGGCTCACCCCCTCGAACATCTTCCGCTACTCGAGCGCCGGCACCATCGTCTCCCAGGGGGCCCTTGCGGGGACGCACTCGTTCGATGTGATGGACGTGACGCCGAATGGGACGCTCTACGCCATCGATCGGTACGATCTCATTCGCTTCGACACGACGAACCTCAGCGCGGGGGTGAACCTCGTGACTGTGATTTCAGGTGACACAGACCAGAGTGTGCAGCTCTTTTCGGTTGCCGCCGACAACGACGTTTTCGTCACGATGGACGGCCTCGGCCAGATCACCAAACGGTGCCTCGGGACGACGTGCAGCGACGTCGCGCAAGACTCGGACTATGTGCACGTGGTGAATCAGCACCTCGCGTACGTAGGCGTGAATACGCCCGCGCCGGTAAATTACTGCTCCTATGACTTGCTCACGTGCTCGCAAATTGCGACCGGAGTGACGAGCTACGTCGCCGACGACGGCCAAGTCATCTACGTGAATTTGAACAACAACCTCGTTTCGATCGCGCCGCTCAATGCCAACAAGCAAACGGTGATTCTCGCGGGGTATTCGTCGTATATTCCGTCGAACATCGCAGCTCGGCAAATCGCGTTCGATGGCGTTTACATCTACTGGGTAGGCGTCGACGGAAAGAGCGTACAGCGGGTTCACAGGTAGAAGGCCTTGTCGCTCACCGCATCACGAGCGCGCCTCCTCGTCGCGGCGCGCGGCCCCATCACCGCCGTGCGGGCGTCCACGGCGAGCGCCGCCGAACGGGCGAACGCGCTCTCGCCGAAGGAGGTCCGGGGCGTTCTGCGTGACCTCGCGCACGACGCGTCGACGGGGCAGCGCCGCCAGTCGATCGCGACGCTGGCCGAGCTCGTGGCGCAACCGTCGCTGTCGGCCAATCGCGAATCGAGCGGCGAGCTGCTCGCGCGTATCGAATCGGCGGTCGACGCGGGGCGACTGCTGTTTCTGGCGGGGTGGAAGGCCGAAGAGCGCGTGACGACGCGCATCGACGAGAAGCGCGAGCCCAACTGGTTCCCGGCGCCGAAACCCGCACCCGCCCCCAAGACCACGTGGATCGACGTGGTGCTCGTCGATCAAGACGGCGACCCGGTGCCGCGCCGTGGGTTCTCCCTTAAGTTTTCCGACGGCGAGACGCGCGAAGGGTTCTTCGACGCGGATGGGAGATTTGGATTCAAGGGGATCCCAAACGGCAATTGTACTCTCACACTGCCCGATCTCGACGAATCCGACTTCGCGAAACCAAAGGCGATGGATGCGGGCGAATCAGATGGCGAAGGCGTCGTGGTCTGCAAGGAGACGAAAGGGGTCGTCGTCGAAGTGGCGACGGGCGAAACCCTCGCGGGGATCGCAGAGCGCTTCGGCTATTTGCACTCGTCGACCTTGTGGAACCACGTCGCCAACAAGAGCCTTCGTGAGCGGCGAGAGAGCCCATACGTGCTTCTCGAGGGGGACCAGATTCTCGTCCCTGAAAAGCGGCCAAAAAAGGCGAGTGTCCCCACGTCGACGGAGACGGAGCTTAAAGTTTGGGTGGAACGCACGGTCGTTCGCGTTCGCGCGCGTCGCATGAAAGACGAAGCCGCGACCGTCGATCCGGCGAGCGCGAAGATCGACGGGAACGCTAGCAAGAAGGCGAAGCTCTCCGGTGAGGTGTTCGAGGCGCCCGTCCCGCGCGACGCGACGACTGTGAGCCTCGTCATCGACGGCGCGCCCGTGACCCTGGCGGTGGGTGCGCTCCCTCCCATTCACGAAGAAGGCGGCGTCCTTGCGCGGCTCGAGAACCTAGGCTTCGTGCCGCAGGGTGCCCGCGCCGCCGACGACGATGTCGACGCCGACGACGAGGCGGTGGAGCTGCTCGAGCTCGGAAGCGAGCTCTTTCAAGAGAGCGCGAGCCTCGAGGCCACGGGCGACCTAGACGACGATAGTATCGCGGCTCTTTTCGAGCGCGCGGGGGCCTGAGCATTTCAACACACACCGAACTGACTTCCCATGACCGACGACGATAAGCCCGCTCCCGAAGGCGACTCCGAGAACGACGACGCGCCCGCTTCCGGCGCCCCCGATGAGCCGGCGTTCGATGGCGGCCTCGCATTTCGTTACTCGGAGCAGCAGAAACGCAAGCTGCCTATTGCGCCGAGCACCGGTGAGCTCACCAATACGATCGTCACGCAACGCTGGCCGTCGCCCGCCGCGTGCGTTCGCCTCGATCAAGACCGCTTCGCGTTCGACTCCAGCTTTCCGCGGGCGACGCTTTCGCAGGATCTCAAGAAGCTCTTCGGACTGCGCGCCCCCGACGACAGCGCCGTCGAGAAGCTCGCGGTCTTCGGCCATGCCGATCCCACGGGTGACGAGGAGTACAACAAGACGCTCGCGGGCCGGCGCGCAAAGGCCATTTATGCGCTTCTCACGCGCGATCCGAAGATGTGGGACGAGCTTCACCAGGGCGCCTACCACGGTGACAGATGGGGCGTCGAGAGCCTCCAGGCTGCGCTGGAGCAGCTCGGTTATGATATTGCTCCGATCTCGCCGAAGGTCGGCCCCAAATACGACGCCGCCGTTCGTGGATTCCAAACAGACCAGGGCCTGCCGTCCAACGGTGTGATGGACAAGGCGACGCGCCTTGCCCTTTTCGGCGCGTACATGGACTCGCTCAGCGCCAATGACGACGGCGATCCGCGAGCGTATTTACCCGCCGATTTCGTGGGCGAGGGGAAAGACCCGGATTTGCGTGGTGCCATGCAAGGGTGCGGCGAGCGCAACCCCGCGATGGTGCTGTCCGAGGCCGAGTCGAAAGAGCTCGAGAAGGATGGGAAGCACGAGGAGCGCAATCGCGTCCAATCCGTGAATCGGCGCGTCCTCATCTTCCTGTATGCGCCCGAAGACGTGGCCGACCTGACGCTGTGGGAATGCCCCAAAGCGACCGCGCCGGGGAGCGCGTGCGACAAGGTCAAATGGTCCGACAAGGACACGCGGCTGAAGCCTACGGAGCGCCGCCGCGAGGTGCGCCGCCACGGCAAAACGTTTGGGTGCAAGTTCTACGACTTCACAGCGCGCCTCTCGCCGTGTGAGGCGCTGCGCGGCACAGTTCGTATTTGGATTCGTGACGCGAAGGGTGTGAAGTACACGTCGCCCGTCGAGTACGAGCTGCGAAGTGTGAACGCCGTCCGAAAAGGGACGACGGACGACGATGGGAGGCTCGTGGAAGAGAACTTCCCAATTGCGCGCGCGATGGGGGTTTCTTGGGTCGTCGAGGAAGAGGCGCCGGCGCCTTCGCCCGTGCCGGACGACATGATCGCGACGTTCGATGCGACGACGCCGCTCGAACGGGAGCGAGCGCCCGTCGACGACGACGATGCCGCGCTGGCGTCGAGTGA